>NZ_CP009503.1:1909540-2227796 GCF_000969965.1 Methanosarcina sp. WWM596
TATGAATAATGTGACAGGTAATACTATTGAAAATGGTTATACTCTTCTGGGGCCCGAAAGTTCAGGCAATTTAATAGCTGAAAATAAAATTTCTAACGGCGAAGGGGGTGTACATATTTCCTACTGCGGAAGAAATAATACAGTATTAGGTAATACGATCTCAAATATATTAGGTAATACGATCTCAAATATATTAGGTAATACGATCTCAAATATATTAGGTAATACGATCTCAAATATATTAGGTAATATGATCTCAAATGTATTAGGTAATATGATCTCAAATTGTTCCACTGGCATCTATGCATATGATCAAACAGTAGATATTCGTAATAACAGGATTGATAACTGCAATAATTGGATTAGGCTTTCGTTAGTAAGTTCAGGAATTGACAATAATAAAATGTTAAACTGTGATGTAGGGATTATGTGTACAGAATTCAAGGAAACTATACAGTTAATTTGACAGCTAGCAACGGACTCAATACTAGTTCCAAACTTGCTAATATAAGCGTTGAAAATAGGATGTCATCCACGTGGCCATTTGTATACATTACAAGTGGATCGCAACACAATTTAAGGCTGTTTTTGTAATTAACATAGCCACAGGAACAATTATAACCAAGGTGAAAGTAGGAGAAGTTCCTAATGGAATTGCAGTCACACCTAATGGAGAAAAGGTATATGTGGTAACCAGGGCCGGTTATTATAGCAACAATGTCTCTGCAATTGACACCTCAAACGATACTGTCTCAGCAACAGTAAATATCGATGTTTTTATTGGGGGACTTGCAATCTTTCCGGATCCGGAATCAGTATTTCCGGTAGCTAATTTCAGCATCAATGTCAGTGAAGGTTTTGCACCTTTCTCAGTTCAGTTTACCGACAGTTCAGAAAATGCAACTGGGTGGAACTGGGACTTTGGGGATGAAGCTGCTTCAAACGAACAGAATCCAGCTCATACTTATTTATCACCGGGAAACTATACAGCTTGCCTTATAGTAAACAACGCCAGATGGTACAGATTCAAAGTTTACTACAATAACTGTGCTGGGGAGTAGTTCCGGTGTTGATAGCGATTCCAGTGGAGGAAACAGCTACAGTAGCGGTGGTTGAGGTGGATATCGACGACACTAATCGGTATTGCAAAAGAACGGCGAAATAAAAAATCAGGTAAAAAAGATAAATGGAAAATGAAAGAGAAATTTACTTCTCTCCGATCCATTCGTTAACTTTTTCAGGGTTACTTTTGACCCAATTTGCTGCGGCTTCTTCAGGAGCCATTCCGTTTTCAATATCCACCATTACTGCCTGGATATCGTTATGAGTCCACTGGAAGCGGGTCAGGATGCCGTAGAGGTTGGGTTTATCTTCTTTGAGTCCAAGCCTTGCCAGGGTTTCAACGTGGTCAGCTTCGCCGTAAACGCCTTTAGGGTCATCAAGGTACTTGAGGTCCCAGCGGTTAAAAGACCAGTGGGGAGACCAGAGAGTCACAACTACCCATTCTTCGGAGTCGATGGCTTTTTTCAAGGAGGCGGTCATCGCAGCACTGCTGCCTGAGACAAGCTCCATATCAAGGCCATACTCGGAAATTGCGTCTTCGGATACCTGCATGATGCCTGCTCCTGGGTCAATGCCGATTATCTTACCGTCAAATTTGTCTTTTTCGGAGTTGAGCTCTTCAATGGAATTAATAGTTACATAGGAAGGCACAACAAGTCCTATCCTGCAGTCTTCGAGGTTTGTATGGACAGAGTCTAGCCGGTTTCCGTAAGTTTCCCAGTAGGTCTGGTGGGTATAGGGAAGCCAGGCAGATGTGGTGAAATCAAACTGCTCGTCAGCGAGCCCCTGATAAAGGGGACCTACATCAACTGCAATGATTTCAACGTCTTCATATCCTGCCTGTTCAAGAACCTGCTGCATCACATTGGTACTTGCAATCTCCCCATCCCATAAGACATATCCTATTTTCACAGGCTCGCTTAACTCTGCTACTTCTGAAACTTCTGCTCCTTCTACAGCTTCATCTCCTTGTTCTGCACAGCCTGCCGCAAAGAGGGTAAGCCCTATGATCAGAACGATTGTAAGAATCGATCCGATCTTTTTTCTTTCAGGGTTTAATTTTTTACTGGTCAAAATATCTACAACCTATTTTCGAATTTATTTCTATTTTGGTTTTTATTCAGATTTCCGGACTTCTGATGTCCAGTTTTCTTCTTATTTTAGAATATTCAGGGGATTGAAGTTAGTGATGCACCTCTTCCAGAAACTGTTTTAGACACTGTTTTATACTGTCTGTATTTTGTGGCACTATGTGGTGCTGTCGGAAGGGGGTGTCCCTGTTAAAGTGAAATTCTGAATCCCAGGTATTCTGAATCCCAGGTGCCTGTTTCAGGAAGGCATCGGGAGTGGAACGTTTTTACCTGGGACTGAGGTTCTGGGTAATCCTGTCCAGGACAACCGCTATTATGACAATAGCAAGCCCTGCTTCGAAGCCCATGCTGATGTCCACTCGCTGGATCCCGAAAAGGACCTGGTAACCGAGCCCTCTGGCTCCGATCATAGCTGCAATAACGACCATGGAAAGGGAGAGCATAATGCACTGGTTGACCCCGGCCATAATGGTCGGGAGAGCCACAGGCAATTCCACTTTTGTAAGCTTCTGCCATCCCGTGGATCCAAAGGCGTCTGCGACCTCTTTTAGCTCTTTTGGGACCTGTCTGATCCCCAGGTTGGTAAGCCTGATTGCGGGAGGCATGGCAAAGACAACCGTTGCGATCATCCCCGGGACGTTTCCGAGCCCGAAAAAGATCAGGGCAGGGATCAGGTACACAAAAGACGGCATGGTCTGCATGAGGTCAAGCAGGGGCTTTACAATATGGTAAAGCATTTCGTTTTTTGCACAGAGGATCCCTACGGGAATCCCTATAATCAGGGTAAGCAGGGCAGAGGAGATCACGAGGGCAAGCGTCTCTATCGAGAGCACCCAGAGACCCATATTCTGGATGAGGAAAAAACCAAATGCAGTCCCGACTGCAAGCTTGATATTGCGTTTCCCCGCAAAATAGGCGAGTAGGGAAATACCAAGGATAAAGAGTTCAGGAGGCAGGAAAAGAAGCACGTCTTTTAAACCCGTGATCAGGAAATCAAGCCGATCGCTTATAAAGTCCAGAAATATGCCGAAATTGCCCTCGATCCAGTCCACAGAAAACTCGACCGTGTCTCCGATAGGGATTCGGGGAATTAGCATGTTTTCACCTCAGGGCCTGGTATGGTATCAGACTTGTCAGGGGTTTTGGCAGGCGCTCTATTATTTGCTCCTGCTTCTGCAGGCACAGGCCCGTTGTCAATTCCGTTATTTATTATACTGCCAGGGTCACCTGGGCCGCCTGAGCCTTCGGGTGGTTGCCCAGCGTCTCCTTCATTTTTATCGATGGGAACTGTTTTTTCGGGAGGCTTCTCTTCAGGAGGCTTTTCTTCTGAAGCTTTTTCTCCGAGAGGCTTTTCTTCGGGAGCTTTTTCTTCGGGAACGTCATCCTGCTCGTTCTCTCCGGAAATTGCAAGGGCACCGAGCACACTGGCCCGGACTATAATCCCGAGTAGCTTTCCGGAATCATTGACTACTGCAAGAGGGTACTGGCTTTCAGCAATCAGAGGGATTATCTCTTTAAGAGGCATATCTGGAGCTACGCGGGGGGTATCCGAAATCACCACTGATTCAAGGCTTTTTCCTTTTTTCAGGGCTTCAAGGACATCCACTATCATAACTATGCCTTTCAGGCGCCTGTTCTTCCCCTCAACCACATAAATCGAGGAGATTCCATGGTCTCTCATCAACTGAATGGCAACCCTGGGCCCGGAATTGATGGATATGACGGGGTCCGGTCGTTTCATAACCGATTCAGCGGTAAGAATTTTGGACCTGTCGACCCCTGCAACGAACCTCGAAACATAGGAATCTGCAGGTTCGGTCAGGATCTCTTCAGGGGTCCCTATCTGAACAACTTCCCCGTCTTTCATGAGTGCTATGCGGTCTCCGATTTTCAGGGCTTCGTCCAGGTCGTGGGAGACAAAAATAATTGTCTTTTGCACCCTGTCCTCAAGAGAAAGCAGCTCGTCCTGCATATCACTCCTGATAAGGGGATCAAGGGCACTGAAAGCCTCGTCCATAAGCAGGATGTCAGGGTCATTAGCAAGCGCCCTTGCAAGCCCTACCCTCTGCTTCATGCCACCGCTGAGCTGGGTTATCCTGCTATTTTCCTGACCTTTGAGCCCTACGGTTTCTATGGCTTCATGCGCCTTTAAGTAGCGTTCTTCTTTAGGAATCCCCTGGATTTCAAGCCCGTAAGCCACATTATCCAGGACAGACCTGTGAGGCAACAGGGCAAAATTCTGAAAAACCATTCCAAGCTTGCTCCTGCGGGTACTTCTCAGTTCCTCAGAGTTCATGTTGGTAATGTTTTGCCCGTCGATCAGGATCTCTCCTTTTGTTGGTTCGATAAGGCGATTCAAGCAGCGCAGGAGGGTGGATTTTCCGGAGCCTGAAAGTCCCATTATTACGAAAATCTCTCCATCGTAAACCTCAAAGTTAACGTTGTTGAGCCCTACAGTCTGTTTTGTCTTTTCAAAAATTTCACTTTTGGATAAGCCTTCATTTAGAAGAGAAATTACTTTAGAGGGGTTTTTACCAAAAACTTTAGTAATGTTTCGTACTTCAAGTTTTATATTTTTGTCCATAATAATACCCCGGTTTAACCGAACTTGTTTTTAAAAATCATCAACAGTCTTTACGATAGGTAAAAAATTGTCACAAAAATCCGGGAAATAAAAACTAAATTTTATTCGAATTAATCTACTCTTTGTACTATTAATTTCAGACAACTGAATATATAGATTAAAGAGAACTTTCTATTTTTTACATATTAAACTGCTTATTTTCCTGGCTGTAATTTGTAACCTCATCATATATATTATTTTTGCGGAATTCGTATATACTATAAATATGCAGGAGACTAAAACTGTTATAAATCACATATGAATTCAGGATCTAAAAGTATGAAATCTGCCTTTTCTTTAGCATAGTGAGGTTTCAGGGAATAACTTTAGTTTTATCTCATTTCCCGCAGATGTACACAAATAGGCAATTAATTGCCGATTTGTCCAATATTCTCAACATTGTGGTGAATTTATTTTTAACCCGTGATCATATTGAGAATATATATAACATTTTCGGATTTATAAATATAAATTTTTCCCAGGATAATAAATTAGATATTTTTGTCAATTTCTTGGTAGTTCATTAATGTTTGAGATCATATTAGATTACATTATTATTGAACATATATGTTGAACACCGGGAGATTCGGGTAAAAAATTTCATATAGTTAAAAGGCCGGATTCCCAAATGAAATATTATAATTGAAATATTTATATATTAAAGAACTGAAAATATATGAGAAATTAGGGAATCGAAAAAGTCATCGCAACACTTATACATGTCTTATGACATTTACTCGCAGGTTCAGATGATGAAAGCAGTACTAGGATTAGAAGACGGAACAATTATTAAGGGCACCGGTTTTGGTGCCGAAGGCACAGCTTGCGGCGAACTTGTTTTTACCACTCAATTTACGGGATATGAGGAGGCTCTAACTGACCCTTCCTACAAGGGCCAGATTTTAATGTTCACCTACCCTCTTATAGGGAATTATGGTGTTAGTGGGGAGCGTTTCCAGTCCGACAACATCCATGCGGAGGGGCTTGTTGTCCGGGAAGCCTGCAAAAAACCCTATCACTACAAATCTACTCGTTCTATCCACAAATTTTTAGAGGATGAAGGAAAACCAGGAATTGAAGGCGTGGACACCCGTATGCTTACTATAGGAGCAAGGGAGCGCGGGACCATGCGGGCAGCCCTGCTTACTGGCAGTGACGATGGAGAAGAAGCCGTGGATGTGGCAAGGAATTTTCCACAGATAACGGATGAAGAGCTTATCGCACTTGTAACCTGTAAGGAACCCCTCTTTATCCCGGGAGCGGAAGGCGCATGGAAGGGCAGCGGAAAACCCAAACATGCAGTTGTGTTTGATCTCGGCATAAAACGCAACATCATAAACAACCTGCATAAAAGGGGAATCGACCTTACCCTGGTTCCTGCAACTACAAAACCAAAGGAAATTGCAGGTTACGAGCCAGACCTCCTTTTTGTTTCAAACGGTCCGGGAGATCCGGAAAAAGCAACAGACGCAATCAACGCCGTAAAAGCTTTTGCAGGTACGATTCCGGTCGCAGGGATCTGCTTCGGGCACCAGATTATCTCCCTTGCAATGGGAGCTAGGACTTACAAGCTTAAGTTCGGGCACAGGGGAGGAAACCAGCCGGTAAAGGATCTTATTGAAAACAAGATTTTCATAAGCTCCCAGAATCACGGGTATGCAGTGGATGCGGATTCCCTTGAAGGGACAGGGCTCTATGTGAAGTACCTGAACGCAAACGACAAAACCGTTGAAGGGGTTTCCCACAAAGACCTGGACATTTTCAGTGTGCAATTCCATCCTGAAGCCCAGGCAGGGCCCATGGATACTGAGGAGACATTCTTTGACAAGGTCGTAAAGGTCCTCGGAGGGGATCTCTGATGCCAAAACACGAGGACATAAAGAAAGTTTTGCTTATAGGTTCAGGGCCGATCACAATCGGACAGGCTGCAGAGTTCGACTTCTCGGGAAGCCAGGCGTGCAGGTCCTTAAAAGAAGAAGGCGTACAGGTTGTGCTTGTGAACTCAAACCCTGCAACCATTATGACCGACCCCGAAATGGCGGATTCGGTCTACATCGAGCCTCTTGATTCCAGAATTGTTGAAAAAATCATTGAAAAAGAGCGCCCGGACGGGATCATTGCAGGTATTGGCGGGCAGACAGGCCTCAATATTACCAGTGAACTTGCTGAAAGGGGTGTCTTTGAAAAATACGGAGTCCAGATCCTTGGAACCCCTGTAGAAGCCATTAAAAACACAGAAGACAGGGAACTCTTCAAAGAGACCATGCTGAAGATCGGAGAAAAGGTCCCCTTAAGCCGTGCAGTCCACTCCTTAAAAGAAGCTGAAGAGGTTGTCGGAGAACTCGGCTTGCCCCTGATTGTCCGCCCGGCTTACACTCTTGGTGGCGCTGGTGGCGGAATTGCCCGCACAAAAGAGGAGCTCCTTGAGATTACGGAACGCGGACTCAGGCGCAGCCGCATCAATCAGGTGCTTATTGAAGAAAGCGTGCTCGGCTGGGCAGAGGTTGAGTACGAGGTCATGAGGGATGCAAATGATACCTGCATCGTGATTTGTAATATGGAAAACATCGACCCCATGGGCGTCCACACCGGAGAATCGGCAGTTGTTGCCCCCTCGCAGACCCTGACCGATGAAGAGCACCAGATGCTCAGGAGTGCCTCTATTAAGATCATTCGTGCCCTCAAGATCGAAGGGGGGTGCAATATCCAGTATGCTTTAAAGGAAGGCGATTATCGCATTGTTGAGGTAAACCCGAGGGTCTCAAGGTCATCAGCCCTTGCATCCAAAGCCACGGGCTACCCGATTGCCCGCGTAACTGCAAAGATTGCAATCGGGATGGCGCTCGATGAGATCATAAACAACGTTACCATGAGCACCCCTGCCTCTTTTGAGCCGGCTCTGGACTATGTGATCACAAAGATTCCCAGGTGGCCTTTTGACAAATTCGTAACTGCGGACAAGACCCTGACCACAGCCATGAAGAGTACGGGAGAAATCATGGCAATTGGCAGGACAATTGAAGAATCCCTCCTGAAGGCTTTCAAGTCTCTTGATATCGACTCCCAGCTGGGAATAAAACGCTGGGAAGAACCCGAAATCAAAACTCTCCTCAAGACTCCCACAAGCGAACGCCTTTTTGTGATCTTCCACGCGCTTGAGAGGGGAATGTCGGTAAAGGAAATTGCCGAACTTTCGAGCATCAATCCTTTCTTCCTTTCAAAGATGAAGAATATCGTGGATATGGAAAAGCGCATCCGTGTAGAGGAACTAACTCCTGAATTCCTTAGCGAAGTAAAGAAGATGGGTTTCCCAGACAGTCGCCTTGCAGAACTGACCGGAAAGACCAGGCAGGAAATAAGCGACCTCAGGCATGCATCCGGAATTCTTGCTACCTTCAAGATGGTCGATACCTGTGCAGCCGAGTTCCAGGCAGCAACCCCCTACTACTATTCCACTTACGAAGCCACCTGTGAGACAAACCCCACAGACAGGAAGAAAATCCTTATCCTGGGTGCAGGGCCGATCAGGATAGGGCAGGGAATAGAGTTCGACTACTGTACCGTTCATGCAGTAACCGCACTCAGGGAAGAGGGCATAGAGACCCATATCATTAACAACAACCCTGAAACCGTGTCAACCGACTTTGACACTTCGGACAAGCTCTTTTTTGAACCCCTCACAATGGAATACGTGATGAACGTAATCGAACGTGAGAGACCTGACGGTGTCTTTGTACAGTTCGGAGGGCAGACCTCGGTGAACCTTGCAATCCCTCTGAAAAAGGAGTTAAAACACAGGACAGACCTTGATACCGTGATCATGGGAACGGACCCTGATGACATGGACCTTGCCGAAGACAGGGAAAAGTTCTACCTCCTTATGCAGAAACTCGGTATCCCTCAGCCGGAAGGCGGGTATGCAACCTCGCAGCAGGAAGCAATCAAGGTTGCACAGAGGATCGGATTCCCGGTACTGGTACGTCCGTCCTACGTGCTCGGCGGCAGAGCAATGGAGATCGTTTATGACGAAATCGACCTTGAACGCTACATGAAAGAGGCGGTCAGGGTTTCTCCCGAACACCCCATCCTTATTGATGACTTCCTGGAAGGCGCCTGCGAAATTGATGTTGATGCAGTCTGTGACCAGAAAGAAGTCCTCATCGGGGCAATCATGGAACACATCGAGGAAGCCGGGGTCCACTCCGGAGACTCAGCCTGTGTAATCCCGCCCCAGTCGCTCTCAGAAGACGTACTTGACCAGGTAAGGGACTACACCCGAAAGATTGCGCTCGGCCTGAGGGTCAAGGGCCTGATCAACATCCAGATGGCAGAGAAAGGCGGAAAGGTCTTTGTGCTTGAAGCAAACCCGCGTTCAAGCAGGACAATTCCTTTTGTCTCAAAGGCGGTCGGCCTCCCTCTTGCAAAGATTGCAGCCAAAGTGATTGCCGGGCACAGCTTAAAGAGCCTGGGCTACACGGACGAGCCAAAGCCCAAACATGTCTCGATCAAAGAAGTTCTCCTACCCTTTGACAAACTGCCGGGAGCAGACCCTGTCCTCGGACCCGAGATGAAGAGCACTGGAGAAGTTATGGGCATAGACTACGACTTCGGAAGGGCATACTATAAGGCAGAGCTTGCAGCTGATAACCTCCTGCCCCTTACAGGAAAGGTCTTCCTCTCTATCAGGGAAGCAGACAAACCCGAACTTGTGGGAGCTGCCAGGAAACTGCAGGCAGCAGGCCTTGAACTCATGGGCACAAGGGGAACTGTGAACTACCTAGCACAGCGCGGGATCTTCATGGACACTGTAAAGAAAGTACACGACGGAAGCCCGAATGTTATTGATATGATGCGCAGGGACGAGGTTGACCTCATTATTAACACACCCACAAGCAAGCAGTCCCGCAAGGACGGCTACAGGATCAGGCGAGCAGCTGTTGACTTCAAGGTCCCCTATATCACTACCATCCAGGCAGCAATTGCAGCAGCCGATGCGATCGAGACCATGAAGAAAGGGGAAGCGCTAACGATCAAATCCATCAACGAGTACCATAAAGAGATGGAGCAGTAAGGTAAAGAAAAAGACCGGCAGCAGGATCTCTGAAAAGTACTGCTTTAAAAAACTGCTGTGCCAGCGGAAACGGAATAATTGAATGAGAATCAGAGCCGGCAGGGTGGCTTTCCATCCTCCGGCAAACGATAATCAGTTTTTAAACTTGCCAGCCCGTTAGCTGTCAAATTTATCAGGACTTAGCATATTGCTCCCATAATTATAAAATTTATAAAACTTATTAAACTTATTAATCAATTAACACGTTAATTCATTGCCACGTTAAACCATTGACATGTTAAACCATTGACATGTTAAACCATTGACACGTTAATTCATTGACACGTTAATCTATTGACATGTTAATCTATTGACACGTTAATCTATTGACACGTTAATCTATTGACACGTTAATCTATTGACACGTTAATCTATTGACACGTTAATCATTATTGTTCTTATCACAAATCCGCCAAACAAGGGGTAGTAAAAGCATGGTAAAGAAAGTTGCACTTGCATATTCCGGTGGGCTTGACACCTCAGTGTGCATCCCCATCCTCAAGGAAAAGTACGGGTACGATGAAGTAGTCACAATTGCGGTCGATGTAGGCCAGCCCGAAGAAGATATCAAAAAAGCTGATGCAAAAGCCGAAAAGATCAGCAACAAGCACTACACGATCGATGCAAAGGAAGAGTTCGTAAAAGACTACATCTTCCCCCTGATCAAAGCCAACGGAAACTACGAAGGCTACGTCATGGGTACATCCGTCGCCCGCCCGCTGATCGCCAAAAAAGTGGTCGAAGTAGCCGTTAAAGAAGGCGCAGTAGCCCTCGCCCACGGATGTACCGGGAAAGGCAATGACCAGCTCCGTTTTGAAGCCGTTTTCCGTCAGACCGATATGGATGTTATCGCCCCGATGCGGGAGATGAACCTGACCCGCGAATGGGAAATCAATTACGCAAAAGAACACGGCATCCCTGTCGAAGCTACCAAGTCCAAACCCTGGAGCGTTGATGAAAACATCTGGAGCCGAAGCATCGAAGGCGGCAGGCTCGAAGACCCGTCTTTTGTCCCGCCGGAAGAGATCTACGAGTGGACAAAGTCCTCTGAAAAAGCTCCTGAAGAGCCCCTCGTCATTGACATCGGCTTTAAAGCAGGCGTCCCGGTCTCCTTAAATAACGAGCTGATGGACGGTTATCCCCTCATCAAAACTTTGAACGGAATCGCAGGCACCCACGGTGTCGGCAGGACAGATATGATCGAAGACCGTGTGCTTGGCTTAAAAGCCCGTGAGAACTACGAGCATCCGGCTGCAACCGTCCTCCTCGCAGCCCACGCCGACCTTGAAAAACTCGTCCTGACCCGCGGGGAACTGAAGTTCAAGAAGATCGTCGACGATCAGTGGTCCGAACTTGCCTATTACGGGCTTGTGGACGAGCCACTTTATGCTGATTTGAATGCGTTTATTGACAAGTCCCAGGAAAGGGTTACAGGCACAGTGAAAGTAAAGCTCTACAAAGGCGCACTTACGATCCTTGCCCGCAGCTCACCAAATGCGCTTTATTCTGAGGATCTGGTTTCATTTGACAGTCAGACGATTGACCAAAAGGATGCAGAAGGGTTTGCGAAGTATCACGGGTTCCAGGCGAGGATGTACAGGAAAGTTATGGATAAGAAATAAGTTGGTTAATTTGTCTGTTCCTTTTAGGGACAGACTACTCATTTTAATTGAATTTTGATTTTCTCCAACCGTTGTTTTGCCTTTTATCCACCCGATAGCGCAGCGTTTTGGATTTTCTTAGTAGGCCAGAAGCACTTTTTTGAAATCGTTTTTAGACCCCTAGCACTCAACGGCCAACGAAGGGGGCCGGTCTTTTCTGATGAATGCATTAACTATAATGGATGCATGAACGTAAAGGTTTTAAAATCGTCCATCAAACATTCAGACAGAAAGCCTTATCCATTGGTTAATTCAATGCAAATTTGAGAATTTCTCAACTACAATGCATGGATTTATGCTCTATTTAGTTAGCAGGTAAAACAAATTTAAAAATTATTTTGATCTCAATATAATTACAAATTCTAGAAATGTAACTCCAGGACTAAAAACTTCACAGAAAAGGTAAAACAAAAACGAAAAGCTTAATAATATTTAGAAGGTAGAATTTGTGCTTATTTACACCTGCCTAAATGTACTAAAATATCTGAGAAATTGAGTTATTCATTATACGCAAAAATAGCAAAGGGCTGCCGATATTGATTACTGACGAACACTGTAAGGAAAAATTGAATAGATCTTTCGTCCTAGCAATAGGTTCCATCGCTGGATTAAATGTCGGTTTTTATCAAGATGATTATGGAATTGATGGATATTTTAAGGAAGTAAAAGAGAGACATGGTAGGCGGTGTATGTCCGGTGCTCATTTGGATTACCAATTGAAAGCAACTGAAAATTGGAAATTAAAAAATGATTGTATAGTGTATAATCTAGAAGCAAAAACTTATAACGACATCGTTGATACTTATAATGATCCTTATGACCATTGTCCACTAATCCTTATTCTTTTATGCCTGCCAAATGGCAAAAAATCTTGGCTAACAACTAATCCTGATAGTCTCATAATGAAAAATTGTTGCTATTGGTTCTATGTTGATGAGAGTTACAAGCATAAAGACAATAAAAGTTCAGTCACAATAAAAATTCCTTCTTCAAATCTTTTAAATCCAGAATCAATAATTTGGTTAATGGACAAAATAAATAGTAATAAACCTCTAAATTAAATATTTATGCAAAATTAATACGAAAAAGTAGTGTATGATTACTAAAATACTGTAGCTAAGGAGATACATTATGATAGAATACAAATATGATGGAACTATGTATCTTATTCCCTACAGTAACTTATCTATTTATCTTGAAAAAAACGGATGGATTATTGATGAGGTAAGAGGCACTAGTAAGATTTACTCCAATGAACTTGAAACTGATTTCAAAGTAACTATTTTGTTGCCTGACAAAAACACGAGAAAAATTGGAAGCTACTTATTCCATGTATTTGAGACTCTTTCTGATTTTGAAGGTAGAAAACAAGAGGCAATAATCGAATCTATAGTTAATGTGGATAAAGATATCTGGAAAATCAGTCTTGCAAAAGGAATGAATATAGGTTCTTTGGATTTAAATGATGTAGAAGAAATCATAAAAAGCATAAAGAATCTTTTTTCATATTCTGCATCCTCAGAACAAGACGCAAAACCTTATTTTGAAAAAAGTCTCTCAACTGGAAAATCCTTTGTTAAAGAATGTAAATTTGGGCATACATACACAGGGAGTTTTGGTTTTACTATTATAACTCCAATTAATAATCCTCAATACCAAACACTTGAAACTGGTCTTGATGACGAATTATCTGTTCCTCTTGGGAGAAGAATAAATGAAAGGATTTTAAAAAGTCTTGAATTGGTATACAAAGAAGAAGAAATCGAGGACGTTACCCAAATATATGAGGAAACTCTTAACGCAAATATGTGTATAGCTTTGAAAAAATTGCTTGAAATATCAAAAGCAGATGTAGAATACTCGGTCCAATTTTCACCTTTGTGTGATACTCCTGCTGCAATGAAAGATAAATCAACAATATGTATAAAACATTCAGGAGTAAATTACTTAGACTTCATTTATAAAAAGATGCATACAGAGTATGAGCTTATAAAAAACTTTACTCTAAGGGGAAGCATTAGAGAATTAAAAGGTAAAAAAAGTGAAGGGGACGACGATAATTCAGATTATAATATAATAATAATAGGCGATGTTGGAAATAGAGACGGAGAAAAGATTCACATCACGCTAAATGAAAATGACTATGTAAAGGCATGTGAATTGCATAAAGAAAGCGTCAAGAGAAAAAAAGAAAAAATGATAAAAATATCAGGAAATCTTCGTAGGACTAAACAAAAATGGTACTTAGATTCATACTTCAACTTCGAAGAGTTAAAAGATGTTCAGCTAGACATTCGTACGGATAATGCTGTAGAAAATAAAACTCAGAAAAATTTAGGTGAGTATTAAAAACTGTTAATTTGAAAAAAGATTAACTTTCGTTTCTTATGCAACAGTTTATTTTCGAATCACTTCAAAAAAAGCCACTCAAGCGAAATAGATTATTCAGTAAAAACAACCCCATAAAAAATAAATTGCTTATTAAAAAACTGACCGGTTCTGCAAAGTGCTCCTTCTAAAGCTGCAAAAATCACGGGTTTTTCAATTTCACTTTTCTTAACTAGCGTTCTGGAGTACAACTTTTATTCCAAGAACACGCGAAGTTTGAACAATGAGTTCCTCCTGTGCAGTAGAATACTGATTTGTAAGGACAAAACAAATAGCTTGAACGATTTCCTCATCACAAATCCATTCGATTTTTACTTATTTGTCCCTACAGCGTTTTCTCAATATATTTTTGGGTTCGGAATTTGGCCCGATAAAATCATTTAGAAGGCACAAATAATTAAGGTCATTTTTTATCTCGATCTTTAATTCCTTTCAATTTTAATTGTGGAAGACGATTAAATAAATCTTCAATCTCTTTGGGTTGAATTATCATATCCTGTACAATTATATTCAATAGCTTAAATAATTTTAAAGCTGTTTCCTTGTCATCTTTTAAGTCGATTTCTCCTGGATGAACCGCTTCATTCCCATAAATTCGTAAAGAATCAAGTGCTTCCTGAATCTTCACAGGTAATCCTTTTTTTACCAGCTCCCCAATATCCTTGTTAATATCCTTACCCTCTTGGCCTAAATGCTTCATGAGTTTTTGTAATGCAAGCCTTAACAACGCTGCTGCTGCTCTTGGAGATATCTCAACTACATTTCTCGCTTCTAAAAAATCTTCCTTCACATCCGAGGGCATGTCATCATAAGGAAGCGGTGCTGTAGATAAACATGGATACATAAGTTTATCTTTAAGCCAGATAGCTCGTTCATGGCAATTAGGATTCCCACAAAAACTCAGGGATAAATAATCAACGACATCATAATTCTCGCTATATTCATTGTATAAATAAACATTACTCCATTCTTGGTGAGCAATAGCATTACAGTGAGGACACGAAAAGACTGCTAGTTTAAATGAGGGAGTTATGTATTGATACATAATTTAGAATTCTTATCCCTACAATATATATTCATTTATTTTGTTTGTCCTTGATGGGAGCTTCTTGGTGTCATAAGGTGTATTTCCCAAGAATACGCTGAAATTATGCTGTTAATCTGTCATGCCCTTAGGCTACTAGTGTCTAGGAAATTTAGTTATGAGTCCTCATCATTACAAAAAAGGACTACTTATGAGGGGTTGTCTAAGTAGTAACACCCCATAATTAAGTTGTCATGACACTAGTGTCTAGAAAATTTAGTTATGAGTTCTCATAATTACGAAAAAGGACTGTTTGTGATGGTTTGTCTAATTAGTAACGCCCCCCAATTAAGTTGTCATGACACTAGGCTTAACTGTATACGAGCCTTTTTAGTTGTAAATTTGTGGTGTGATGAAATATGTTGCTATGACTGCTATTATACCTACTGCAGTTGGAGTCAATGCAAATATTGTTGTTGTTTCGTAATCGAAGCTTGGTGTTATTAAATGAGGTAAAAGGATTACTGTTGGTATTGAAAATACTGCGAATACTATGACTGCTACGACAAGGGTTTTGATAAGGGATTCAACTGACATATATCTCATTTATTGCGCCCTACATATTTATAATTTTCATATGGTGAGTTTCTATTTTATTGTCTGTTCTTATTTGTCCCATTCCCCGGAGTAAAGGACAAGAACTCTCTTTTGCTTGTTAGTATACTGAACAAGAGAATTAGTTATACAATTCAAATAATATCGGTTGTCCTAGCTGTTTCATAGTAGGACAAAACCATGTTGCAGAAAAATCTCTGCACATTAGGATGAGTAGATAGAAAAGCTAAATGAGAACATGCGTAAACATGCAGTCCATATTTAAAAGTTTGACTTCAGTCGAATACCCCATAAATCGCAGCAGCGTGTGCCACCACAAATTTTATCAATTTCGTATATATTCGTGATCAATCTTTGCTATTTTCAAAGTACAAAAAGAAACACATATAACAGTTAACAGAATATAAAAGATTAAATTTGAAAAGTTAAACCTGACAATGCAGGGAGGCTCACTGTCTACGTCCTTAAGCAAAAATATAGAACTTGAAATTTATTCCGATGAAGTTTTTAACGGTGTAGATCCTTTTGACAACACAAATTGGATGTATTTAGGAGCTCTTTTTGTCCCTACAGGCTACAAAACAGAGGTTTTGAAAAATTTGAATGACCTCCGCTGTATAACAAACCATAACTGGAATATCTCTGAATCAGATTGCCCTGAAAGTTGTAAATATCATAAAGAAAACAACACTGAAATCCACTTCAAAGAAATTCATAGATCAAGTGCAAGATACATGATCGCAAAAAACTGGATCAGTTTCTTCAATAAGGAAGCTTGCCAAAAACACCGAAAAATGTTATATTGTAATATACTTGGAATAAATCTTTCAAATATAAGTTATTGTGAATTTGGTAGTGGAAAAACAGAACTTAACATTTATAACCGCTTTTATAGAACTCTTCTAATGGGTGGTTTAAATTATTTTTTTAAAGACTATTCAAATATTATCATAAACTCTATATATCACGACAAAGGAAGCCAAGAATACCACGAATTCTTTCCTTGGCATCCGATTCAACAGACCGAATCTAAAATAGATAGGCTGAGCATAGATTGTGATGAAATTAAATTCATAGATTCGGATCATAGAAATAGCAAATCAGACGAGTCTCAGTTTATTCAATTAATTGATTTGATTCTTGGAGCTACTTTTTCAACTATACATAATTCGTCAAGTAACCCAAGAAAAAGAGCAGTTTGTGAGCTTTTCAAACCAGTACTGCATAAACTTTTAGATCGTGAGAAGAACACCACTGGTCAGATGATTGGAGATTACTATAAAAGTAATTATTATAGAACTTACCAGATATCGTTCTTTCCAAAAAATAAGATGACAGCCGAAGAAGTAATCACCTATCTTAATCTAGAAGGCAGCATTCAGAAAAAAGAAAAATATCGTGTAGACAATTTCTACTATTCGAGAATTATTGGGTCGCAAAGGCAACAAACATTAGAAAAGTGGTTTTAATGAATAAATGATTTTAAAATCCGTGTATTTATGTTTTTGACCAAGAAAAAACATTCCAGGGATTTTTATTGATCTCGTTTTCTCTAATCTGAAACACATTGGTTCAGAGGGATTGGAGGTAGTTTTGAGACAAGCTCACTCCCAAACCGGAAGTATATGTACATTGCATTAAAATGGGTATAATGGAAACGTTTGTTGACTGGTCATGCAAAAATCTTTAATTAATTATAAGATTGATTATAGTAATATACTCTCTGAATTATCAACATCAAATATCGAAGATGCAATCGAAATCCTTTGGGAAAAGCTTCCAGACGTGTGGTGTGAGAAGTATAGGAAAATGACGCTTACTTAGACAAATATACTTCAATTCACTGATAATGGATTTGAATACTTATTTGATTTTTCATCGGAACTGGTTACTGAAGTTATTGTTCCGAACAACCAAGCTAGTGAAGACCGCGTGGTTGTAGTTTTTGGAAGATCACAACCAAGTCATAGGAAACGAGATAAAAATAGAATGAAAAGATTTCTTGGTCCATCTATTTTCCAATCTTGCGAATATCAAGCATGCTCCCTTTAAATTAGTTCTGAAAAATTCTGCTCCCTGCAAATCAGCTCTTGGTAGATATGCATTTTCTAAATTTGCTTCTTTTAAATCTGAATCTTGCAAATTTGCGGAATTTAAGTTAGCTTTTCTTAAATTTGCTTTATAAAAAGATGAGCCCTTTAAATTAGCTAAAATTAAATTAATGCCTCGTAAATCAGCAAAGTTAAAATTGACTTTAGAAAGGAAGACACCTATAATTTCATTCTCTTTTAAAAGATTTAGCTGCTCTTTAGAAGGTCTTTTTTCTTCTATTTCCTGATGCCAGAAGCAGTATTCACTTCCCTCTTCAACTTCAAAAGGACACATAAAGTTATAGTAAGTACCTTGGAACTTGTATTTGCATCTGGCCATTAAAACGTCTCCTATTTCTAAAAGAGTTGTAAAATCTATTTAAATTAATCTAAATAGGTACACTTAGAACCTATCCGAAAAGTCCTGTTGCTCTGAGTGTTATCCACTAATCAACACTACCCTAAAATGTAGTTATTTTACTTTTTGGATAGGCTCATAAATAACTTGAAAAACATTGCTTGAATAAGATAAACTCCCCACGATGAAAAAGAATCGCTTAATCTTAAGAAGCCCGGCAAAGTGCCCCTATAAAGCTGCAAAAATAACGGGTTTTTCAATTTCACTTTTCTTAACAAATGTATTCAGGGTAGATTTAAGCAGACCGCCGGCAGGAAAAATATATTTCAACTGAATTGGGGATAGGGGAAGATTTTCATTTCGTATTCGGCGGTCCAGTTTTTGACAGCCTTCCTGATTCCATAATTCACTTGAAAAAAGTCGCTTGTATCAGAAAATCCCCCACAAGGAAAAAGAATCGCTTAATCTAAAGAAGCCTTGTAAAGTGCCCCTTATAAAGATGCAAAAATAACGGGTTTTTCAATTTCACTTTTCTTAACAAACGTGTTCGGGGAAGATTTAAGCAGACCACCAGCAGGAAAAATATATTTCAAGTGAATTGGTTATGGGGGAAGATTTTCATTTTGTATTCGGCGGTCCAGTTTTGGATAGCTCCAATGAAAAAAGACCCGGTTGGCGGGTTTCACTTATATCAGAAAAACTCCTCCTCAAAGGAAAAGCGCTTGATCTAAAGAAGCCCTGCAAAGTGCCCCTTATAAAGATGCAAAAATAACGGGTTTTTCAATTTCACTTTTCTCAACAAATGTATTCGGGAAAGATTTAAGCAGACCGCCGGCTGGGAAAAAATATATTTCAAGTGAATTGGTTATGGGGGAAGATTTTCATTTTGTATTCGGCGGTCCAGCTTCTGATGGCTTTCCTTGATCCTTAATTTACTTGAAAAATGTCACTTGAATCAGAAAATTCCCCACGAGAAAAAAGAATCGCTTAATCTAAAAAAGCCCTGCAAAGTGCCCCTTATAAAGATGCAAAAATAACAGGTTTTTCAATTTCACTTTTCTTAACTTCATCTTAACAAACGTAATCGGGGAAGATTTAAGCAGACCGCCGGCAGGAAAAATATATTTTAAATGAATTGGTTACGGGGAAAGAATTTGATCGAATCCGGCGGTCCAGTTTCGGAGAGATCCAACGAAAACTGAATCAGGTTACTAAGTTTTCGATTGAATCAGAAAATCCCCCACGAAAAAAAAGAATCGCTTAATCTAAAGAAGCCCTACAAAGTGCCCCTTATAAAGATGCAAAAATCACGGGTTTTTCAATTTCACTTTGATTTACAAACGTGTTCGGGGAAGATTTAAGCAGGCCGCTAGCATGAAAAATATATTTGAACTGAATTGGTCATGGGGAAAGAATTTCATTTTTTATTTGGCGGTCCAGTTTCGGATGGATTTTCTTATCCATAATTCACCTGAAAAGCTGTCGCCTGAATCTTAAAACCCCCACGAGGAAAAAAGAATCGCTTAATCTAAAGAAGCCCTGCAAAGTGCTCCTTCTAAAGCTGTAAAAATCACGGGTTTTTTAATTTCACTTTTCTTAACCCTTTTCTTTAACAAACGTATTTGGGGAAGATTTTAGCAGACCGCCAGCAGGATAAATATATTTCAATTGAATTAGAAAGAGGTTTAAAGGAAATAATATAACTTACACAACTTCAGAACCTGTAGAGGGCTTTTCAGCAATAGCCACATACTCGGCAAAGGATTCTGATTCTGGAATTGGTAAATTGTCCTCCAGCAGTCCCTGAACGTGCATTTCAATGGCTTCATAGATATTTTTCTCTGCTTCTTCCCGGGTGGAACCTGTGGCCACACAGCCTGGAAGATCAGGAGAATACGCTGAATAGTTGTTGTTTGCTTTTTCGATTACAACTAGGAAACGGTGCATGATTAGTCCTCCACTTTTAATTGTGCTTGTTTTAAGATGCTGTTCAATGTCCCTGGAGCAAGATCATCTCCACTATGGCCCGCAATTGTTACCCTACCCGGTTTAGTAGGATGCTTATATTGCCGGTGGCTACCTTTTGTTGCAACCAGATACCAACCATCGGCTTCAAGAAGTTTTATGACTTCACGTACTTTCATTTTAATCTATCTTCATGGATATTTAAATGTAATTCGAAAATTTGCAGAATACAGGCAGATGCGATCCATTATTCAATTTGATTATACTGGATAGGCATGATTACACCTGTCCGAACATGGTATATCTAATTTTATGCGGTCTAAATCTTATATAGGTTCTGTGGGCAGGAGAATTAAAGTTTTTGGGTTTTCGATTTTTCATATTTCTTTGAGAGGATTCGGGGTAGATTTAAGCAGACCGCCGGCAGGAAAAATATACTTTTATTTTAATTTTTTACAAGTAAGGTTTTCATTCAATATTCAACAGTCCAGTTTCGGGGAGTTCCGAAAACATGAAGCTGAGGGAATCTTGGGAAAAAATATTGGAAGAAATGATCCTGAAAACAGAATATCTCCTCACTTCAAAATATTAAATGTTTTACTGAGCCTTTATCTGGTCGATAATTCCCCTTGCCTCAATAATCATATAATCCGCATCATCAGCTGAAATCCGATTGCATTTGTTCATTTTTTCAACATGATTAATGAAGGATTTAAGTTTGGAAACGGCTTTTGCGTCTTTGCCTGTTTCAAGGAAACAGATCGATGCATCAAGAGATCTAATAAGAGCTTTTTTTGTTCCTCTGTTGACTTTGAGGGTATTTTCCACATAGTTTTTGAGATCATTCGTTCTATCCATGGGTGTTAACTCACCAGCAGGAGGCAGAGTAAACATGTAGATGTCCCAGTTTCCATTACGATAATCCTGCCACACGATTTTATCCTCGTAGATCGCAGGCCCGAATTTATTCGATTCATTTGTGGTTATCCTGGTTTCCGTTGAAGTGGAGAGATCGTACATGTAGATCTCCAAGTTTCCATTACGATCATCATTCCATACTATCCTATCCCCGTAGATTGCAGGAGAGTTCTGATTGGATTCATTTGTGGTGATTTGAGTTTCCTGGTTAGTGGCAAGGTCGTACACATAGATATCCTCGTTTCCATTACGATTATCATCCCATACTATCCTGTCACCGAAGATGGCAAGTGGAATAATAGCTGCAGGGGAGGGTATAATGGTGTTGAGCCGAGTTTCCGTGGAGGTGGAGAGGTCGTACATGTAGATATCGACACTTCCATTGCGATAATCCAGCCACACTATTTTATTCCCGTAGATAGCAGGATTTGCCTGAATTGACTCATTGGTGGTTATCCGAGTTTCTGTGGAAGTTGTGATATTATACATGTAGATATCGTTGTTTCCATTGCGATAGTCCTGCCACACTATTTTATTCCCGTAGATAGCAGGATTTGCCTGAATTGACTCATTGGTGGTTATCCGAGTTTCCGTGGAAGTGGAGAGATCGTACATGTAGATCTCCATGTTTCCATTGCGAGTCTCATGCCACACTATCCTGTCCCCGTAGATTGCAGGATCTCCCTGACATGATTCATTGGTGGTTATCCGGGTTTCTGTAGAAGTGGAAAGATCGTACATGTAGATATCCAAGTTTCCATTGCGAGTCTCATCCCATACTATCCTGTCCCCGTAGATAGCAGGATTCCACTGATCTAATTCATTGGTGGTAATCTGAGTTTCCGTTCCCTGTGCAGTATCTGCGGACGCAGTAGCACATGCGGACGCAGTAGCACATATGAAAGGCAAAAGGAATAAAGCTACAACTATTGGGTATAGTTTGTTTCTGGTTTTCATTTATCGTTCCCCACTAATGTTTTAATCATTGAATTTCAGTCACAGTCGCATTGTTTAGAGTGGCTAGAGTGGCAATTGTAACACAAGCTCTGCTACAAAATACAAAAATAAATGAATATGTCCCAAATCCAATTAATTTTTAGACTTATAGTCAAGAAAGAAACCTTTGTAACAAACCCGCTTAAAGTCCCTACGTTTTTGCAGTGATTGCTATATAACTATTGGGTATGCCTCATATAAGATACTTAGGATTTAACAAAAATTTGCATTTGGGACTGTACTGGTTTTAGAAATAATCTTATTTTCAGGAAATAAGTAAAAAGAGAAATCGATGGATTACGAAATTGTGTCTCCTGAAGAAAATGTATCGATAAAGCAAGACCAATCGATCCTGCAAAGTGCTCCTTCTAAAGCTGCAAAAGGTCATAGGTTTCTGATTTCTTTTAATATCGACAAAAGGATTCGGGGAAGATTCCAGCAGACCGCCGACAGGAAAAAATATATTTTAACTGGATTGGTGACGGGGGAAGATTTTTATTTCGTATTCACGGCGGTCCAGTTTTTGACGGCTTTTCTTGATCCATAATTCACTTGAAAAAACTTTGCTTGTATAAGAAAATCCTCCGCCAGAGGAAAAGAATCGCTTGATCTAAAGAAGCCCTGTAAAGTGCCCCTTATAAAAATGCAAAAATCAAGGGTTTTTCAATTTCACTTTTTTTAACAAATGTATTCCGGGGTAGATTTAAGCAGACCGTTAGCAGGAAAAATATATTTCAAATGAATTGATCATGGGGGAAAAATATATCTTGGCAAATAAGCCTCACACAGTAATATATCATAACCAATAAAATTTCACTTCAAAAGAGCTTCGAATTCTTCTACAGTAAGTCCTGAAACTTTTATCAAGTTTCTTAAAAGACCCGGCTTCAGTTCTTTGTGCTTCGGGACCGTCAGCGTAACTTTTGAGCCTTCTTTTCTAAGGACAACATGACTGCCCACCTGTTGGTGAGGGAGCCAGCCAGCTTTAGAAAAGGCTTTAATTGCCTGCATTCCGGAAATTACAGGAAGCCCAGACATTTAAGCAACCACGTCAATAACTCTACAGGAAGATTTCCCAATACATTCCTGCAGTTCGTCTTCTGCAAGAGATTCCAGACAGGCTTGAATTGCTTCTTTAATGTTTTCAATAGCTTCTTCTACAGTATCTCCCTGTGAAAAACATCCCGGTAAGCCTGGGCAGCTGGCAATAAATCCCCCGACTTCTTCATCTTCCTCAAGGATAATTTTGAACCGCATAAGACCGATTATAAGGCTTTTTGCTTAAATTTGTATGGGTAAGGGTTTAATGTTGATATTTTTGATACATAATTCACTTGAAAAAAGTCGCTTGAATCAGAAAACCCCATCCCCACGAGGAAAAAGAATCGTTTAATCTAAAGAAGCCCTGCAAAGTGCCCTTTCTAAATCTAAAAAATCACGGGTTTTTCAATTTCACTTTTCTTAACTTTATCTTAACAAACGTATTCGGGGTAGATTTTAGCGGACCGCCGGCAAGAATAATATATTTCAAATGAATTGGAAACAAAGGTAGAAAATTTCATCCTTCCCTCCCTTCTTCCTTTAGTAATTATAAATCTATTTTTAAATTTGTCAACCTTGAAAACTACCTTTTGGAGGCTCTTGGCGTTAAGGCAGACCTGGTTATGAAAGACGCTTTAAAGCCGAATATAGGCAAACGTATCCTGAACGAAGTCGAAGCTGTCTGAAGAGGGATTGAGATTCACGGGTTTTTCAATTACATTTTATTCTTAACTTTATCTTGACAAACGTGCTCGTAAAAGCGTCAACCAGACAGCCAGCAGAAAAAATATATTTTTACTGAACTGGTAAGAGAAGAAAAACTTTCAGTCAATTTTAAGCAACTTACTTTTATCTTCGAGAAAGAGAGGCGAAAACTAATAGAAAAACACACATGAAATTCTTCGAATAACATGCCCAAATAAATGAAAGTCCTTTTCACTTACCTTTTTTGTATATTAACTCCATCATTCTCTTAGGACAGGAAAGTTGTCTTTTATTTGGCTCTTCGAAGCCGTAGAAAAACTAACCATTGAATTGCCCTCGAAGGCTCAAATGTGACTTTGATCACGGATGCCAAATTGCCTTTTAGGTAATTCTACTGTCCTATAAATGATGGAGTAATGTAAATTGGCAGGAGAAATAAACAAATCTTGCGGTTTAGATATCCACAAAAGTTTTTTGATTGCTACTATCCTCAGCAGATCCGGTGAAAAACAGCAACAGCGTATCAAGAGAGACGATGATGGAATTTTAAGCCTTAGAAATTGGGTTACATCAGAAAAATGTGACGTTGTTGCATGTGAATCAACAAGTGACTTTTGGGTCCCTATTCATGATTCATTGATAAAACATCTGCCTTTTATAGTTGGAAATGCTCGCGACATGAAAGCATTTACACATAAAAAGACAGATAAAATAGATTCCGAAGTCATTGCAAAACTTGCACTGAATGGCATGGTTCAACCATCAAGAGTTTTCCCAAAAAAACACAGAGAATATCGTTCATACATTCGGCTTCGCCACAAACTTGTACAAAAAAGAACGGATATAAAAAATGAAGCTCATGCCATTCTCGCACCTGAAATGTTTAATCTAAAAGATGTGCTGACAGACATTTTTGGAAAAAATGGTAGAGAGATATTATCAGGAATCTCTTCAGGTAAAAATGTTGACCAGATTATACAAAACCTTTCTCCAAATGTTCGTAAAAAAAGCGCTCAGATCCGAGAGCTTCTGGACAGAGAAATCTCCCAGAGTGCTGCAATCAGGCTTCAGATATGTTTGAAGCTAATAAAGAATTTTGACGATTCAATCGAACTTTTGGGAAAGGAAATTTTCAATTATGCTTATGGAAATCATAAGCGAGAAATGGAAATTTTAAAATCTGTTCCAGGCATAGGGGAACTTGGTGCGGCAACTTTAATCGCTGAAATAGGTGATTTCAAAGATTTTGCTTCAGGGGACAAGCTTGCTTCATGGCTTGGACTGGTTCCTAATGTGTACCAATCTGCAGATAAATACCACAATGGAAGGATCACTAAGAGAGGATCAAAGGTAGCAAGGTGGATTCTAATACAGATTGCTCAAGCAGCAGCAAGAACAAAAAATAGCAAGTTAAAAGAGTTTTTTAACAGAAAAAAGAAGTCAATTGGACATGCAAAGGCGATTGTTGCCCTGGCAAGGAAAATTGCAACGATAATATGGCACCTTATCACAAATGATGAGATGTACGAAGATGAAACGGGATATATCAAGGGAGAAGTTCAAAGGAGGAAGATTGTTGAGACCGAGATATTTTCGGTTGATGAACGTATCTCAATAATTAGTGAAATATTCGCAATTGTTGAAAAAAAGAAACCTGACATTAAGTGAAGGCGAAGTATCCTCACGTCCACATTCCGGACCCTGGCTTCTATTTAACAGGACAAAAATGCTATATTTGCTTCCAACATAATCAGAAATTCTGAATGAGGGTCCGGAGTGTGAAATCAGAGGTACTTTCATGCCAAATTAATATTTACGGATATCCTTGCAAGTCAGAGAAACAATTCACCCTTTGTCCAGAGTTCATCAAATTTTGCCTTGAATCGCTTTGCATATGATTCATCATATATTCTTGTCATGCCGAGGTTTCTACCCATATTGAACTGGTCTTCAATATCGAGCAGGGTTATCCTGGAATCAATGATTACAAAATTGTATTCGTTTTCTAAAATTCTTACTTCCATCAGGTCCTTAATATTGCGTTTAAATGACAGGTCTTCTATCGAATCAATAAGCTCTTTTAAAGATGGCAGGAATTGTGATCCCGGATCTAAAATTTTAACTTTTACGCCGCGCTGTACTAAACTCAAATAAGCTTTGCTGAAGGTGGATACCGAGGAATCATATAGCTCCGATCTTCCAGGTCTGTACTTACCATGGATTACAACACATATTTCATGATCGATTTTCTCAAAAGTCGAAGTCACCATTTCATTCAGTTCATTATTACGGAACCTGTCAGGCCAGAAGACAGTTTCAACATTTTTTGGAGAATTGTCGTTGCAGAGTTCCCTTTCGATTTCATCAAATGTTTCTTTGAGCATTTTGAGCTTATTGAGTGTTTCTTCCTCTTTTCTTTTGTACATGAGTTTAAATGCTCTTTCAGGATCAACCACCTGGTATCTTTGTGGTCTTGACGGCAGGATTTCGACAAGCTCATAGTTTTTGAGGGCTTTTAGAACTTCGTAGATCTTTCCTATAGGGACTTTCGATGCATTTGATAATTTGCTTGCTTCCATAGAATCCTGTTTCAGGAGTGTCAGGTAAACTGAACTCTCATACTTGTTTAATCCAATTTTTGCAAGTAATTTTTCATCCATCTTTTCACTACTTTTCAGTTTATTGTAGAGTAAAATGGTTATCTTTTCGAACGATATTAAGACTACTGTTCTAGCATATGAAAGTTAAGTTGTTAAGTTAAAGGCTACACTGACTGAGTACATTAGTTCAAATAAAAAAACGATATGTGGCAAAGGTTACACTGAATCTATATAAGAATAACAAACAACTAACTCCATGAATAATATGGGATAGATTAACTAAAAGTGTATGGGATAGATTAACTAAAAGTGTATGGGATAGATTAACTAAAAGTGGTCAAGATGATGTTTACAAAAAGTAACAGATACGATTTTGATTTTGTTAAAGAAAACATGATGGGACCAAACGCAATAAAGATTCTTGAGGAAGTGTCCGAATCTTTGAAGCTTGAAAAAGGCATGAGAATACTTGATCTTGGTTGTGGGAGAGGGCTGACCTCAATATTCCTGGCAAAAGAATATGATGTTACGGTTTTTGCAACTGATCTCTGGATAAGTGCGACAGATAACTATGAGAGGATTAAGTCAATGGGACTGGAAGATAAAATAATACCAGTACACGCAGAAGCCCACGATTTGCCGTTTGCAAATGAATTTTTTGATGCTGCTATCAGTATAGATGCCTATCACTATTTCGGAATTGAAAAAGATTATTTGACAAAGTATTTTGCTCCACTCGTAAAAAAAGGAGGACAAATAGCAGTTGCAGTTCCGGGCTTGAAGCAGGAATTTACAAATGGAGTTCCAGAAGAATTAGTGCCATACTGGTTTGAAGATATGACTTTAACTCTACACTCATGTGATTGGTGGTATAATTTATGGAAAAACTCTGATTTGGTAAGTATTAAAGAATGCAAAGAATTAAATTGCTTAAAAGAATCCTGGCAGGATTGGCTTTTGTGCGATAACGACTATGCTCGTAGGGATATAGGGATGATGGAAGCTGAAGGTGGAAATTACTTTAACCTGGTTTCGATCAGAGCTACAAAGTTATGATTCTAAAGTTGTGTTTGGGGAAAATTTAAGCAGACCACCTATTGAGTTAATATACCCAAACTGAGATAATAACTCATAGGAAAATACCTCGGCAAATTAAACTTACTTGATAAAAACCACCAAACAAAAAAATCTTACTTCAAAAGAGCTTCGATCTCTTCTACCGCAAGTCCTGAAGTTTTTATCAAGTTTCTTAAAAGACCCGGCTTCATTGGAATGGACTTTCTCTTATCTTCAAGAAGTTGTTTTGGTTTCTCGTCAAGGCAGACAAGAGGTTTTTTAGGATCGCAATCCTCTTCGTACAGATTAAGAATATTGTACATACTTTCCCTATATTCAGAATCAATAGTCTGAATGCACCACATCCGCCTCAACCAGGGCTTAGTTTTGCTTTTTTCAAAATAAGCCTTATACTCTCTTGCTTATTGTTTCAAATCCTTCTTTCTTCCTCAGTTCTTCGGTAAGCAGGGACAGCGACCATCACTTGCTTCCATCAGGAGAACTGCTACAAGCTAAAGCGATTACTTCTGCAACATGTTTTTCGGTGTATTTTGCAGGTTGACCGGATCTTGGCTTGTCCATAAGAGCGTTCGAGAAATCTTCTTCCACATACCTTTTCCTTATATTCAAAGTAGTATTTCTGGAAACACTTAATGTTTCTCTGGAAACACTTAATGTTTCTCTGGAAACACTTAATGTTTCTCTGGAAACACTTAATGTTTCCGCTATCTTGATAACTCTTTTTCGCTGGTTTGACAGGAGGAGGATGTGGGCTCAGGTTAGTTCTCTTGCATTTTTATGTCCTTTTTTGTATATGTCCAGAATTAGGAGTTTATAGCAGGTAATATCCATTTTACCAAAATTGTGAAAATGGCAAATATAATAATAAGCCAAATTACCCAACCGGGTAAATTTTCGGGTGTGTCAACCATAATAACAGATATTTCAGAATCATATAAAAAGACATATAGATGGATGATTCCACTCCTTTTTCATATCAATTTTGAGTTACTTGGAAAGGATAAGGAGAACTTTTCGCCTCTTATTAAGCGATCCTTTTTCGAGCTACTTTCTTTAACTTATAATTAACTTGAAAAAGTCCCTTAAATCGGAAACTCCTCACGAGAAAAAAGAATCGATTAATCTAAAGAAACCCGGCAAAGTGCCCCTTATAAAGCTGCAAAAATCACGGGTTTTTGGTTCCCTTTTCTTGACATAATCTTAAAAAACGTATTCGGAGGGAGATTTTAACAGCCTTTTGGCAGGAAAAAATATCTTTAAAATGAATTGGGGATAGAGGAAGATTTTCGTATAATATTCGGAGGTCCAGTTTTGGATAGATGCAATGAAAACAAAATTCAGTTAGTAGTTTTTCACTTTAATTCGAAAACAACCATCCCGGTCAAAAAATATATTGAAAACTCTTGAAAATAACCCTGAGGAAAATTTATCGATAAAAGTAAAAACGATTGGACTGTAAAAGTTAATTTTCACCCTTAAAAGCTTTGGGTTAAGAAAAAAATGCATTTCGAGTCTAACGTGTATTAAAAAAAGTGGAAAAGAAATATGTGTTTATGTAACTCAGTTACACAAGCAACATTTAATATCTATTTTCCCTGGGTTTCCTGTGGTTAGGAAGACACTCTCTGCAGTAAACCGGTCTTTCCGGGTCGGGCTTGAAAGGTACTTCGGTTTCAACACCACAATCAGAGCATGTTGTCTTGTGCATTTCCCTGGGAGCTCCGAAATTATTTCCTCTAAACATGTTTCCGTCATTAAAAGCCATATTTGTTTCACCTTTGGTTTTAGTTGTTAGTTAATTGTTTGAAAATAAGATTGTATAGAACTCTTTGATTAAAAACAAAAATTGGTTTTTAATAACAGATTGTTATACGTCTCTTTATTTGTCAACACATATACATGGCATCTATACTATATAAACGTATCTATATAATCCGAGGCACACTCCCTCAAATGATAGAATAATGTCTATATATTGCTTAATAGTCCATATATTACTTAATAATCCATATATGGCTTAATAGATTATATATGGCTTAATAGGAGACAACAACCCATTTTCTGATAGCTCCTGAAAATAAGCTTCGCCTGGAAAACCCATCACTATAATTGTAAAACAGTTATCCCATTGTAAAACAGTTATCCCATACCAAAAATCGGATTGATGATCTAAAAAACAATGCTTAGAGGGATCGATCAATGAAGTGCAAAACTGATCGAGTTGGAAATAGCTCTATCTTCTGCATGTAAAGGCTTTCAGGTTTTCGAGTTCTTGATTTATACAAACGTATTCGGGGAAGATTTAAGCAGCCAGTCGGCAGGAAATATATATTTCAACTGAGTTGAAAAGATCCTTTCAAAAGTAGAGTCCATTTCTCAGTTTGATAATAATCCATTCATTAATAACTTCTTCCAGGTTTCTGTGGCATTCCTCAAGGTTTTTGCCGGTAGCCCAGGCCCCTTCAAGTTCGGGAACTTCTCCATAATATGGTTCTTCGTCATCTATTATTTCATATTTTATTTTATATTTTGCCTTTTCAAGGACTGCCTGGATACACTGGATAAGGATGATTACACCTGTCCGAACCTGGTATATCTAATTACAATTCAAGATTCCATCCTTAGTACTTATAAATACCAGTAAAGCAGATTAATACGCGGGTTACTATAAAAAACATTGAAAAAGAATTATTTTGAAAAGGTTGGTGTAATAATATGAAAGGATTTGCAATGCTTGAAATTGGAAAAGTAGGCTGGATTGATACTGAAAGACCTTCTGCAGGCCCATATGATGCAATCGTGAGGCCTCTTGCAGTCGCGCCGTGTACATCAGATATTCATACTGTCTGGGAAGGTGCGCTTGGAAACCGTAAAAACATGGTTTTAGGACACGAAGCTGTAGGTGTTATAGAAGAAATCGGATCAGAGGTCAAAGACTTCAAACCAGGCGATAAAGTAATTGTTCCTGCAATTACACCTGACTGGCGGTCCATGGAAGCACAGGATGGAGTGCCTATGCACTCAAATGGGATGCTTTCTGGATGGAAGTTTTCAAACTTCAAAAGTGGAGTCTTTGCAGAATTTTTTCATGTAAATGATGCAGACATGAATTTAGCTCTACTTCCAAAAGGAATGCCTCTCGAACAGGCTGTCATGCTCTCAGATATGGCGACTACTGGAATACAGGGTGCAGAAATGGCAAATATTAAAACGGGCTCTACAGTTGCAGTTATTGGAATAGGTCCTGTTGGTCTGATGGCAGTGGCAGGTGCATCTATTCTTGGTGCAGGCAGGCTCATTGCAGTAGGAAGTCGGAAAGTCTGTGTTGATCTTGCTCTGGAATACGGGGCATCTGAAATTGTTGATTACAGAAAAGGTGGACTTGTTGGACAGGTTCTTGAAAAGACGAATGGAAAAGGTGTGGATTCTGTTATCATAGCAGGAGGAAATGAAAATACAATATCGGATGCGGTCAAAATTGTAAAACCCGGAGGCACGGTCTCAAACGTCAACTACTACGGCACCGGAGACACACTTCCTATCCCACGTATTGAATGGGGATCGGGTATGTCTCACAAAGACATACGTGGTGGTCTGACAACCGGAGGTCGTCTGAGAATGGAAAGAATGGCAGACCTATGTACCTATGGAAGAATAAAACCAGAAAAAATGGCCACCCATGTATTCGAAGGATTTGACAAAATGGAAGAGGCTCTCTTGCTCATGAAAGATAAACCAAGAGATCTGATCAAACCTGTTGTTCTTCTGAGCGAATAAAGGAGTTTACTCCCCCTCCCTGAATTCTTCGCAAAACTCAGAGTTTTGAGGAAAGGGTATTCTCGCCTTATGGGATAAAAGATTGATCAGATAGACAGGGTAGAGTTGTAAAAGTAGCTAATGGTTAGCCATCGTAAAATTTTCAGCGCCAAATTTTGAGAGGAATTTTCACTCAATTTCTTGATCTAAAAGTTGAAACCCTTTCAGCAGCAATTTTCCAGATATTCCTCTATGTAAAGTTGGAGATTAGGGAACGGAAGATTCAACCCATTTCTAGCCGATCTAATCTCCAGCAAAACACCTGCCAAAATGTTTTATTCTATTTGAATTCAGGCAGGAGTTTCCTTGTTCAGGATATATACAACCATTCCAGGGTTCAACCTGCTTTCCCTTGAAACCTTTTTCTCAATCTCCTCAGTGGATTTACCTTCGATTTTCATCTCCTTAATCTTTTCAATTACTGAAGAGGGAATTGCGTAATACTCGTTTATATCCTTCCTGTGTCCCCAGACATCTCCTTCGATAAGCTGGACTCTCTGCATTTCAAGGAACATTTCTATGGACTTTGAGACTGTACGCATGTAAGATTTAGGTAATTGGATTACCTCAATCTTCGGGCAGGTTTCTACCAGTTCAAATATGTCCTTGTTCGAAGGCCTGAAAGCCAGGTGAACAAGACGCTCATTCGGATTAAGTGTAAAGATTTCTTCTCTGGAACTAACTACTCTTATTCTCATGTTGTATTCCCCCACTGTTAAGTTCTTTTTTTATTGTATCTACTATAAACTACATTTACTTATTATATATAGTTATCTCATTGAGCTAATATTATTTTGATTGTATTCTGAGAATACCAGTCATATCATATTTTCTAAATTGGTATAAGAAAGTCGTAAATGGAATAAAAACGGTCATTATGAGTTAGATTTTTTATTTTTACTTCTAATTTTACCTCGCTTCATATCCAAATTTATTCTAAATACTGACTTAACTATTTTTATAACTAATTCATTTCAGTTTCAGGTTTTTATGAGGCTTTCCCCATCAGGCAAATGACGCCGAGGTAATAAAACATTTTGAAACAGCATTGAAACTTAATTCGAAAGTTGAAGTGAAAAGGACACTCGATAAATTAAAGAAAATCGGTAACTATTCAGCCACTGATAAAAAAGTATGTTTTTTCAGCAAAATGCTGAAATTCTCAGAATAATAGCGGCGCTCCTTTGAGCGCCGCGAGAATACCGTCTATAACAGGTAAATCGTTCTTTTTAATGGTTGAGATATAAGCTCTAATTCTGCAGAAAGCTTCCGCTCCTTGTATAGTTCTGAAAGTTCCTGATATTTTCTGCTGTAATTTCATCATCCTTATGTCTCTTTCTGCTTGGTTATTCTCAAACGGAACTCTCAAGTCATTGAGGAATCTCAGGATCTGTTTTTTGTTTTCTATAAACCTGTCAAGTAGGTTCCTTGCTTTTGTTTTTGGATTTTTACCACGTTTTCCTTGTTTTTCAGGGTTTAGAGAAGGTGGATTTTCTTCAATCCCTTTCATGACTACAGCATCGAACCTTTCTTCTAACACTTTAATTTGCTCAAAGTCCAGATCTTTGACCTGCTCTTTACACTCATCAGTATACTTTTTCATTTCTGTTAACAGTTCATTCATCTCTTTAGCCCATTGCTGTTTATAGTTCTCCTCAATTCCAGTAAGTTCTCTCTGGAGATGAGCATTGCAAAGAGCATGATCACATTCATAACTGTTATAGGGTTTCCATCCGTCATGAACTGCTATTCCTTTAAACTCTGGAAGAATTCCCATGGCATTAATTGCTTCTGATCCTCTTTTTGAGTGAGCAAAATAACAGGTGTATTTGTCATTAGAAGCTACATGAAGCCAATGCCTTTTTCCTTCAATTTTCATCCCAGTTTCATCACAATGGATTACAGGAGAAGTTATTAACCTCTCCTGACTCACATTTTCAAACTCCTCTAAATTCCGGAAGCATTCTTTTTCTGCTCTGATTATCGTAGCAGAACAGATTTTTATCCCCATAACGTCATCAAAAAACTCTAAAATCCTTTTATAGGGAATAAACTGGTAGTTTTTACAGTAAATTGCTGAAGCTAAAATATTAGGACCATACTGGACGGGATATTTCACAGATTCTGGAAAAGAAGCTTTATTTGATTTTCCACAGTGAGTACAGGTCTTAATCTGACTTCGATGTTCCGTAACAATTAGATTTACAGGAGGAATATCAAAAATTTGTCTTCTCTCATAAGCTTCAACTTCAACATCCTCAAGAGTATGTCCACATTCTTTGCAGCAGGTCAAAGAATGTTCAATTACCTAATCAGGATCATTAACCATATCAAGAGTTGTGCCTGGATGACCTTCTTGACCTCCAGGTTTCTTCCCACTCTTTTTCCGGAGACTCTTGGGATTAGGTTTTTCTTTGACTGAAAAGTCAGTAGAAGGAGGTTTACTGCTGTTTCTGCTATTTTGATTTAAGCGAGATTCTAAAATCCTTACACGTTCTTCTAGTTCAGCAATTCGAATAGCTTGTTCTTCTATGATAGTTTCAAGTCTCTGGATTACAGAAATTACAGCTTCAGGACCAGCTTCATAGATAACGAGGATCTCTTCACGTGTAAGCATAATAACGAAACAAAATAGGATTCAATTTATATGCAATTTTTCCTCGAAAAGAGGAAAAATTGTAGCCTTTCAAAGGCTACCTGAATTGTTACGAAAATCGATTAATTCGACGATGTTGTATCTGACAAAGTCAAGCTATGTACCCATCAGAAATAAATTATCACGGGTTTTTAAGTTCCTTTTTTTAAGCAAAAGTATTCGGGGGAGATTGAGTAGTTTGCTGGTAGAAAAAATACATTTCAACTGATTGGGAATGGGGGAAGATTTTTCATTTCGTATTCGGTGGGCCAGTTTCGGATCACCCCAATGAAATAAGTAAAGGTCACGAGTTATGAGAAAAGGATGATTCCGGGGTGGATGTATTATAAAAAAAGTAAAAGTGTAAGTCCGCTTGAGCGAAGTTCACTTTATAACCCTAAATTAGCCCTCTTGAGCGATACAAAAAGGGCAGCTTCCTGCAGAGCCGCAACTCGACCGACGCGAAATTCGGGTTAGTATCTATCTTCTCTGGGTTTCCTGTGCTTAGGAAGACATTCTCTACAGTAAACGGGTCTCTCCGGGTCAGGTTTGAAAGGTACTTCGGTTTCAACACCACAATCAGAGCATTTTGTCTTGTGCATTTCCCTGGGAGCTCCGAAACCTCCGCGGTTGCTGTCTCTTCCCCTACTTCCTCTGTCATTATAAGCCACTTTGTTTCACCCTGGTTTTAGTTGTTAGTTATTGCTGAAAAATAAGATTGTATACTACTCTTTGGTTAAAAACAAAAATTGGTTTTTAACAACAGATCGTTATACATCTATTTTCAATACACATACATTGCACTTAAAATATATAAATTTTTCATAATAATAGTAAACATGTTTTCTTTTGAATAGAAGAAAACTTCGTGAGCAGGCTTTGTGATCAGGTTTTATGATAAGGGTTTGTGATCAGGGTTTGTGATCAGGGTTTATGGAACAAGATAAACTGCCTGAAATCCCAATTCCGGCGGATTATCCGATAAAACAAAATATATCGGCCCTACAAAGTGCTCTTTTCAAATCCGTAAAAGATCACTGGTTTTTGAGTTCTCGATTTCTGTAATAAGATTCAGGAGAGATTCCAGCAGACCGCTGGCAGGAAAAATATATTAAAATAGAAACAAGAGGGGGTAAAAGAAATTTCAACATCTTTCAACATCTTTCAACATCTTCATTCTGATATTTAAATTTAAATCAGTTATTAATGTAGCCTTTTCGCTCAAGCCATTCTACCTGGGGCCTTGTATATTTCCAGGTTACTTCGGCTTTGGAGTTTTGAACTTCCCAGGGATTAGCTATGACAACGTCGCCTTCGCGGATCCACATCCTCCTCTTTTTAGAGCCAGGAATCCGGCCCATACGGACAATCCCATCCATACATTGAAGTGTTACTCTTTTCGAGCCAAGTAAACACGCAACTGTTGCCAGGACTTCATTTCTGTCCTTGCGAGGGATTCGTACCCTGGATACTTCAGGGGTATCTCTTGAGTTTACTGGTTTTGTGGTTCCTAATCTTCTTTTTCTAATAGTGCTTCTGTAATTAGCCAGGTTAATTCCTCCTTGATAAACTGTGATTATTTTTTTTATAATTTTTGTGTTGAATAATTCATACCGGTTCACATTCTCAATGCCGGTTTATCCTTACTTTTCCCTGCCGGATGAGGTGGAAATAAGTAAAGAAACAAAGAGAGTAAACCAAAAAACAAAAGGAAAAAATGAATCAGGTGTTAATGTACACTTAATTACTAAATTAATACCCGATGCAGATTATTTTTGGAATATCCTGTGGTTAGGAAGATATTCCCTGCAATATACTGGCCTGCCTTCGGTGGGTTTGAACGGTACTTCGGTCTCAACACCGCAGTCAGAACAGGTCACTTTTGTCATTTCCCTTGGTCCACTGTTACCGCGGAAACCTCCGGAATTTCCCCTGAAATTTCTGTCCTTAAAAACCATTTTCGTTTACCTCCACTTTAGCGGATAGTCAATAGTTTAAAAACAAGATTGTATATCCCTTGGATTAAAAACAAAAGTTGGTTTTTAATAACAGATTATATGTCCCTTTATTTTCAACACCTATACAATACAGTCAAATTATATAAATGTATCTATACAAATATATGCTCTATCTCAAATGAGAGAACTCTTTTTAGACATGGTTTACAGGGAAGATAACAGCCTATTTACTGATGGCTTCTTAAACATGGTCTACTTGAAAAACCTACCAATATAATTTCAAAACAGTTTCACCATGCAAAAAATCGCATTGGTAATCTAAAAAACATCTCCAATTGAATTGATCGATGAAGTGGAAAACAAAAGTATATTTCAGATCTGAGGTATATTAAAAAAAGTAAAAGCGTAAGTCCGCTTGAGCAAAAGCAAAACGGACCTCGAACTGTTGCGATGTAATCACAACTCTCTGGAAATCTTTGATTTTCTGTGACCCCGAAGTGAAATCGGGATGTGAAAATTGAGTTTAGTATCTGCGGTTTTCTCTGGGTGTCCTGTGGTTAGGAAGACAATCCCTGCAGTAAACCGGTCTTTCCGGATCAGGTTTGAAAGGTACTTCGGTTTCAACACCACAATCTGAACATTTTGTTTTGTGCATTTCTCTGGGAGCGCCGAAATTAGAATTAGAATTTCCTCTGAAGTTTCTGTCATTAAAAGCCATTCTTGTTTCACCTTGGTTTTAGTTTTTGTTAATAGTTTAAAAATAAGATTGTATAGAACCCTTTGTTTAAAAACAAAAATTGGTTTTTTAACAACAGATGATTATACGTCTCTTTATTTTCAATACCTCTACATCACACATATAATATATAAATATATCTATTCATATAATGGCACACTCTCTTAACTAAGAGAACACTTTATAACCAGAGCTTGCCGAAGAGATTTCTGAAAACCGCATGCATAAGAAATGTATGGGTTTAATACAACAGCCATTTCACTTTTAATTATAAATATTTTCATGATTGTTTTCATGGTAAGAAAGTCGATTGATACTTTTTAGATTAAGCAAATAATATTTACCCTTTACCAAGTTGTGAAATATATACAAAAACTCCAGCGTCAACACTGCTAAAGCTATATGAACTATAAAGTTTTCCCACCACGACAAGTTAAAGGCAAGGAATCAAAGGAATAAATACTGACGGCTGGATAGTCTGTCTGTTGTTCGCCTGTTGTTAGTATAATGCTTGTATGTTATTCGTATAATCCTCTCTAATACTCCTCACACTCCCCCAACGTAACTCTTAACTATCCTTATCCTCCTTGGTTAATCAGATTGCTATGGCTGACAGATCACATTCTCGCATGTGGTACGAAAACATTGCAGGAGCGCCCCTGTTCAGTGCAGGCGCGCTGGCTTCCTTGGCATTATCACGGCTGAAATGCGAATGGACTTGCCCTAATTGTAAAACAAAATATGATAAAGACATAAATGCCGCTATCAATATCTAAAAATTCGCTCTCATAGATCAAAATCTAATTGGATTGTAACACCTACGGAACGTGGGGAAGAGCTTGGAGACTTACCCTCAATGGAGGGAGGAATGAACCAAGAAGTCACTCAGTCTTTAGCTGAGTGGTAGTTCACTTCTTTTTCACTTATCCTTGCCCTGAGCAGGTCAAGCACTTCTTCATCTGAGACATCATACCAGTTTTCATAAGCCTGAGCAACAGTCCTGAAATTGATAAGCATATCGAGTACAATGAGTTCATTAGCTTCTTCTGCTATCGTTTCTGCAATCTCTTTCCCGGCAACAGGTGCAGCAACTACAACTTTTCCTGCTTTCCGGGCTCTACAGAGTTCAATAGCTGCCCGCATGGTAGAGCCCATGGCAATCCCGTCATCGACAAGGATTACGGTTCTTCCTGTAATTTCGGGCAGGGGATTTCCCCCCCTTAAGGCATTTACACGCCTTTCGATCTCAGCAATCTGTTCCTGTTTGATCTGTTCAATGGTTTCCCTGGCTAGCCAGTAACCGGCATTATCTAAAATAAAGGTGCTTCCGTCCTCGGCTATTGCTCCGAATCCGGCTTCCGGGTTGTCAGGAAAAGGCAATTTCCTTACAATAATAAGGGAGAAGTCAACACCCAGCCTCCTTGAAACCTGTAACCCCACTTCCACGCCCCCGCGTGGAATAGCAAGGACAAGAGGGTTTTCAGTTCTGTACCTTTCAAGAGCTTTAGCCAGTTTTTCTCCCGCATCTTTACGGTTTTTGAACATGCTTCCTCCTCAGCTTCCCCTTTAATTTCCTGAGTTGTTTCCTCTTTATCCCCATTAAATTAAACAACCCTTACAGGGGGGCTGTAGACCTCAACTGAAGAGCCTGAAGGGAGAGTAGTTTCCGGCAGGCAGAGGGCAAGGACCTGCCTTGCAACATCTTCCGGTTTGAGGGTTGGCTCATCGGAGTATATGGTGTGGTACAGCCGGGTGTCAACACCTGCAGGACAGACTGCATATACCTGCAGCCCTCCTCCAATCTCGTAGGCAAGGGCTTCGGTCAGGCCTATTACCGCAAATTTCGAGGTGCAGTAAACCGAAAGCTTGGGAACCCCACGTTTTCCTTCCTCTGAAGCTATGTTGATGACCCGGCCGTTCCCCCGTTTCAGCAGCTGGGGCAGGGCATACTTTGTGCAGTAAAAAATTCCTTTCACGTTTGTATCCATTATTTCATCATATTCCTCTGTTGAGGTTTCCACAAGGTACTTATTGTGTGCTACTCCTGCATTGTTCACCAGGATGTCAATCCTCCCAAAAGCATTTACTGTCTTTGAAATTAAGCCCTTAACATCTTCTTCCGTCCTGATATCGGCCTTTACTGCAAGAGACCTTCCTCCATTCCTCTCAACTATTCTGGCAGTTTCTCTGATCTCTTTTTCGGTTCTTGCGGCAATTACAACATCGGCTCCTTCTTTTGCCAGTGCCAGGCAGATAGCCCTGCCAATCCCCCTTCCTCCGCCGGTTACAATAGCTGTTTGACCTTTCAGTTTCATATAAATCCTTTTATAATTCTCCATCGGGATGAAGGATATATCTTTGGAAGCATTGTTTCTGAATAGAGTTCCGCCTGAAAAATAAAAAGCGACAGGACTACAGTCTTTTTGTTCTGTGTTTTTCGTGGATATGATATGAAATCTGGATTGAGTATTTTTTTCCGTGTCTTTTTTTAAAAATTAAGGGATTTAAAACCAGGGATAGGTACAGAAGTTCGTATTATGACTCTATTTTTATTTTAAACTTCGGCAACAATAACAACGTAATTTTTACCATATTTTTCGGCACAGGCGGGGCAGGTAGTGTACCACATATACCATTCCTTAATTTCAAGCCCTTTGCTTTTTGCATAGCCTTCAAAGTCCCCGCACCATCCTTCCGTGTTTTCAAAATCCCCTTCATACACTTTGGTCAAGAACTTCCCGCTCATGGTTACGTTTTCAGCCCCATCCACTTCTCTATCAACAGCCAGGTAAAGATCCATATTACTTTCTGAGGTATGGTCCGACAGACAGAGCCAGTCAGGTGTTTCTGCACCAGCCCTGGTGACTTTTTCGTTCATCCTCATTATTACTTCCCCAAAGTTTAGAGGCATGTAATGCTGAGTAGTAACGGAATCCTTGATGAACTTTTTATTGTTCCATTCAAAGACTTTTCCATCCCAGGGGATGGGGTTAAATCGAGGGCAACATCCCAGAGTTTCGGTTTCGCTAGTCATGGCTATTCTCCCTGTTATTTAATGAATTTTGGGGTTATTTTAGGGTTTTGGTTTTGATATTTTTTGAGGAAGATACTGGTAGTTGCTTTTTGGTAGTTGTTTTTTATCATTATCAAGAGTGTATAATTTCAATCAATTCAGGGTTCTCATCTTGTTTGGTATACTGCATAACCCTATTGTTTGTCCTAATGGATCTTATAGAGGTGAAGCTTTACGAGCTGTTTGGTCACAGTGGATCGATTTTTATAGATAAGAGAAGAATGAAAAAAGGAAGAGAGAATGAAAAAAGGAAGAGAGGAAGGAAGTAAAAAATAAATCGGGTCATAAACCGAGGTTTTCAAATGGCAGGAACAAAATCAATGGGCCTCTTGGCTGCAACTTCTATAGGAGTTGGAGCAATGGTTGGAGCAGGTATTTTTTCAATTTTCGGAACAGCTGCCCGGATTTCCGGAAATGCGGTATACATTTCATTTATCATTGCAGGAGCTGTTGCCCTTTTGAGTACTTATTCCTATGCAAAAATGGGGGTCAGGTATCCTTCTGCAGGCGGACCGGTGGAGTTTCTCCTGAAAGGGTTCGGAGACGGAATTTTAAGTGGGGGACTCAACCTCCTGCTCTGGGTGGGTTATGTTTTCGGGCTTGCCCTCTATGCAAAAGGTTTTTCGTACTATGCAGTAACCTTCCTGCCTGCAGGTTCGGCTCCTGTCTGGGACAATGTCTTTGCCACGGCTATTATCTTTGTTTTTACAGCTATCAATTTTGTAGGGGCAAAAGCCATGGGGAAATCAGAACTTTTTATTGTTTCAATAAAAGTGGGCATACTTTTGGTTTTTGCCTTTGCAGGTCTTTTTTACATGAACCCGGCAAACCTCTCGATCTCAGCCTGGCCGACTTCTAGAAATCTCTTTTTTGGGGCAGGAATGGTTTTCCTTGCTTACCAGGGCTTCGGGCTGATAACCAACGCAGCAGAAGATATGAAAGACCCGGAAAAAAACCTTCCGAGAGCTCTGTATTTAAGCGTAGGGCTGGTTATTATTATCTATGTACTCGTCAGCCTCGCAGTGATAGGAAACCTCTCTATCTCAGAAATTGAAAGTGCACAGGACTATGCCCTTGCGGCTGCTGCAAAGCCTTTCCTGGGGAACATTGGTTTCAAAATAATGGCTCTAGCTGCCCTTTTTTCGACATCTTCCGCAATCAACGCTTCTCTTTACGGAGGGGCAAACGTAAGTTATCTGCTTGCAAGAGAGGGGGAACTACCCGAATATTTTGAAAGGAAACTATGGAATAGAGGAACAGAAGGGCTCTTTATCACTTCAGGTCTTGTCATTCTCTGCGCAAACTTTCTCAAGCTTGAAGGAATCGGCGTGCTTGCCAGCGCTTCCATTCTCATAGTTTATGTAGCAGTTAATGCTTCCCACCTCCGCCTTCTAAAGGAAACCGGGGCAAAATCCTACCTGATTTGGGCTTCCCTTCTAAGCAGTTTTATTTTCTTTGTGGTGCTGACATACTATGAATTCTTGCATTCAAAACCCACTCTGGGACTGCTTGCATTTACGATTGTTTCCTGTTTTGCTGCCGAATGGGTTTACAGAAGATATTCCGGTAGAGTGATAAAAGAAAGGATTGACTAAAAAAGAAAGGATAGACTAAACCTGTAAAATGGGAGTTTGAAACCGGAGATCAAAGTAAAGCGCAAAAATATCAAAAGCAAAAATCAGGTTACCCTTGTTAACTGGTTGGTATTACCTATATAACCGTAAATTAAGCTTACTTTTTAAAAAAGGGGGTGTACTGCTATTTTGGCTATTTATTCGCATTACTTGCAGAGAGTTAATAAAAATCAATATAACGATGATTTTATATAAAATGGCCGATTATTATATTCTAAGGGCATCTGAAAACTACTCTTTTAATACATCCAGCAACTTTTATACCCCCACCCCCCAACTACTCCAAAACTCTCAGATGCCCATACCCCCCACTCTTCCCTCTTTTCTATTTTCCATACCTTTGAGGTAACTTACCAAAAGATTATCTCCACGAAAACACAAATCCCTTGCATGCTTCTTATTCTTTTGCCTATTAACACTGAAAATATGTCTATTAACACTAAAAAGATATCTCTGATTCCTGCGACTATGAAGCTCTATGAAGCTATATCTTCTGGAGCTACATAACCGCCCTGCATTTGACCTGCATCTGACCTGCATCTGACCTGCATCTGACCTGCATCTGACCTTTTACTGGCTCCTGCGTCAGGATGAGTCGGAACTACCTGTTTTGTAAGAAACCTTTTAATGATCAGATTATTGTTCCTGGTTCTGCAAATTACAGTTCTGAATATTGGTTCTTCAAATTACAGTTCTGAATATTATGACTTACTTTCGGAGATCGACATTTAATTTTTGATAATTTTTATTGATTGTGATTTTGAAATAATTCTCATTATTATGTATCCCACATTCCGCAGTATTTTTTCAAGAATCAATATTTTCTCTGATAGCGTTTTTAAAACAAATAAAATTAATTTGGACTTTTAATGGAACCTGGTGGAAATTGAATGATATCGTTTTTTTGTCTCTATGATACACCATATAGCTGCTTTTCCTCCTGCATAAAAGTCCAATAAATCCGCGTTTTATTGAAAATCGATAGCAGGAAAAATTGTGAATATGCAAAAATTTACTGTGGAAAGTGGGATGTATAGTTATCAGGTTTACATGTGGTCCAAACATCATCTCTCATACTAAATTTAATGAAAAGTAGACAGAAGAAGAAATTGCCAGTAAAAACCCTTACCATCAATTCAACGGTACATGCGACTCAGGGGTTCTATTGTTATAACTACAAGAGTCAGTTTTTCGTAATCTACCCTATAAAGCAGCCTTAAATGCCTGGATCGAAACCTGAATAATTTTTCCTGGATTTCGATAATTCTTTTTGCTCCCAGTGGAACGGGATTAAAAGCAAGCTCTTCAAGGATTTCCTTTACCCTGGAGTGCGTACTAGCATCTGCCTTCATCATAAAATCCTGTGCAGGGATATCAAAAAAAACTTCGAACATTTCAAAGCCTCATTTCTTCAAGCTTCTTTAACGGTACAAGCCTTCCTCTTGCCTCATTTTCAAAACTTCTGAAAACAAGCTCTTTTTCTTCTGCAGAGAGCAGGGCATCTATATCTACCATATGCTCCTTAATTTCTGCAAGCTGTTTCTTTATGAAATTAAGCTCTTCAAAGATTTTTTTATCAATTTTTTCCCCGGTCATCAGAACCACTGCCTTTGCTTATATAGCTCGTGAACTATTATCGTGAACTGTTATTTATTATTGGGTTTACAATCTGCATCAAAGATTTATACTCTAATATAGAGCCTTCTCCTGATAGAGTGTTATCTTCTTACTTCCTCATCAAAGTATCGTAATATAAAACTCCCAAAAAAATTTAAACTCAGGACATCCAGATTATTCAGAACATCCAGTTTATATTACATTAACTGTTATATTTCAATGTTAAATAAACAGAATATAAAAAATCTGGTAAAATTCAAAGGTAACTAATGTGAACTACCCCTAAGCTAAAGACTTAACGGCTTCTCACTCCATAGAAGACCATCGACATCTCCACGAGCGTTAATTCGAGCTATACCATCCTACTGAGTTATGTCCATTCGTCCGTTTAGGCTTTACATGAAGACGAACTTGATACAGTGGATTTATTCAAGACTCATCGAGCCTGAAGGTGAACTCTTGGAAAAAGGTTGCTTGATTTTCACATACCTTAATCTAATATAATATTAGACGATGGTACATATGAAAGCAACACATATCAAAAATAATGTTGAGGAAGTTGGCGCTTATATCCCATGAAATTAAGATTTCATGAGTTTTACACTTCTCCCTATAAAAACGGCCAAATTATATATAAAACCTGGAGATCCTTTAAGGGGCAGGAGATAAAAAATGGTAGACGGAAACATCGGGTTTTTCATTTATGTATTCTCATCTATTTTTGTGGTTATAAGCCCTATCAGCGGAGTTGTAACTTTTATCTCCCTGACAAGCAAGATGACCTTCAAGGAAAAAAATGAAATCGCAAAAAAAGCCGTGTTTCTTGCATGTATAATCGCCCTATTTTTTGCAATTACAGGAAGTGTGATACTTAAATTATTTAGCATCAGTGTTGATTCACTTAGGGTTGCGGGGGGAATCCTGCTTTTCAGTATCGCATTTGACATGATGCATGCAAAAGTCTCAAGGGAAAGCATTACTGAAGAAGAAATTACTCAGTCCCAGGAACGGGAAGATATATGGGTCTTTCCGATCGCTCTTCCGCTCCTTACAGGTCCGGGTATGATCAGCACAGTAATTGTTCTTATGGGAATGGCAAATGGTGTTCCACAAAAAGCAATTGTTCTCGTATCGATTATACTTTCATTCATACTCTGCCTGTTTATCTTCCTCTTCTCGAGGAGGATCCACAAGTTTATAGGATATAATGGAATGCTTGTCTTTACAAGGCTCATGGGGCTTTTGCTTGCGGCTCTTGCAGTAGACCTGACTGCCACGGGAATAATAAGTATATTCGGGCTGGTAATTTGAAACCTTCAGGTTTGAGAGTCCAAAACTCTTGAACCTTCAAAATTCTAAAACAGAAAGGGTTATCAGTCAGGATCTTCAGGCAAAGCCATCAGGCAGAGCTGGTTATTCCTGTTTTTTGTTATTCCGGTTTTCCGTTATACTGCCGATTCACATACTCGATCAGTTTACTGCCTGTGAGCCTTTCACTTGAGGGACCTATGCGGATATAGAACTCTTCGTTATTTTTATTCGGGTTGAGAAAAACAGCCTTATCACTTTTTTTACAGTCGATTTCCAGGACTTTTTTGCCGTTTACAGGCACAAGGGTGTACTCTATCATGGGGGCATAGTTAAGACCTATATGCTGCTTTATGAGCTGTTTGAAATGTAAGAGGAACTTATCCTCGTTCGGAAAACCGTCTTTTTTGATTCCCAGAACCTCCCCACTGTTGGAGACCCCAACAAGAAGAATGCCGCCGTCGGTGTTCAGGTAAGCGATTATTGTCTTCAGTACTGCGTGTTCTATATTCCAGTCAGGCTTTTCGGTAATAAGGTTCATTCGCAACGTGGACTTGAACTCAAGTTTCTTGCTCTCCCCCCGCCTGATCAACTCCAGAATGTAGTCAGAATCATTTTCAAGCTTCACTGCTTCCCGAATAAGTTCAAGCTTCTTGCGGATATGGGTTATACTCTTGGGATAAGTTGAAAGCCTGCACTCGAAAACGCTTAGCTGGGAAATTAGTTCCTTTGTAATATTTTTTATTTTAAGGACCTCAAGCTGGATCTGCAGGTCTGGGAGATAAAGTTTGCTATGTGTAAGAGAATCAAGATCCACATCAGGAAAAGATGAAATTCCAGGAAGAAGAGGGACAGCCGAGCCCGAAAGTACAGAAGTGTTTTCCTCGGTTTCCGCACACATATTTTCAACCGAAGCTTCGCCTGCAAATTTGGTTTCATTTGCCGCCAGGGGGGAGATTATTCTTGAAAATCCGGATTCTCCTGAAAAAGAAGCATCTTCTGCAGTGTTATGCAGGGCCAAAACCTCAGAGAGCGCCGTAGCTGGCTCTTCGGGTTCCCGGGTTTCAGGTCTCAGGATAAAACCCCTCGCCTCCCAGGCTTTCCTGACCTTCAGGCCGAGAGGATTGTTGAAAAAGTCCGCAAGGTATCCCGAACTTGCCTTCTCAGGATCAAGAACAAGCTGAATGTAAACCCGAAAATTGCCTCCTGTCCCGGGAAGAGAACTGACGGCATTCAGTTTTTCATGAAGGGGAAGATAGAGGGAGTTTTCTTCTTCGGTAAAACCGTACTCGAGGTCAGGATCAGGAAAATTGACCTTCAGCATAAGGTCAAAGAGGCTTGTCGGCTTCAGGCCATACTGGCTGCATAATGAATCTATTTCTTTTTCGACCATGCAGATCAAACAGAGTGGGTTTCTGGTATTAAAGTTGTTTTAAAGTTGTTTTCGGGGTTATGTAATTGTTGAGGTTGATGCAACGTATTGAATTTAAAAACTCATATACTTTTTTCTTTTACCATATTGGGGCAAAAAAGATGGTCTCAGCCCCAGAAAGCGCATAAGAAAAAACAAACAGTTCCAGCTTCGGATATTTTGAATAATATTAACCGGGCAATCAAAGAACATCAATCCCGGAAGTTCCCGGAAAAACACACATGAAATTCTTCGAATAACATGCCCAAATAAATGAAAGTCCTTTTCACTTACCTTTTTTGTATATTAACTCCATCATTCTCTTAGGACAGGAAAGTTGTCTTTTATTTGGCTCTTCGAAGCCGTAGAAAAACTAACCATTGAATTGCCCTCGAAGGCTCAAATGTGACTTTGATCACGGATGCCAAATTGCCTTTTAGGTAATTCTACTGTCCTATAAATGATGGAGTAATGTAAATTGGCAGGAGAAATAAACAAATCTTGCGGTTTAGATATCCACAAAAGTTTTTTGATTGCTACTATCCTCAGCAGATCCGGTGAAAAACAGCAACAGCGTATCAAGAGAGACGATGATGGAATTTTAAGCCTTAGAAATTGGGTTACATCAGAAAAATGTGACGTTGTTGCATGTGAATCAACAAGTGACTTTTGGGTCCCTATTCATGATTCATTGATAAAACATCTGCCTTTTATAGTTGGAAATGCTCGCGACATGAAAGCATTTACACATAAAAAGACAGATAAAATAGATTCCGAAGTCATTGCAAAACTTGCACTGAATGGCATGGTTCAACCATCAAGAGTTTTCCCAAAAAAACACAGAGAATATCGTTCATACATTCGGCTTCGCCACAAACTTGTACAAAAAAGAACGGATATAAAAAATGAAGCTCATGCCATTCTCGCACCTGAAATGTTTAATCTAAAAGATGTGCTGACAGACATTTTTGGAAAAAATGGTAGAGAGATATTATCAGGAATCTCTTCAGGTAAAAATGTTGACCAGATTATACAAAACCTTTCTCCAAATGTTCGTAAAAAAAGCGCTCAGATCCGAGAGCTTCTGGACAGAGAAATCTCCCAGAGTGCTGCAATCAGGCTTCAGATATGTTTGAAGCTAATAAAGAATTTTGACGATTCAATCGAACTTTTGGGAAAGGAAATTTTCAATTATGCTTATGGAAATCATAAGCGAGAAATGGAAATTTTAAAATCTGTTCCAGGCATAGGGGAACTTGGTGCGGCAACTTTAATCGCTGAAATAGGTGATTTCAAAGATTTTGCTTCAGGGGACAAGCTTGCTTCATGGCTTGGACTGGTTCCTAATGTGTACCAATCTGCAGATAAATACCACAATGGAAGGATCACTAAGAGAGGATCAAAGGTAGCAAGGTGGATTCTAATACAGATTGCTCAAGCAGCAGCAAGAACAAAAAATAGCAAGTTAAAAGAGTTTTTTAACAGAAAAAAGAAGTCAATTGGACATGCAAAGGCGATTGTTGCCCTGGCAAGGAAAATTGCAACGATAATATGGCACCTTATCACAAATGATGAGATGTACGAAGATGAAACGGGATATATCAAGGGAGAAGTTCAAAGGAGGAAGATTGTTGAGACCGAGATATTTTCGGTTGATGAACGTATCTCAATAATTAGTGAAATATTCGCAATTGTTGAAAAAAAGAAACCTGACATTAAGTGAAGGCGAAGTATCCTCACGTCCACATTCCGGACCCTGGCTTCTATTTAACAGGACAAAAATGCTATATTTGCTTCCAACATAATCAGAAATTCTGAATGAGGGTCCGGAGTGTGAAATCAGAGGTACTTTCATGCCAAATAAAAGATAATCCAAAAACAGTTTCCTGACCCGAAATTCATCTCGTTAATTGGTCAGAGCCAGGTTTGCTTGATACATGTTTTAAGATTTGCAGTTCAGATATTAACCATCTCGACAGTATATTGGCTTCAGGGATGGTTAATATCTGTTTAACCATATCTGTTTTACCTTGAAAATCAGTTATCTGTTTTACCTTGAAAATCAGTTATCTGTTTTACCTTGAAAATCAGTTATCTGTTTTACCTTGAAAATCAGTTATCTGTTTTACCTTGAAAATCAGTTATCTGTTTTACCTTGAAAATCAGTTATCTGTTTTACCTTGAAAATCAATTATCTGTTTAATATCCTCTTTAAATGTTAGCCGTCTCCTGGACTGCGGATTGAGTGGTTGCACTGATCGACGTAACTGAGGATGTGCACCCGCATTTTCTGCAGTAGTAAAAGTTATTCGAACCAATTACCTGTTTTTTAAGAGGTGTGCCGCACCTGGCACACTTCGATGGAAACTCAAACATATCTCTACTCACTCCATAATCATTAGTGGTTCAAGCCTTGCAGTTTCTTTTCTTGTCCAGTACCCGCACACAGTACAATATTGAAATCCTCTGAAAAGATCATTTTCAAGTTTGGAATGGCATTCCGGACATCTTTTCAAAAAAAGCATATTTTTTGGCTCTTTTTTATCCCCAATAATTTGTGTTTTGGTTATTTTTTGCATAATTATTGCTTCCATTGTATTTTTTTTCACTCCCAATATGTATATTTACTGCATCACGTATATATATTTTCCCTTATCGCAGTATTTGTGGTGCAGGTATAGGTATATCCTGTAAATGTATACAGCCATTGAACTACAATAATTGGCATTAATCAACAGCCACTGATCGACAGCTGCTGATAAACGGCCGCTGAGAATCATCGGCTGAAATGGCAACCTCATAAAAAATAAGTCAAGAGATTCTCGGATAGTTTTTCAGTGCCTTCCTAACTTCTTTTCAGTTTCGAGAACCTTAAGGGTGATTTTCATAACAGAGTCTGGATTAAGGGAAATAGAATCGATTCCCTCTTTTACCAGGAATTCTGCAATCTCAGGGAAATCACTCGGAGCCTGCCCGCAGATCCCACTGTGCCTTCCATTGCGTTTTGCTCCCTGCACTGCCATTGACATGATTTTCATAACTCCCGGGTCCCGCTCATCGAATTCTGCAGCTAGCAGTTCAGAGTCGCGGTCAACTCCGAGGGTCAACTGGGTCAGGTCGTTTGAGCCTATAGAGAAGCCATCAAAGAATTTGCTGAACTCGTCGACAAGCAGGACGTTATTGGGAATTTCGCACATAACATAGACTTGAAGCCCATTTTCTCCGCGTTTGAGCCCGTTTTTCTCCATCTCGGCAATGACTTTTTTCGCTTCCCCAATGGTCCGGCAGAAGGGGATCATAAGAATAAGGTTCGTAAGCCCCATTTCATCCCTGACCTTTTTCATAGCCCTGCACTCAAGGGCAAAACCTTCCCTGTAGCGTTCATCAAAGTAACGGGAAGCACCCCTGAACCCTATCATGGGATTATTTTCATCCATTTCAAAATAGCTGCCCCCAACAAGACTTGCATATTCGTTGGTCTTGAAGTCGCTCATTCTGACCACAACTGGCTTCGGGTAAAAAGCTGCAGTAATCATCCCGACGCCTCTGGCAAGCTGCTCGACAAAATAATCTTCCTTTTTCCCATATCCCCATGTCAGTTTTTCGATCTCCCGAAGCTCTTCCGGGTCTTTGACTTTTTCCGGGTGCACAAGGGCCATAGGGTGGACCTTGATATAGCTTGTGATAATGAACTCGAGCCTTGCAAGCCCGATCCCGCCGTTAGGAATCATGGAATAAGCAAAAGAGCTGTCCGGGTTCCCAAGGTTCATCATAATCTCGGTTTTGGGGCGTTCCAGGTCTTTGAGGCTGAGGGTATCTTTATGGAAGGGGAGGATGCCTGCGTATACAAGCCCGTCTTCTCCTTCGGCACAGCTCACGGTAATTTCCCTGCCTGTTTCGAGGATTTCAGTTGCATTTCCAGCCCCAACAACCGCAGGGATTCCGAGTTCCCGGCTGACAATAGCCGCATGGCAGGTCCGTCCCCCTTTGTTTGTAACAATAGCAGCTGCGGTTTTCATAACCGGCTCCCAGTCAGGAGTCGTTGTGTCCGCAATCAGGACCTCTCCGGGCTTGAAAGAGGGAAGGTACGAAACATCAGGAATCACACGGACCTTTCCGGATGCGATCTTGTCTCCTACGCTCCTGCCTTTTGCAAGGACTTCGGATTTCTCTTCAAGGACATAGGTTTCCAGCACATCCTTTTCTCTCTGGGACTGGACGGTTTCGGGCCTTGCCTGCACTATGAAGAGTTCTCCTGTTATGCCGTCCTTTGCCCACTCGATATCCATGGGCCTGGATTCCCTGTACTTGTTAGAATAATGGTCTTCAATATCGATCGCATACCCGGCAAGCTTGAGCACCTCTTTGTCATTAATACAGAAGCGCAACCTTTCAGCTTCAGGAACCTCCACGTTCCGGGTGAGCACTTTGGAATCTCCCCTGCCGTAGATCATCTTGATTTCTTTGCTTCCCATCTTCTTCTGGATTATCGGCTTGTATCCTTCCTTGAAAGTCGGCTTGAAGACGTAGAACTCATCAGGGTTGACCTGCCCTTGCACAATATTTTCTCCGAGCCCATATGCCCCGGTAATGAAGACCACATCTCTAAAACCCGTTTCCGTATCGAGAGTAAAAATAACCCCACTGGAAGCCAGGTCAGATCTGACCATTTTCATGATTCCTATGGAAAGAGCTACCTTGAAGTGGTCGAAATTGTTGGTTACGCGGTAGGAAATGGCTCTGTCCGTAAAGAGTGAGGCAAAACAGCGTATACAGGCATCCCGAAGCTCTGGATAGCCCCGGATATTGAGGTAAGTCTCCTGCTGCCCTGCAAAAGAAGCAGTTGGCAGGTCCTCAGCCGTTGCCGAACTCCGCACAGCTACATCCGTATCTTCTCCGTATTGCTTGCATAGGCGGTCATAGGCTTCTTTGATCTCTCCCCAGAGGTCATCCGGAATTCCGGCTCCAAGGATCAGGTCCCTTGTAATCTTCCCTCTTTTTGCAAGGTCTGCAACATCCGCAGTATCAAGCCCTTCCATTACCTTTTTGAGCTTTTCGAGAATTCCTCCGGCTTTCAGGGTATGCCAGTAAGCTTCAGAAGTTACTGAAAAGCCATTTGGAATCCTGATTCCTTTTGAAGTAAGTTCCCTGTACATTTCCCCAAGGGAAGCATTCTTCCCGCCAACCAGCGGGACGTCCTCAATCGTGGTCTCTTCAAACCAGCGGATGTATTTGTTTTTATCTCCAGGCATATTTCCCAATTCCCCTCATAAGCCTTGTTTGAACCAAGTAAGTACTGCAAAACATTTATATTTTAATTGTTTTGTAGGAAAGTTACCTAAAAGCGCATGGATCCAACATCAGAACAGAAACTTTCCCGAATTTAATTTAAAACCCTATATTAATTATGCTCTAATGAAAGAAATGAGTTTGCCTACATATTTATAATTGTTTTAAAGTATTCGCACAAAATGGAAAATCAGACTAAATTAAAAAGACTCGTACTTCCGGGTGCTGTTATGTTATTGAAATAAATTGAGCACTCCTAAAAAATGCTGAAAAATAGCATATTTAACTTTTGTGTCCTTAATAATATACTGAAAGCCTATGTGCTATCTAATAAGGAATATAACATTCCATTAATCAGCATAAATTGAATCATAATAAAGTGAGAAATAAAGCAATCACAATAAGTTCAAAAACAGGAAAACTTCTACCCTTAAGGTCAAATACTTTAAAATTAATTAGTCCTTGGACAAAGTGAATGTCAAATAAGATCTTACAAATGTAAAAATCGTATTAAGTTTGGAGTCCTATTAATACATATTAGAATGGAGATAATGACATGCCAGAACATCCCCTTAAAGTTATAATGGACAAAGACCCTGAATTATTTTCCCTGCTTGAAAACACGCAAGAACTTTCTTTTACAGAAGATGGAATTCCTCTTAAGTACAAATTCCTTATTGCAATGGCTCTGGACGCAGCTAATGGTGCGGTTGACGGGGTAAAAGTCCTTGCAATTCAGGCTATGCAGGAAGGAGCAACAAAAGAAGAGGTAATGCAGGCAATAAGGATAGTTCAGTATATTTTTGGAGTCGGAAGCGTTTACACAGCTGCAAGAGCCCTGAATGACGTCTTGTAAAAATCCAAACGCTTATAAAACTTTAATTTTCAAAAAGTAAAAAATAGTAATTTCACTATTTTTATAAGTGGGGGGACTAAATATTATAAAGTATCTATTATAAAGTATCTATTATAAAGTATCCATTATAAAGTATCTATTATAAATTCTCTGGGGACTAAATATAGAGTACCTATTATAGAGTATCTATAGAGTATCTGGAAAAACTCTTTTGTTTCCTTATCCAAATCCCCTACTCCACCCTACTCTCAAAAACAGATGCCTTCCTTCCTTCCTTCTAAACTTTTTCTTACCTCATTTCTAAACTTTAATGCATAGAAATTTCTTATTCTCTGAATAACAAAGTACTTATAATACTATAACTGACTAATCAGTCAATTCAAGAGATAAAACATGAAAAAACAGATTGAGGACAAAAGAACAAACATCATAGAAACAGCCCTGAAACTCTTCACTTAAAGAGTTTTCCATGGCACCTCCACTGCTCAGATTTCAAAAGAAGCAGGTGTAACCACAGGCACTCTCTTTAACTAATTTCCTACAAAGGGAACCTCATAAATAGCCTCCATTTTGAGGTAAAAGGGGGATTAAGCCGCAGCGTGGGAAAAGGAATCGAGATTGAAAGCAGTTCAGATCCGTCACTGAATAAAAGTGAGCTTATAGAGAACGGATCCCGAACCGGGATTTACATCCCAGTACATAAAATGCGAGTAAAATCTGGAAAAATGTCCCCAGCACCTTGAAATTCCCACAATACTTGAATCTATTGCGGAGGAACTTGAAGGGCCTGATCTGGAGGCGAGAGTTGCCATGGCAAAACAGGTGTTCAAGAATTATTAAAAGAAAAAATAACTCAGGTGCCCGGGAATCCATAAATAACTCAGGTGCCCGGGAATCCATAAATAACTCAGGTGCCCGGGAATCCATAAATAACTCAGGTGCCCGGGAATCCATAAATAACTCAGGTGCCCGGGAATCTATAAATAACTCAGGTGCCCGGGAATCCATAAATAACTCAGGTGCCCGGGAATCCATATTTCGAACCCCTACCAGGATAGGAAAATAATACTTGACTATTGGTCATTTTGTTGGTATTATATCAGTAAAATAATCTCTGTTTTTTCGGGAATTAATGGTGGAAACCCTTAAAAATCAAAGGAAACAACTTAAAACAGAAGGTAATGGAAATGCTGTACAGAAAAATACCAGGGAACGGAGACGAACTTTCGATACTTGGGTTCGGATGTATGCGCCTTCCTCTCAAAGAAGGAAAAATAGACGAAGAAAGAGCCAGGCAGCAGGTGCGCCATGCAATCGATCACGGGGTAAACTACATTGACACAGCATGGCCGTACCACATGGGAGAAAGTGAGCCTTTTGTGGGTAGAGCTCTTGCTGACGGGTACAGGGAAAAGGTTAAACTCGCAACAAAACTTCCCTCCTGGACCTTGAAAAGCCATGAAGACATGGACAGAATTCTGAATGCTCAGCTTGAGAAGCTCAGGACAGACCACATAGATTATTATCTTGTACACGGGCTTGTGGGAGCTCTGTGGGACAAAATGGAAAAACTTGATGTTTTGAGTTTTCTTGATCGGGCAAAGGCTGATGGGCGCATAATCAATGTGGGGTTCTCTTTCCACGGGTCAGTTGATGATTTTAAGCGAATTGTGGACGCATACCCCTGGGTTTTCTGCCAGATCCAGTATAATTTTCTGGACGAAAAGAATCAGGCAGGAACCGAAGGACTGGAATATGCGGCTTCAAAGGGATTGGGCGTAATTATAATGGAGCCCCTGCGCGGAGGGAAACTGACACATCCCATACCTTCTGCAGTACAGGAAATCTGGGACAAAGCCGGGGTAAAACGCACACCAGCCGAATGGGCGCTTCGCTGGATCTGGAACCGCTCCGAGGTTACGGTTGTACTTTCAGGCATGAATGATGAGTCGCATATCGAAGAGAATCTGAGAGTAGCAAATGAAGCTTATCCAAATTCCCTTACAGAAGCTGAATTGCAGTTAGTAAAGAAAGTGGAGCAGAAATACAGGGAACTTATGAAAACAGGCTGCACTGGATGCAGGTATTGCACACCCTGCCCTTCGGGAGTGGACATACCGGGTTGTTTTGAAATCTACGATAACTTTTACCTCTCAGGGAATGAAAAAGAAGCAAAACTCATGTATGCGGCAAAACCCGGGGGAATAATAAGAGGTGACTTCATGGGATATGCTTCGCAGTGCGTACAATGTGGAGAATGCGTTGAAAAATGCCCGCAGCATCTGGATATACCCACCCTGCTTGAAGCCGTTGCAAAAGAATTTGAGGGAAAAGACTTCAAGGGCTGGCGAGTCATGGCCAAAAAGGCTTTTGGGAAAGAATAAAGGTCAGAGGCTATAACCCTGATTTACCTGATCTGACGACCTTTCACCATTGACGACCTTTCACCATTGACGACCTTTCACCATTGATGGTCTTTCACCATTGATGGTCTTTCACGCGTTAATATATCAGTTTTAAATTTAGTAAACAGTTTTATCCGATTATGATAAAAAAGTACTGGAAATGTATCTATAGATAAAATTTTATCCTTTAAATTTCATATATATTGCATCTGGAAAGTGAAGGAAGTTCACAAAACAAATTTTTATGCAAAAAGAATTCAGAAAGCACATAATCTGAATTTTTTACCCATTTTTAAAAAAGGAGATAAGGATTTTACTCTTGAGTCAGGATGTTAAAAAAGTCAGGAAATATCCGGTTAATCAGGAAGAGAATTCCAATACTGCCTGAAAATGAGGGGGCTATTATGAGTTGTTCAGGTACGGTTTTTGATATTAATAGCAGAATAAAGTCAAAGGAATCGATAAGGTATAAGCTGGAAATAGAGGAGGTATTGCTCGAAATTTCCAACATGTTTATAGCTCCTGCCAACCTTGAGAAGGATATCGATGTTGCACTCGAAAAGATTGGTATGCTCTGTGGGGCTGGCAGGAGTTATATATTCCTGATTCGAGAAAACGGAACTATCTTCGACAACACGCATGAATGGTGTGCTGAGGGAGTGGAGCCTGAGAAAAACAACCTTCAAAATGTTCTATGCGAGGAATGCCCCTGGTGGATGGAAAAACTTTCCAATGATGAAGTCATCCATATCCCCGATGTTTCAGCCCTGCCTCCGGAGGCAGCAATGGAGAAAGAGGTGCTCGGAAAACAGGGGATTAAATCCCTTATTGTGTTACCTCTGTATGTAAGTGGAATGCTTGCAGGTTTCATGGGACTGGACAATGTGGTTAATACCGGGAACTGGGGAAAAGATGATGTGTCCATACTCAGAATAGCTGTAAACCTGATGGGGATGGGGATACAGCGCAAAAGGGCGGAAAAAGCAATACATGTAGGGGAAGAAATCTACAGGTCCATGTTTAAGAATGCTGCCAACCTTATTCTTTTTGTTGACAAAAAAGGGGTTATTGTTGAGTGCAATTCCCGCGTAGAAGAGCTCCTGGGTTACAGGCAGGACGAGCTCATAGGGCGGCCTATAAAGAACCTCATATTTTCAGATTGCCTGAAAAAACTTAAGGAGGCTTCTGACGAGATCGAACGCAGGGGTTTTTCCTTCAACAAAGAGTACAGGATTTTTCGAAAAGATGGAAGACCTGTGGATGTAAATGTCAATTCTTCGGGTTTAAAGGACGAAAATGGACACCAGATCCAGACTATTTTCATAGTAGAAGACATTACTGAGCGTAAAAAAGCAGAAAAGCTGATTAAGGAGAGCGAAAGCCGGTACAGCTTTCTGTTTCAAAATAACCGCGCGGTAATAATGCTGCTTGATCCCGAGACCGGGAATATACTTGATGCAAATTCGGCTGCCTGTGTTTACTATGGATACCCGAGAGAGAAAATGCTCAGCCTGAACATTGCTGATATCAATATCCTTCCAAAAGAACAGATCCTGGAAGGGCTGGAACAGGAAAAGTCCAGGGACATAAACCATTTCTATTTTATTCACCGCTTATCAAACGGAGTGTTGAGGGATGTTGAAAGATACAGCTATCCCATTTTGATGGATGGGAAAAAACTCCTGTTTGCAATCGTTTCGGATATAACGGATAATCGAAAAATGCAGAGTGAGCTTATGAAAGCAAAAATGGAAGCCGAACTTGCCAGTAAAACAAAAAGCGAATTTCTGGCAAGCATGAGCCATGAACTGAGAACCCCTCTGAACTCTATCATAGGTTTCTCGGATATGCTGCTCACTCAGAATTTTGGTCCGCTTAATGATAAACAGCTGAGGTATGTCAGCAATATCTCTATGAGCGGAAATCATCTCCTGAAGCTGATAAACGATATTCTGGACCTCTCCAAGGTTGAAGCCGGGAAGATGGAACTTAAGGTAGAGGAGTTTTCCGTATCCGATTTGATTTCTGAAGTTAAGGCTTTACTGACCCCTCTGGCATCAAAGAAAGATATCCAGATCCTAAGTACGGTTGATAAAGAGCTGACTATCATAAGGGCCGACAGGATGAAGTTCAGGCAGATCTTATACAATCTGGTGGATAACGCTATTAAGTTCACCCCCAAAGACGGATACGTTATTGTTGAAGCCAGAATCGAGGAAGATCAAGCAAAAATTGTGGTCAGAGATACGGGGGTCGGGATCTCCGAAGCCGAAGCCAAAAAAGTCTTTCAACCTTTTACACAGCTTGAGAACTCCGAATACGGAGAACAGAAAGGGACAGGTCTTGGCCTTTCTCTTGTCAAGAAATTTGTGGAAATGCATGCAGGCAAAATCTGGGTTGAAAGCGAGTTTGAGGAAGGCAGTAAATTCATTTTTACCATACCCCTCAACCCGGCAAATTAATCAAAGGATGGGTTTTCTCAGGGCTTCTTTCCTATCGAAAAGGCTTTTCCCAGGTTACACCCGACACCGTAATAGCTCCTATTTCCTGTCCCGTATACCACAGGTCGGATTTTCTCAATATCAGGATTTCCGTTTTCATCGAGCACGGCTTCTTCGGCTTTTATGTCCATAATCTCTCCTACAAACAGGGTATGAAGCCCTATCTCCAGGCTGTGGAGAAGTTTGCACTCGAGGACAACTGGAAACTCTGCAATATAAGGAGCAGGCACAAGTTCGCTTCTTATAGGGGTAAGACAGGCTGCCTCAAACTTGTCCTCGTCTTTTCCGCTTGCAATGCCGAAATAATCGGTTTCTTTCACATAATCTTCAGAAGGGATATTTACAGTGAATGCCTTATTTTCCATAATCCCTGCATAACTGTAAGTAGCCTTTCTTAAGGATACGCTGATGCATGGAGGGTTTGAACAGCAGATCCCTGCCCAGGCTACAGTCATGGCATTTGGTTTTCCATTCATGTCGTAGGTTCCGACAACCCATGCTGGAGTCGGAAATGCAAGTGTCTTTGCTCCGATTGATTGTTTCATTGCTTAATCTTCTTTTCGATAATACAAAAAGGTTTTTCGAACTGGTATGACAGGCATCCTATTTGCTCTTTTTTCCGGTTATTTTTTCGATCTTTTTTGTTATCAATAGCAGTCAAAAGTGGCAACAAATTAATTTAACCGGTTTATTTGGCGGCAAATATATATATTGCCGATAATATAATCATTGATGAATATCTGAAAGAAGCGCGTCATTCAAATTCAAAATTAGAGGGGAATTTTTCTGTTCTGCTCAGGATTGGGGAACATTCTTTTTTCCAGTGAACATCGATTCTTCAGCCAGTAAAAAATTGGGGGATATAAGAGTATCAGGTGAATACAAATTTGGAGCTGCTGCAAATTGTCATTTGAAGTATTCGCCGCTGCTGCAATAATATACAGTTGCAAAGATTTCTCTTAATCAGGGTAGATTAAGGTTGAATTAGTGAAAAAGTAGCATATTAAAGGGGGTATAGGACTGACGAAGAAATATATACTTGGTGGCTTGTTGATGGGGACAGCCGTTGGAATTGCGGGAGGTTTGGTTGCCGGAATTACGATGAAGTATACTTATGATAAATATATTCAGGAGCAACTGCATAAAAAATTCAAATCCATTTTCGATGAAGTATCCAGAAGACATCAGAAATGCCTCATAATATAATAACAAATATCTAGAAAGAAGCACTCGATTCAAATTCAAAACTAACTGAAATTTTCTGTCCTGCTCAGGATTGATAAACACTACTTCTTTCGGTGAACATTTATTTTCCGGCCAGGACAAAACCAGGGGGGCAAGAATGCCAGGTTTGAAAGGTTGCTGCAAATTATCATTAGGAGCACTTGCTATTGCTGCAATAATATATACAATTGCAAAGACCTCTCAAAAGGATAGGAGTAAGATTAAGGTTGAATAAGTAAAAGATATTACAGGGGGTATAAAACTGACAAAGAAACATATACTTGGTGGACTGTTAATGGGGACAGCTGCTGGAATTGTGGGAGGTTTGGTTGCCGGAGTTACGCTGAAGTATATTTACGATAAATATATTCATGAGCAGCAAATGCATAAAAAACTCAAATCCATTCCCAGAAAGGTGTTTAAACGCGGCCCGGCTCCTGCTACAGTAAAATCTGTTTATCCGGATAGAGAAACTTTTTCTCATAACCTGAAATCCCCGATCTGGATCGAATTTGATGCACCTATAGACAGTTCTACTGTTACGAAAGATACAGTGATTGTCAAAAGTTCAGTATCCGATGAGCCTGTAGAAGGTTTCCTTGATGCAGGTAGCAGGATTCTGATGTTCCGGCCGTATGGGAAATATCCTGTAGAAAATGGCGGAGCCAAAATCTCTATTACTTTGATAGGAACAGATACCGGATCTGGAACCATTACAGATGCAAAGGGTGTTCCCCTTGATGGAGATCAGGATGGAAAAGCCGGTGGAGATTTTGAGTATAATTTCAGTATCATGAGGTGATAAAACTTTCTCTGAAAAAATCTTTTAAATTCTTTTTAAAACTCTTTTTTAAAATTTTCTTTTCATTTTTTCTTTTCATTCCGGGTTTTTTCAATAGGACTTCGGAAAAAAGAAATACCCTTTTTGTGCCAGGATTTCAATTTACTTTTATACGGAACAGAACTGTAACCTTCAAGCCAGAGAGTTGGTATTTCCTGTTTGTCTCAGAGTTTTCCCTGCAGAACTCCATATAAGATTTTCAATCAAAGCTTTACTTTAGTTTTCTATAGTCCTGTATTTTCTGCCTGTTTGAAAATCGCTATACTTTCACATTCAGTGTAAAATTTTTAATATATTGTATAGTTGGCGTTATATATTAGGTGTGATATAGGATAAATACAGGAGTATTAAGCTCAATTCCTTTCCTTTCCGAAATATATTAAAACAAGGGACTTTCCGGTAAGGAAAATATCAAGGGGGTGCAAGATTGTTAAATATGAATAGATATGGTAAGCTATTGCTTAGTGCATATATCATGAAGAAAATTAATCTAGGGGGATCCCAAAAGAGTAGGGGACTAATAAATAAATATGGAAAATTAGTTCTTGGGGCATATCTGCTTGAGAAACTCAAGTCAGAAAAATCTGAAAAAGAAGCAGTACCGAAAATGGAACTAGATGAAATAAAATTAAATGAAACAGGTGGGGGATTTTCAACGATGAAACTTGGTAAAGTATTCATAGGTGTGTTTGTCGGAGCTACAGCTATTTATGCTCTTAAAAAATACTCTGCTAAAACGTGTGGATATAAAATCAAAGTCCAATGAGACGAGTGGAGGGGAACGATTTTGCATAAAATTAATGGCTGGGGTAAATTTCTGCTGGGGGTAGTTGCAGGGGCTGTAATTGCATACACCGTTAAAAAGTATATGCGTAACAGGTCCTTTCCGGAGGCTTTCAAATCTCTACCCTTTCACTTCAAACAGGGACAGATTCCTCCAAAGGTAAAATCAATTTATCCTGACAGGCAGACATTTGCTTTCAGGCATGATTCCCCGATCTGGATCGAATTCGATATGCCCATGAATAATGCAAGCATTACGAATGAGACTGTAATAGTCAGAAGTTCAGCATTAGATGAGCCTGTTGAAGGATTGCTGGATTCGGGGTCCAGAATACTTATGTTCCGCCCATACGGTGATTATCCTATGGATGAGACCGGGGCTGAAATAACAATTACCTTACTTGGGAGCGAAACCGGATCTGGCTTCATAATTGACGAAAGGGGAATTGCTCTGGATGGTGATAACGACGGAAAAGCCGGAGGAGACTTTGTCTATACTTATAGGCTTATAAAATGAAATATCTACCCTCCGAAATAATCCCATTTTTTTTAACCTATTTTTTCAATTTATTTAGAGTTTGTCTTAAAATTCAAACCATTTCTACATTTGAAAATCTGGTTTTTACATGGTTGCAGGATGCATAAAAGCGGTATAATTCGTGTCGTTGGCTTTATATTGCGTGAATTTCTAATATTTACCGGGGTCTATAAATTAAGATTTTTAGATATTAATGTGGGAACATTTGGAAAATTGATTAATACCAGAAGATCTGACAGTTTTATTAATTTATAAAAATAAATATGAATATTCAAACAAAAGAAGGGGCGTACTGGAATTGGTCTCATCTACAATTATCCTTGTTTTTTGTCTGGTGGCATTTGCAGCTATTCACAGTTTTATGGCAAGCTTGCCCTTCAAACGCCGCCTCGTTCGAGTCCTGGGTTCCAAGGCAGACACATTGTATATGCCGGTATTCAGCATCATCGCGGTGATAACGATATCTCCGCTTGTTTATCTGCTCATCAAAAACCCAGGACCTATTCTCTACATAATACCTTCTCCCTGGCGCTGGCTGATGGTAGGTGTACAGTTGATTGCTGCACTTGTTGCTCCCAGAGCAATTCTTGATGCACCCCATAGATTCAAGATACGTTCACAGCTATCCGCACCAAAGACTCCTGAAGCAGGTCCCCTGAATATCCGGGGCATTTACCGATGGGTAAGGGACCCCTTCCTGTTCACAGGACTGATCATAATATGGTTTACTCCCTTTATGACAGTCAATCTGCTTGTCATATACATTTTGTCTACCATATACCTGTATCTGGGATCCCTGCACTGGGAAACAAGGCTGGTGACACAGTTTGGCGACGAATACCGGGAGTACCAAAAAAGGGTTCACAGAATAATTCCTCATTCAGGGGCGTATCGTTAAAGAATTTGTATAACTTTCTACCTGATAGAGACAGCTCTAACATGATGAGGACACTTGCTAGATCCAATTTTTGCAAAATATCATATTGAAAGGAAACAGGAATGGCATGGCAGTATGAAAAAGGTCACTGCACCAGAACTCCACAATCTCCTTCAGGTACCGGTTTTACCAGTATCTCAATAGAGCCAGGGTCCGTTCCGTGGAAGTATGGTTTCCCGGAAGAGTTTTTGAAGCACCTGGAAGAGATAGACAGTCCGAAGGAGGTATTGAAAGAGTTCCTGACGGGATCAGGGAGAAGATCAGACCGGAGATTATCAAGGAATTCAGAAGGGGCCAGGCTCAGGATTTTTGATCCGCTGGCAGTTGGTTCGAAAATCAACCCTCAAAAAGCCTAAACTCAGAACTAACAAAACCCACTTTTTTGCTTTCCTTTTCAGGCCTAAGCAAAAAATGAAGATAAAAAATAAGGTTCTTTCAAATAAGGTTCTTTCAAATAAGGTTCTTTCAAATAAGGTTCTTTCAAAACAAAATTTTTTTAAAACAAAGTTCCTTTAAAATTCCCCGATAACCTGAAATTAAAAAAAGAAGGCTGGATTTAACCCTTCTTTTCTCATCATATCCTTAATTACTCTCCTCTCCGTAACCATATACCTAACCAGTGGATGACAAACTCTTTTTGAGGAAAAATTTGGCCCTCAAAACTTTGAGTTTTGAGCTGATGTCACTTCTTTTCCTTGTTTGTGTTTCTGGCTGATTTACGCTAAAATGTAGTTATCGGCTCTGGAATTTGCCATTGAATTCCATGACGACATCGCCGACATTATTGTATTCCCGGTCTGGAAACTTTTCAAGAGTTCTAATAACTTCACTACGGGCATTGTTTTTTTAGTATATTCAATAAGTTGATTCTTCGTTGAAGGATATTTCAGGTTATGGAGAGCTTACACAGCCCTTTGAATGCCTTCGAATTGTTTAAGAACATCTGCAGTGCTATTGTATTCCTTGTCTGGTATACCCTCAATAGCCTGGATAACTTCACTACGGGCATTAAGACTTTTAGCTTTCCGATACGTTGACTCCTTGTTGCAGGATATCTCATCTCCCGGAAAGCTTGTACAGCTTTCTGAATCGAACTATGAACTTCAGTAGCAGAACTTGCTTGCATTTATTTTATCCCCCATTTTTTGGTTTTATTTGCAGTAGAATTTTTTGCTAACATAAGTGTTGCTTCATTTTTATCCAGAAGGACCTTAAGAACTTCCATGATTTTCCATATATGGATTTATTAACCCGGTTTGAACTTCTCCTGAGGAGTTTGTCTCTGGGTTCAGGTATCTATTGCCTTTTCCAATTAAGTTGCCACCCACCACATGATATTATATAATTATCATTAATCTGATATTCCAGAACTTCAATTTTATTCAGGAGATCGGCGGAACCTCTGTTAAATCGGTGGCTATGGATTTCATTATAAATATTTTTTATACATATTTGTCTTTTTTTGAGATGTAAATAGGTTGTATTGTGCGGAAATCTATTTCTGGTAGACATCGCAATAAGTAAAATAAATATATCAATAAATCCATAACTTATTAATTAAATTATTTCAGTTTGCAAAATCACACTGAATTGATTGTCCAGATTTATACCTCCGTAAAATAGTATTACATATCATATATAATAAATCAGTCAGTTAAATCGGGACTCAGGGAGGGAAATTGTATGACCAGAAAAACAGATGAAGTCGTCTGTCCAAATCCGGAATGTGAATATTATCTCGAGGAGGAAGGAAAAGCCATAATAAAGCGTGGAAAATACAGAACCGGCCACCAGAGATATTATTGCAAACATTGCAGAAAATTTTTCATGGATACAGTTGGTACAGCTGTTTACCGCAAACATCTGCCTGGAACTGAAATAAGGCTGATATATCGGCTTTTTCTCGAAAAAAATGGAATACGAAGTATTGAAAGGATAACAGGGCACCACAGGGATACAATAAGCAATCTGCTAAAAGGGACGGTAAAAAACGAAAAAACAGAAAAATATCTGATCGAACGGATCGGGTTGACAGCTGATGAATGTGGAAAGTTATGGGCTCTTTTAGAAAAAAAGAGGAATTCTTCCCAAAAGTCACCTTAAAGAAGAGTAGGCGATTATACCTCCAGGCATAAATAGACTGGATTCTATATCAAAAGCACATGTTCTCAAAAAATCAAAAATACATATTCTCATAAAACGTCATTAATAAATGTCATTGAGATACAGTCTTGCTTTCGGTAGGTTGACATTTAATTTTTTATACATTTCATTGATGATGATTATGAAATAATGCTCCAGACTTGCGTATAGTTGTTAGGTTTACATATGGTCCAAACATAATCTATCATACTAAACTTTATTGAAAAAAAATGATTCCGTTTTTATATGTATCTTGAAAGTTGAGCTACATGTTAATCAGTTTTAAGCATAACATACAGTTAGCTAATGTTCTAAAACGGTATCAAAAAAAAATATTCTAAATTCTAATGTCGACCTGCCGAATGTAAGTACAGTGCAAATTGAGTATTTTATATTATGACCCCAATTTTGCAAATTTTTAACTATTCAAGAGTTTGACATTTAATTTTTGCCATTTCTTTTCATACTTTACCAACCTAAGGTTACTAAAATTGTTCACGTAAGTCACTAATGCTAAAAATCTTCCTGCAGCATTTTTCTTTTTGGATTTTTTTCCAGGTCATGCACAAAGATTTGTCAAAGTAATAAGTATTTTATATGAGGACACATATTAATTATGGAACTTACGCACATTGGGAGTATCAGGGAAGCTTGAATGCGTTATTTACATAGGCTATATTTCCGACTGGAGTCAGGAAATCATGAAATTCTGAAATTTAGCCATTGTGAAAATACAAAATAATAGACCAAAATAAACAGTTTTTGAATGTAACACACAGGTAAGGAGTCAGAAACATGAGTAAAAGTACATTATTGAGGGCAGGATCCCTATTATTAGGTTTAATGCTTTGCCTGGTATGGGTACCGGCTGCATTTGCTCAATCAGAGGATGAAGGAGTTGCAAACGAAACAGTCCGTCCTCTCGTTACGTCTGAAATCATAATACATGAGATAAATCCCAGTTACTATGATCTGTATTTACAGCAGGGAGAGAGCAGCAGCTTCGATGTAAATTTCAGAAATAACGGTAAAAATGCAATTGAAGTAGAACCTAAAGTTGTAGCTGTGCCTTACAGCTTTTACGACATTGACGAAAGCTGGATTACCATACACCCGGCAAATACAATAGTAGATTCGGATGCAGAACAGGAATTTACCATTGAAGTAAATGTTCCCGAGGATGCGGATGGTGGGACCTATGAAACCTACGTAGCCTTTACAGATGACATAATCTTAGATCCTGAAGTAGATCCCTATCCTCAATATGTCAATGCAATGTCTCTTTCTGTTGGAGTCCCGATTTATCAGAAGCTTGAACTTCAGACACATTACATCTCTGACTCCGTTGAGGTCGGAAAGGAATATGTATACTCGATAAAAATCAAGAACGCAGCATTAAAGGATATTACCATCGACCCGGAACTGAGCAGATATATGTATGAGTATTCATTTAATGAATTCGGGCTTGATGATGATGCAATAGAAATCACTGCACCTTCAGTTTTAACTCCAGGTGAGATCGCTGACATGGTTATCCGTGTTCCTGTTCCAAAAAATGCCACAGGAACTTACAATGGGTTCATCAAAATGAATGTTGACGGGGGAGCATATGATGAATCTGACTCGCAAATAGACCTGTACTTTACAATTAGGCAGCAGCCTGCAGTTCCCTATGTGAAAACCTTTAAAACAAGAACCACCGATCCGATAACAATTGAAGTATCAACTTCTACGTACAGTTGGGATGCATGGATGCGTTCCTCGCCGAAAGATGAAGTCCCATCTTTTGAACTGAACCTGAAATACAATTTCAACCCTGTTGATATGAGCCTCATGAAATCAACGCAGGGAGACAGCGTAAACATTGGGTGGTATAATTTCCCGGTATGGTCAACTGATGATGACTCAATCTATCAAAATTACGACAGGTATTATACTGAAACGTATACGGTACCCGGAGCAATAGGAAACTGGGAGCTTTCAATACTCCCTAAAAATACTGAATATTTCGAATATTCGATAACTATCGGGGACTCTGAATAAAAGGCAAGGGTTCTGGCTAAAGTGGAAAAATGATGAGGGGTTAACAGGATCTTTCCTCCTTTTTCAGGGTTCTGTTATTTATATCCCTTAATTTTTCATATACTGTTTTTGGTGGTTCTTTTATATTTTATTGGTCTAATATAATAGCGCAATATATAGTTTTACTCTTAGTTTTTGTTACAATCAAAATATTTATCCCACCAAAATTCATAAAAATCTATTTTTTAACCCCATTTTTCATGAACTTGATTGTAAGTGTCAATTTCTCAAATTTTTTTTGATGAATTTTGTGGACCTAACATTTATGTGTTTCAAAATATCAATCGCGTAACAATGGATTGATAATCCTTTATAAGATAAAATAAAGTATTATAAAGCTTTAAATTTACATTTCTTTTATTATTTCAGACCTTCTAATAAAAGTATCTTTATATGTTCCTCTTCCCAACGTTTTTTGATTACGGGTATTGTCAGACTAAAAGAAGCAAAATAGGAGGTAGAACATGAATTATAACAGAAAGTCAATCTTGAAGGCAATAGAATCCTTTTTTGTTGTTTTAATGTCGTTGACTTTGATTCCTGTGGCTTCTACTATCTGTGCCCGGACGCCCAGTTATCAGCCAGCATGTAACCAGAATATGAATGTGAACAGGCAAGTGACGTAACAAACGTCTCGGAAAACTATAATTGAGACTGGAACCCGGAATGCCTTAGAGGAGGAACGTACAACCTGCCTATATCCAGAAAAATTATAACTTTGACTGCCTGCAGAGAAGAAGCCGGGAACAGAGCTGTCTTATCCGGGCTTAATTAAAAGCCTTAGTTTGAAACCCAGGTTAATTGTTGTAACGTATAATCAAATAAAAACGCATTGATTAACGCATATATTTTGGAAAAATGAAGAGTACGCAAAATAGAAGGACAGAGTTTTTAAGTTTGAACTGTTTGTTGAAGAACACACATAATAGTCACTCAATCGTATGAAAATAAATCACTCTTTTGAATCGGAAGGTTTAAAGAAATATTATATTCTCATTGCAAGTGAGAATTGGATTTAATATCTATTATCTTTGAAAGTTATGGTTGAGTGGATACTATGGAGGAATTCTATAACGAGGTTAAGTTAAGTATTGGGATGATCTATAATGAAAATTTTAAAAAGTTATTTGATGGCATTTGTTCTTGCTCTTTTATATCTTACGTTAAGTAGCCCTGCTGCTTTGGCATCAAACATCGTAATTGACGATGATGCTCAACCAGCTGTCTCCGGTCTTTATCTGACATCTGATTATACAGATGATGCCGCTTGTATTCAGGCGGCACTAGATAACTCAAAAAGTGGAGATACCATAACAATCCGCGAAGGAGACTATTATATAAAAAACCGAATATATCAATGTAGTAAAAGTCTGAATGTGATAGGCGAAGGAAAAGTAACTCTTCACATTCAAACTCCTGAAAAAGAAGTTTACGGGATTTATTTCTGTGGATCATTTATCACTAGCAAAAACCTGTCAGATAACGCTAAAAAGGGTTCATCCCAGGTGGTTTTAACTGATGCTTCTCAGGTTCGTCAGAACGACTTGATTAAGATCTGGAAAAATGTTAAGTGGTGTCCTCTTGATTATCCTGATCAAATGACAGGTGAAATATATGCTGTTAAAAGTGTAAATGGAAATGTCGTCACTTTAAATCAACCACTTCTTAGAGATTACAGCTTGTCCGAGACCGTCCAAACTGAAGTATACAGACCTATTGAAATGCATATAAAGAACATAGGGATAGAGGATACGGGGGCGACAATGCCTCATCATGGACTGGTTATGGACTATTGCAAGGACAGTTCTGTCACTAATTCCCGGTTCAGTGATAGTGGATTTGGGGCTATTTGTCTGTATTCCTGTTTTAATGTGGATATTAATAATAATGAAATATATGACTGTCTTAAGCCCGGCAGTGGATATGGTGTAAATGTGGCTAGCGGTTCGGCTTTTGTCAATATCGAACAGAATTACATAAAGAATTGCAGACATGCTATAACAGGCAATTCAGCTGAACGTAAATCTTTAAATCGAGACGTTTTTATCGCCAATAATACTCTGATAGGGGCAGATATCGCTGGCTCATGTGTTGTTGATGCTCATCCAGTTACTATTAGTTATATAGTCACTAAAAATAAAATATATCCACAGCTTCCGTACTTTTTTGCATTCCTTGACGGTACACAATACTCAGAATTTACCGAGAATGAAATATATGGTGGATATGGGGCAGTCGTTAGAAGAGGCAATGTGAATGATGGAGTGCATATAATAAAAGATAATATTATGGATGGAATCGCGGGGGTTACGTATCAAGGGGGTGAAAAAGGTGTTGGAGATACTCTTATAATTACAAATAATGTTCAAAATAGTGGAGAATACGGAGTTTATTTCCCAGATCACGAAAGTTTCAGGAATATAATAGTAAGTGAGAACACCTTTAGCAATCTTTCAAAACAGGAAGTGTATCAGAAGTTCCCAATAAACAAGATAAACTTAAAAATCTCTGATGATTTAGTTAGTGTAGAAAATAAAGAAGCAGTGCCTGCACCTGTAAAGGAAGAAGAAGAGGAAGAAGAAGAGGAAAAAGAAGTAGTGCCTGCATCTGTAAAGGAAGAAGAAGAGGAAGAAGAAGTAGTGGATGAAGCAGTGCCTGCATCTGTAAAGGAAGAAGAAGAGGAAGAAGAAGTAGTAGATGAAGCAGTGCCTGCACCTGTAAAGGAAGAAGAAGAGGAAGAAGAAGAGGAAAAAGAAGTAGTGCCTGCATCTGTAAAGGAAGAAGAAGAGGAAGAAGAAGTAGTGGATGAAGCAGTGCCTGCATCTGTAAAGGAAGAAGAAGAGGAAGAAGAAGTAGTAGATGAAGCAGTGCCTGCACCTGTAAAGGAAGAAGAAGAGGAAGAAGAAGTAGTTGTGGTTAAAGCAGTGTCTGCATCTGTAAAGGAAGAAGAGGAAGAAGAAGTAGTGGATGAAGCAGTGCCTGCACCTGTAAAGGAAGAAAAAGAGGAAGAAGAAGAGGAAGAAGAGGAAGAAGAAGTAGTGGATGAAACAGTGCCTGCACCTGAAACAGTTGTTAATCCTGCCATCTATGAATTAACGCCTCTTGATAATACACAGGCTCTCAAGGAATATGTGGAATGTACATACAAATGCCATGTGATGACAAAAACAGGGCTGGCTACTCTTCTTGATGCCTCAATGTGTTACTGGGTAAATGGTGAGGATGAAAAAGCCATTTCCATGCTTAAATCCTTTATCCATCTCGCTGAAAGAATGAAGGAATGCAAGCAGATCTCGGCTGATGAAGCGGATTATATGGTAAAGGAAACGAAGATAATTCTTTATCAGATGGATGAAGGAGATGGAACATCCAATGTAATTGACGAAGTCTGCGATAAAACCAAAACAGTCTGTGAAGAAAAACCAGTTTGTACAGAAACCAAATCAGTCTGTGAAGAAAATTCAGTCTGTGAAGAAAAACTAGTCTGTGAAGAAAAATCAGTCTGTGAAGAAAAATCAGTCTGTGAAGAAAAATCAGTCTGTGAAGAAAAACTAGTCTGTGAAGAAAAACCAGTCTGTGATGAAAAACCGGTTTGTGACGAAACAAATTCAGTTTGTGACGAAACCAAAACAGTCTGTGAAGAAAAACCAGTTTGCGACGAAACCAAAACAGTCTGTGAAGAAAAACCAGTTTGTACAGAAACCAAATCAGTTTGTGACGAAAAACCGGTTTGTACAGAAACCAAATCAGTTTGTGACGAAAAACCGGTTTGTGAAGAAACCAAATCAGTTTGTGACGAAAAACTAGTTTGTGACGAAACCAAATCAGTTTGTGAAAAAAAACCGGTTTGTGACGAAACCAAATCAGTTTGTGAAGAAAAACCGGTTTGTACAGAAACCAAGTCAGTTTGCACAGAAACCAAACCAGCCTGTAAACCAGTCTGTGAAGAAACAAAATCAGTTTGTACAGAAACCAAACCAATTTGTATCGAAACCAAATCAGTTTGCAAACTAATTTACAAAAAAAATAGAGAAGTAATGCCAGATCAAAGCTGTGAAGTTGAAGAGGCTCCAGTAAAAAGTCCCGAAAAGGTAAAAGCCCCAGCAAAAGACTGTGACAATGGAGAAACTAAAACTTCAGTAAAAAGTCCCGAAAAGGTAAAAGCCCCAGCAAAAAGCTGTGATAATGAAGAAACTAAAACTCCAGTAAAAAACACTGAAGACGTTGAACAGGCTCCAGCAAAAGACTGCGACAATGGAGAAACTAAAACTCCAGTAAGAAACATTGAAGATGTTGAACAGTCTCAAGCAAAAGACTGCGACAATGGAGAAACTAAAACTCCAGTAAAAAGTCCCGAAAAGGTAAAAGCCCCAGCAAAAAGCTGTGATAATGAAGAAACTAAAACTTCAGTAAAAAACACTGAAGACGTTGAACAGGCTCCAGCAAAAGACTGTGACAATGGAGAAACTAAAACTTCAGTAAAAAGTCCCGAAAAGGTAAAAGCCCCAGCAAAAAGCTGTGATAATGAAGAAACTAAAACTCCAGTAAAAAACACTGAAGACGTTGAACAGGCTCCAGCAAAAGACTGTGACAATGGAGAAACTAAAACTTCAGTAAAAAGTCCCGAAAAGGTAAAAACCCCAGCAAAAAGCTGTGACAATGGAGAAACTAAAACTTCAGTAAAAAACACTGAAGACGTTGAACAGGCTCCAGCAAATGACTGTGACAATGGAGAAACTAAAACTTCAGAAAAAAGTCCCGAAAAGGTAAAAGCCCCAGCAAAAAGCTGTGATAATGAAGAAACTAAAACTTCAGTAAAAAACACTGAAGACGTTGAACAGGCTCCAGCAAAAGACTGTGACAATGGAGAAACTAAAACTCCAGTAAAAAGTCCCGAAAAGGTAAAAGCTCCAGCAAAAAGCTGTGATAATGAAGAAACTAAAACTCCAGTAAAAAACATTGAAGACGTTGAACAGTCTCAAGCAAAAGACTGCGACAATGGAGAAACTAAAACTCCAGTAAAAAGTCCCGAAAAGGTAAAAGCCCCAGCAAAAAGCTGTGATAATGAAGAAACTAAAACTTCAGTAAAAAACACTGAAGACGTTGAACAGGCTCCAGCAAAAGACTGTGACAATGGAGAAATTAAAACTCCAGTAAAAAACACTGAAGACGTTGAACAGTCTCAAGCAAAAGACTGCGACAATGGAGAAATTAAAACTCCAGTAAAAAGTCCCGAAAAGGTAAAAGCCCCAGCAAAAAGCTGTGACAATGGAGAAACTAAAACTCCAGTAAGAAACACCGAAGATGTTGAACAGTCTCAAGCAAAAGATTGTGACAATGGAGAAACTAAAACTTCAGTAAAAAACACTGAAGACGTTAAACAGGCTCCAACAAAAAGCCCTGATGATAAAAAAGTAAGTGAAGATAATATCGATCAGATAGAGGCAAATTAAGGAGGAGGATTGAAGTTATAGCCATCAGGAGGTGATAACTAAAAACCAGTGACACCTTTTATACATTTATTATTTTTCTTTTTTGATTATTTCTTTTTTGATCTTTTCTTTTTATTGTTTGAAGGCTCACATCTCTTTTTCTGGCGAAATATCTTCATTTATTTTAAAGCCACGAATCTTAGGTTTGGTTTGTTCACCTTTGAGTAAGTTGATTTCATCTCGAAACTTTTGGTTCTCTGCTATGAGGAATTCAATCTCTACATTCTGCTTTAATTTGAAGAGGATACAAATCTTCTCTAATCTCTTTTCTAATCTCTTTTTTTTAAATATCCTTATGAAGCAACAGGGGTATGTATACTGAACAGAGGGATGGCTTAAAGGCAGACTAAAATCGAATGGTTCCAGGAGGGCTAAAGCTTCTGCTGCCGAAAATAATTCCTAAATCATTGGGTGTTTCTGGCTAAAGTGGAAAAATTATAGGGAAATGACAGGATCTTTCCTCCTTTTTCAGAGTACTGTTGTCTATATTCCTTAATTTATTCCATTTCATCATTTTTGTAAAATTACGTAATGATTGGGAAATGCATTTTGTAGTTGTAGTTTTGCAGTTGTAGAAGAAGACAGGGTCAGGATAAGATCGTAGTTATAACTTCCCTGCTTGCAGTTCTTCAATATAAGTATCATATGGAGCCGTTGAGCTGCCTGAAATACGTGCAATATAATAGTCTGCAGCAATCGAAGCCTGTTGTTCGCGGTTATAGTTACAAAAATGCGGTTTTGCACCGGGAGTGTATCCGTATCCTTCTGTTGCCTGTGCATAAAATGCTTCGATCAGATATTTCGAACCGATGTGTTCCATCTGTGAAACATGGGCTAATTCATGAATAAGCCACTTCATGTTTGAATTACCTGATTCAGTCCTGATCTTTTCATTGAAGTTGATTGTATGAAAGATGGTGACCCCCATACCCGAGCAATTGTTTATCTTTGCCCCGAGCCAGGCAATTAGTGAATGTTCGTCTATACGCACCTGCCGGTAATTGATGCTGTCTCCAAATACGGTTCGCGCTTCCTGTGCCTCTGCTAAGGTTAGCCTTCGGGTATTGGGTTTTAGAGTCTGCCATAAGAAGTCCATAGCCTCCGGAAAAACGCAAATATCGAGAATTTTTGCGATAATTCTGCCTATCCTGACAGTGAGGGATAGCAGGCTCTTCGGGACCCAGTTATAAAAACACTTTTTTGGCTGTCCGTTCGGGGTCATTGAAGCTTTCAAATCTTCCCACTCATACCTGTTTGTTTAATAAAACTGTAGTTTTAGGTCTTCAAGCTTCGTCAGCGTTTTTGGGATTTTTGAATTCTCTTATCCTTTTCAACAGATGACCAGTTAAGTAAATGAAATACTGAATTTTTGAATTCTCTTATCCTTTTCAACAGATGACCAGTTAAGTAAATGAAATACTGAATAAAAGTACCTCTCTAAACCTGAAGACAAATTCAAATTAGATCCTTCCTACACATTTACTTCCAAAAACACGATTGATTTAAATTGCTCAGTATTCAAATATTTATAAAATTTTGAATCTGAAGAGCTTGTAAAACCTGTGGGTAAGGAACATATGTATTTTGCTGCAATGAATTCAAAATCCTGCAAGTTGACAGCTTTAGGATATCACTATTGGAGATTAGTTAAAGAAACCAAACTGTAATTTTATTTTTTGACAAGTATTAGTTTTCTAATTTTTTATAGTTCAGCAGTTAGGGTAAGTTATTGATCTTATCTTAAATGAGATAGGGTAAGTTATTGATCTTATCTTAAATGAGGGATATTCCTTATTCTGCCAGATTCGACTCATCTTTTGCTGGCGTCTTTTAAAACTGATCTTCACACTTATAATTCTCTGTAATTTTATCTATTGCCACATCTTCTTCATGTCAAAACGAAAAACTTTTAATCGTTTGTGAAGTGATGGTTTCTGATTAAAAGATGATAGGATTAAAATCTAATTTTTAAAATTATACATAGTGACAAAAGTAGTTTTTAAATGGTTCTATGGAAATTCCAGTGTTTCTCAGTTATGCAAAACCATTCAATCGAAAACAAACAAAATTTATCAGCAAAGTTGAAGGACATTTAGTAAAAAATGGTTTCAAGCCGAGAACTCTAGGAATTACCGACAATAGTACTTCTGCACCATTAATCAAAATACGAGAGATAATGAATGAATGTCATGGGTTATTATCAGTTGCATTTAGACGAAGCTTTATCGAAAAAGGAGTTGGCAAACCCGGTACTAATCTGGCAGGACATTTACAGTACGATATTTCTCAAAAATGGATTACAAGTCCATACTGTCAAATTGAACCTTCCATGGCTTTTCAAATAGATATGCCTATCTTAATTTTTAGGGAAAAAGGGGTTATTGATGATGGTATTCTTGAAAATGGTGTTATTGGTTCCTATATACCTGAATTTGATCTTGATTCCTCAATTGATCAATATTTCAAATCTTTTGAATGGAATCAGTTGCTTACTAAGTGGAAACAGTCAGTGCTAGAATATAAAAGGTGGAAACAGTTCAAATCAGATGTGCTTGTTCGCCACATAATAAGTTGCTGTATCTGTGAAGAAAAAGAAATATCATTCGATCATTTGTATAATGCATTCAAAATGTCTATAGATAGAGAAGGCTGCAATCATTATAACAAATTTGCGGCCATTATCGATGCAGATGGAAATTTTAAAAGTAGATATCGAATTCCCAATCATTCACTACAATCTGATTATATCTTTATTTGCAATAATATTTTCAAAGATTGGCCATTATTTCAGCATTAATTTATCAAGCCTCATGTTTTTTCTCATCATTTCTCAGTATAATTTCAACAATATATGGTTTCCAGTACCTATTGCTTGTTTTAAGTGCTTTTGTTTACACTCTAGTGCATCGATTTCAAAATTAGTGTAAACCATGGATAACACAGATGACCCAAATCCATGTATGTCCGTGTCCATTCGTGATTCATTAAGTTTACATGCAGGTTTATTTCAAGTCCGAATTTCTGGCTATATTTTGGAATCATAGTACTAATTTCCAGAATAATCTAATCTGCAGCAGCTTTTCCTCTAATGATCCTGTGAACGTCTCATGTTCAATGTAGAACTGATAAAACGTAAAATTATAGTTCAAATACACCAGTAAATAGAAATACTATAGAAAATAATATATAAAGTTGGTGTATAAAGAAGATATTACTTGGATAACAAGGGGGATATTGTGACAGGTCGAAAAACGCATATGACAGCAGGAGTTTTAATTTCCTTTATCCTGATCTGGAATTTGACTTCAAAAGGGCTTGTTCTCAGCCCAGTACTTCTTCCGATAGCTTTAGCGTCCTCAGCCCTTGGAGCTGTGTTGCCTGATCTGATCGAGCCTCCCAGAAACCAGCGCCATAGAAAGTTTTTCCATTCAATTCTTTGCCTGGCGCTTTTGCTGCTGTACCTTAATCAGACCTATTTAAGTCTGCTAACTACAGGTCCGGCAGATGAAGTTACTTTGGGGCTTTTCTTTGCAGGGGCCGGGTATGCATCACATCTGATACTTGATGCGCTTACGCGTGCTGGGCTTCCGGTCGTGGGGTTGTAAATGGTTTTGAATTTTTTGACTCTGACAATCATTTTCGCCATCCCGGGTCATTCCTTCGTAATCTTTACTCAAACGTTGATATCGACTCAGCCATCCAAATGTACGTTCTACTACCCATCTGTGAAAAAATACCTTAAAACCTTTAACATCATCGCTTCTTCTCACTATTTCCAAAACCCAACCACACGTCACTTTGACCCAATCAACCAGTTGACCAGCATAACCAGCATCAGCCCAAATAAGCTGCAATCAAGAAAAGGTCCCCTTAATTTGTTCCAGAACAAGTTTAACTCCATCCCGATCCTGGATATTGGTGGCATGAACTACAACCATCAATAGTAGCCCTGTTGTATCTACTATAATATGGCGCATAATATGGCGCTTTCTCCCTTTTACTTTCTTTCCAGCATAATAACCACGTACCCCAGGAGTTTCTGTAGTTTTAACGGACTGACTATATAAAATATCTGCACTCTGCTCTGGTTCTCATCCATTTGCAGTTCTCAGTTCAGTTCTCAGTACAGTGTTGATATGTTCCTAAATTCCTTTAAGAACACGTTTTTTACCTCGATTAGTTCTTGGATTCGGAAAATGAGGTTTAATTAGTTGCCATTCTCGATCGGATAAATCGCCAAGATAAGGAAGTCTTCGAGATTGTTTAAACACTAACGAACAATAAAGGTATAAGGATTATTTAATTTTAAAACAGCCTTTTAAATCCAATTTTTCCTTGGAAAAAGGAAAAATTGTGGAGCTCTAATAAGGCTATCTGGATTGTTTCAATTTGTCAGGATTTTTATAAACAAGAACAAAAGTTTGAAAGGTGAAAATGATGAATAGATTTCTAGCTTTAGTCTTTTCTTCGGGAATAATTGTCGGCCTTTCTATGGCTGGCCTGGCACTGGTTACGAACATTTTGCTGTCCGAACCGGTTTCATTACACCCGGCACTGGTCTGGTTTTCAATCACATCAGGCCTGTATACAGTGAACAGGTTAATCGAAGGTGATAAAGATGCAGCAGTTGACAATGTTATTTCTTCCACAGTAACTGCCTGCAAACCGTTTTTGCTGGTCTTTTCTGTAAGCATGACGTTACTCGGGATATTCCTTGCTTTTTATGCTAAGTTTGAACTGGGGCTTTTAATTGTTTTAACAATCTTTTATTTCGCCCTTTATACAACCAACCTTAAGAAAATCATATTCAAAAAAGGGGTCGACGTTTAAAGGATTATCTAGGTATAAAGAGTCTGATGGTGGGGATTGGATTGGGTTTTGTTGTCCTTTATACCGGGCTCTATTTTCAGACAACTAATTTTATAGCTATGGTACTTCTCTATTTACGTACCATTCTTAATGAAGCGATGAATACGATCATCTATGACATGAAAGACCTTGAAGCAGACCGTATTAATGGTGTGGATACTTTTCCTCTTGTTTTAGGCATTCAAAAAACGAAATATTTTCTCCATTTCATCAACGGGATAGTAGCAATTCTCACACTTGCGGGATTTTTCCTTAGGGCTTTTCCTCCCTCCTGTCTGGGATTGCTTATTTCACTGCCTTATTTTATCTTTCTCATCGAATACCTCGTTCATGAACCTTACAGGAAAGGGCATTTGTTTTTACAGTATACCCTCCTGGATGGCACTTATGTAGTGATGGTTCCTTTCGTACTGCTTTTTGCGAATTAACCCTGGTCCCTGATGGTCTTTAATTTCTTTCTGGGGCATAGCAAAGCTTTATGGATTGGTCGGCTTCCTGAATTTAATCCGGAAACCGTTATCCTTTTTTCTCATATATTCTGAATTTTTTTCACATCGATTAAAGAGTATTGTTTAAGTTTCTTACTTGAAATGTACTACTTTTTAAAATTCTCAGAAATATTTTGCATTTTCGTTATTATAGGCATTATAGTAATTAGGCATTATAGTAATTAGGCATTATAGTAATTAGGCATTATAGTAATTAGGCATTATAGTAATTAGGCATTATAGTAATTAGGCATTATAGTAATTAGGCATTATAGTAATTAGGCATTATAGTAATCACTATAGCACTTATTTTGCTGTCAGCCACTCCGTCCCGGCAACCCAGCTTCCATCGGAATACGAAAGAGAATGAGTGTCTTCTACAGGGTTATCAACCCATTTTTGAGTCAGGATTACTTTCTTAATATTATTCAGACCTTTATCTTCCCAGAGAAGGTTTATAGGGTCTTCGACTTTCACATAAATTTTGAAGGGAGATGTAATCTTTGAGTACGTCCATTGGGGATAAGTTACAACAGGTGAAGAAGCAGCAGTCCACCAAATATAAGTTTCGTCTTCAGGGTAAACACTTTAGATTCCTGGGTCACGATTTCGGTCTCTTCCCTTCCTTCTCATTTGCAGATTTTTCTGAAGTGGCATTTGCCGCCGGAATAAACACTATCCCAAAAAACAGGATCATTAAAACCAAAACGATAAGTTTTGATCTTTTATTCTTATTCATCTGATCTACTCCAATTAATTACATAGAAATGGTGTGAATACGATCTAGTAATTAAAAGAGAAAACTGGACACGCATATAACTTTATTAATTTATCATTTAGTATATATTTTTAAAATAAATCTGTCACACACAGTTCAGTTTTTCCGTAAAATAAAAGAAATAAAAAATAAGTTTTAAGGTACTGGTGTGCCGGTTGTTATACTCTGAAAAAATAGTTGAGGTAAAAACATTAAATATAGGTCCCGGATTAAAGACCGTATTTCATCCGAACCGTTATTATTTATATGTTAAAAATAATCCTTATTTCCGCCAGCTCCTCTCCATTTTTTCGTACAGGCCCAGTAAGTTATTTCTTGTGATCTTGAAATATGGGTGGTCGGGACCGTATTCTTTTTCGATTATGTCAAGAGCTTTTTCGTAGAGGTCGATTGCGGTTTCGTATTCCTCCATGCTTTCATGAAGGCCTGCAAGGTTGTTCAGAGTTGTTCCGACATCGGGGTGGGTGGGGCCGAGTGTATTTTCATAAATCTTGAGGGCTCGTGTGTAGAGGGGAAGGGCTTTTTTGTGCTGGCCCAGGATTCTGTGCAGTTCGCCAAGATTGTTTAAAGTCTTTGCAACTTCTGAATTGTCCGGACCAAGAATGCGTTCACGGGTTTCGAGGGCTCGCGTGTAAAATTCAAGGGCTTTTTCGTGGCGGCCTTTCTGTACGTAGACGCCTGCAAGGTTGTTCAGGGTCGTGGCAAAGCCGGCATGTTCGGTTTTTCCCAGAGTTTCCATTATCTCAAGAGAACGCGTATAGAGAATAAGGGCTTTTTCATACCTTGTTGTCTGGAAATAAAGCAGGGCAAGGTTGTTTAAGGTCTGGGCTATCTGGGGATGCTCCTTTCCATATACATTCTCCTGAAGTTTTAGAGCCTGCCCGTATCTTTCCTCGGCTTCCTCAAGTTTACCCATTTCCGAGAGAAGGACGCCAAGATTGTTCAGAGTGCCGGCAGTATAAGCCAGGACTTTTTTATTCTCAGGCTCCTTTTCCGCTAGTTTTTCAAGCAGTCCGAGGGCACGGATGAAAAGTTCTTCCGCTTTTTCCGGCCTTTCCATTCCTTTATATAAAAAAGCCATCCTGTTAAGTGTTCTTACAGCTCCAGGATTCTCCGGGCTCAGAAACTTTTCCTGGATTTCAAGAGCCCGGCTATAATACAAAAGGGCTTCTTTCTGCCTGTCCATGACATAGTAGAGAATTCCAAGTTCACCCAGCGTGTCTCCGGTCTCAGGCTGCTCCGGACCTGATACTTTTTCCCGGATGTTTAGGGCTCTTGAAAATAACTCCAGGGCTTCTTCATGCTTTCCCATATACCGGTAAATCCCTGCAAGCCCATTCAACACAGCTGCAGTTCCAGGATCTTCTGGTCCCAGTTCTCTTTCCGCAGTATCAAGCAGTTCTTTATACATGGGTAAAAGTACTTCCCAGGTTGCAGACCTGTAGAACGGCTCGGCTGAATTTATATACCAGCTTATCAGTTCTTCAGGCTCTAAAACCTCTTTTGCGTGCCTGAAGGCTTCTTTTAAGACGATCTCATCTTCCGGTGTGACCAGTTCAGAATCCAGATCTCTTAACCTCTGCCTGTATCTTTCAAACAGAACCGCGTGGTTTTCTCCTTTTTTCCCCTTTTCCTTTTCCTTTTCCTTCTTTTTTTCTTCTTCCTTTTCCTCTATTCTTTTTTCTTTTTCATTGGGAACGCTTTCAGTAGAAAGTTCCTCTTTACCCGAATCTTTCTTGAGATTAACCGTAACTTCCTCCTCCTGAATGAAAAATAGAATTATTAAAATCTTTAGTTGAGTTTCTAGTTGTAAATATTCCAGGCTGATCCTATATTAGGGTACTACAAGATATATTAAACTCAGTGAACTACCCCGCCCTACTTTCTGATGAAAGCGAGGACGGAGCTTCCTTCGAGTGGTTACGTCAACTGGATATTTGCAGTGATGCAAGTATCCATCTATAATCCTGTTTGTCGAAGATTATCAGAAAATCTCTGATAGCCTGTCAACAAAGCACTTTGTGATAAGAATCGCTTCATGATGTTGATAGCACTATTTCTATCTCTATCAATAACGTTTCCGCAATCACATTTCATAATTCTTTCCCAAAGATTCATAATTCTTTCCCAAAGAGGCATGTCGTGTCTTTTCTTCAGTTGGGTTGATCTTTATATTCTTCGTCAGATGCATATTTGCCCTGGTTTTCCACATATTGCTTCAGTATATCTAAGGTTACTTGCCCTATCAATGCGATAAAATACGATCTTGACCAGAACGTATCTTTCCATAACATAGTTTTTACTTCAGGGAAGTTTTTACGAATCTCCCTTGAAGTTATTGTCTTGATGGTGTTGATATATTTTGAAATATCAAGCGAAGGTTTTGCTGAAAATAACAAGTGAAAATGGTCTTTGTCACACTCTATATTCAGCACTTCAACATCGAATGTTTCACTTATGTTATGGATTTTAGTTTTTAGAAAATCAACAACTAAAGGGTTCGTTAGAGCTTTTCTCCTATATTTCACACACTGAACGAAATGATAATGGAGTGAATACACAGAATGGCTCCTACAATCCAGTTTACACTTCATAGTTATTATTATATAGATGTAACTATAAGTGTAAATAATTATGCTACTGTTGTTTTGTAGAAGTTGACGGCTTTCATCTCCCACCTGTCGCTTATGCTCCGAGGAAGGGGACTTCCTGCCTTATAATTAAAAAAAGTAAAAAAAATTGGAAAGCCTGATATACAACTGGAAGTCAAACACCAGCCATGAATATAGATGATTATTATGATAATATTTACATATTATGAATTTTGTGCCCTGTTGCTATTTGCAACCTGCGAGATTCGTTTTGATAACTCTGAATACTGAGTTTTCGGGTCACTCGTTTTCAGAATGAAAGAATTTGCACCATTTTGCATTGCCTGGTACATAAGTTCTTCTCCGACCCCTGTAAATAGAATGAAAGGAATGTCGATTTTATTATCACGGATAGTCTTTAGGAGCGTGAGACCATTCATAACAGGCATATCATAGTCCGAAACTATTACATCATAGGAGTCTTTCTCTAACATCTTGAGAGCTTCTCTGGCAGAATCCACAGTATCGGAGGGTATATTGTGGAAAACTTCTAAAAATGTCTTTGATAGTTCTAAAAATGAGGGGTCGTCATCTACAATCAATACTTTCATGGAGGGTTCTCCTTGTGATTAAAACTCAGTTTTTGAGATAATATTCAAAAACTTATAACTAATTGTGAAATTTAATACTTTCTCACACTTATTTTAAATTACTTATATGAAATATTGTCTCAAAGCAAAAAGTATGTTCAGATTAAAAATTTCAAAATTAGTATAGGGTTCTATATTTATTCATTTTCAAGTGAGGATCCTCTGATAAGGGAGAGATAAACCATAAGAATGAATCTGACCTGCGTGAGACTCGCGCAGTGCTCCTGCGATATCTTCAGTTAATTATTCCGGTGAGATTGTAAAGGTCGGAATTTTCAATATCCAGTTATTTGGAGTTAAAAGGGCTTCGAATCCTGAGGCCATGAATATTCTTGCCGAAACAATTTACACTTATGATGTTGTTGCCGTTCAGAAAATTTGGGATAGTTCGCAGACTGCCCTTTCTGAGCTGGTCGAGGTTATAAACAGTGAGATAGCTATTCTTTTGTAGTTAGTGAAAGGCTTGGCAGGACTTCGAGTAAGGAACAATATGCCTATCTGTATGACACTACAAAAGTAAAACTGGTAGGTGAACCTTTAACATATTCCAAACCAAGGGTACGGATCCCTTTCACAGGGAGCCCTACATTGCATCCTTTGAGGACCTGGACGAAACTTTTGGCTTTACACTTGTGTCCATACCGACCCTGAAGAAGCCACCGAAGAAATCAATTCCCTGCCCGCAGTCGTTGACTATGTAAGGGAAGCCTGCCCGAATGAGGACGACTTCATAATCATGGGCGATTTGAACGCTGACGGCTCTTATTTTGATGAAGAGAAAGCAAGTTCCATGAGCGGTGAAGAATATTACTGGCTGATAGACAACAGCACGGATACAACAACCGGAAAGACGGACTGCACCTATGACCGGGTTATATTTACAGACAACATGTAGACCCATTTTGCAGTAAATGCAGGGGTATTCAGGTATAACCTGGCATACACTGACGCCTGAAGAAACGGACTTCATTTCGGACCATTATCCTGTGTATGCAGAGTTTTTGGCCGGTTACGAAGGGGAATTATAGGAAAATATAAGAGGAAAATAATAAGTATAAAAGTTTCGAACGCTAAAAGTTCTTTTTTCCTTTATTCAGATATACACGGTCTTCTGCATTTAGCTGAAGAGTTTTTCCCTGGTTATTTTCTGGTTATTCTACGGTCACTCTCCGGTTACTCTCCGGTTATTTTTCGGTTATTCTCTGGTTATTTTCTGGTTATTTTCTGGTTATTCTCTGGTCATTCTCCGGTCATTCTCCGGTCACTCTCCGGTTATTCTCCGGTCATTCTCCGGTTACTCTCCAGTTGCTCTCCGATTACTCTCCGACTATTCTCCAATTATTCTTTGATCATTTTCCGGCTATTCTCCTGTTTTCTGGAAAACATAACTCATTTTTTTAAGAAAATCAGTTCCATTTACCTGCTGATCCGGCTTTTTCTTGGCAATAAACAAAATTTTTATATGTATGTAGTACAATTACTGTTTAACTCTTATAATTTAATAAATTATATCATATCTGGGGAAAACGAATTGGATATTTAACTTACTGTCTGGTAAGTTTTTCAAATTGGGGAAAATGACAGAGTACCTGATGCAATTGTCTGATCGAGTCTGCCAAAGATACTCTTTGCTTCTAACTCTGGTTTACAAATATATATATTTCTTTACACGGTCTTATATTTCTTTAGATGGGCTGGTAGGTATATTTTTTTAATATATCAGTCCAGAGGCTGGGGAAATGATAACTTTTCCAGAGAAGCATCTGTATTTTGCCAGGTCTCTTAATATATAAAGATTGAGAGGTCATGGAAATGAAATGTGTTCTTGTAGTTGAGGATAGTCCTGCAATTATAGGACTTATAGGGTTCCTTCTTACTACTTTTGGTTATGTGAGTAGAGAACTCGGGGATTGGTTTGAAGCACTCAAAATTACTATAGAAGCAAGGTTCTTAAACGCAGGGTGCAGCAGATATATCTCAAAGCCCAATGACATCGACAGCTTCAAATCAATATTATATATGTGCACAAGTGGATGCCAGGTATTGTGGGGGATCTACACAGGTTCTGGTCCTTTAAGGGGGATGAGGAATGGAAAATATTTCAAAGTCGCCGTTCATAAAAAGGTCTAACGAACTCATGGTTATTCTGGGCCTGGGTTTTATATTTACACTGGCAGCTTCTAACTATAATCTTTTTGAATCTGTTGTATTGTTTGTTGAAAATTATAGTCGTGATGATATGGGGCTCCTGCTCATTCTTTCGGTGTATACCTCTTTTGGATTGGGAATATTTTCTCTCAGAAGATGGATGGAACTTGAAAGTACCATCACACTTTACAGGGAAGCAGAAGGCGGCCTCAGGGAAAAAAATATGATGTACAGGGCTTTGTTTGAACAGTCCAATGATGCTGTTATTATTTCGGATGGAAAAAAAGTTCTGGACATCAATATAAAAGGTTGTGAAATTTTCGGTTTCGGGCAGAAGCGCCCACTTAATGCTTCTCTGATGTCCTTTATTCCTTCCGAGTACCTTCCTGAGCTTCAACAGGCACTTAGGGAAACCTTCAAGCAGGATTCTTCTCATTTTGAAATGAGGTACCAGAAACTTGAAGGGGAAATTATTGATATCGAAGTTAACCTGTTCCTTACCGACAGAAAAAATAATATTATTCAGATTGTAGCCCAGGATATTACCAGCATGAAAAATGCAGAACGGTGGGAGCAGGATAATCGGGAAAGGCTCAAAACCGTCCTTGACAATACACTTTGTGGTATCCTGCTGATCGAAGCTTCCTCCAGAAAAATCGTGGATGCGAATCCTGTTGCACTGAAAACTACGGGTTATTCCGAAAAGGAACTCATAGGAATGGTCTGCAGCCAGTTAATCTGCCAGGCCGGAGAAGAAAGAGATACTGCCCTTTCGCTGAACCAGACTGGAGACCTCTCTGAGAGTTTACTTTTAAAAGCCAGAGGAGATCCTATACCAATCCTCAGAAATGTTGTGCCTGTTTCAATAGGAGGAAAAGGTTATTTTATTGAAAGTTTCATTGACCTCTCTGAACGTATAAAGGCTGAAGAAGAACTTTTGCAGGCAAAATTTGCAGCCGAAGGGGCAAACCGCGCAATGAGTGAATTCCTTGCGACCATGAGCCATGAATTACGTACTCCCCTTACTTCCATAATCGGTTTTTCGGACCTCATGCTTGGTGGGACAACAGGTGAGTTTGACGAACTTAATAGAAAGTTTCTTGGAAATATCTCAAACAGTGGAAAACATCTTCTCTCGCTCATAAACAGTATCCTGGACCTTTCTAAGATAGAAGCTGGGAAAATGGATCTTGAGCTTGACTTTTTCTCCCTTTATGATGTTTTTGCCGATACCAGGAATATAAGCTCCCCTCTCGCCCTGAAGAAAAATATTTCAATGAATTTCAATGTGGAATCAGGTTTCTTTATCTATGCGGATAGGACTCGCTTCAAGCAGATTATGTACAATCTTGTAAGCAATGCAATAAAGTTCACTCCTGAAGGCGGCTCAGTTGAAGTCGTGGGGGCTAGATCCGAAAACGGGATCCGGGTTACTGTATCCGATACAGGCATAGGGATTTCGAAAGATGAGATCAAACATCTTTTCAAGCCCTTCAAACAGATTGATTCTACCCTTAGCCGTAAATACGAAGGTACCGGACTTGGTCTTGTTCTATCCAAAAAATTCGTAGAGATGCACGGGGGCAGTATATGGGTTAAGAGCGAACCCGGGAAGGGGTCAACCTTTACTTTTGAAGTGCCTGTAGAAATCCTGAAAGCCGGGGAAAATATGAAAATACCTGAAACCGAAGGTCAGGTTGAAAACACCAGAGAACATAATTTCCCTGATATTTTTGAGTCTGAAGGGTCAGACGGTTCCGAACCGCTTGTGGTGGTTGTTGAAGACGATAAGTTGTCCGGGGAACTTCTCATATTTACGTTAAAGGAAGCCGGCTACAGGGTAGCCCAGGCTGCCAGTGGGAAGCAGGCTCTATTCCTTGCCCGGAAGCTAAAACCTTTTGCAATCACTCTGGAACTCATGCTGCCTGAAATGAATAGGTGGGAAGTGCTTAAAAACCTGAAAACAGACAGCCAGACTGCCGGAATTCCCGTACTTGTCTTCCCAATAGATGACCGGAGTGAATGTAATATGCTCTGGGGTGCATTTGACTATCTTGTCAAGCCGGTTGAAAAGTCAATCCTGCTTTCAACTCTGGATCGGTTAAATGAGAAACTGAAAAAAGAGTCGCCAAAAATTCTGATCGCGAATGACCAGGAGGCTGTTGAACTTATGGTTTCCCTGATTAAAGAGGAAGATTACATTATCAGCCAAGCATATGGAGGAAGGGAGGCAATTGAAAAGGCATCAAACGAACATCCGGATGCTATTATTCTGGATCTGATGATGCCTGAAGTGTCGGGTTTTGAGGTTATAAGGACTCTCAAGAAAAACCCTGAGACTGTGGACATCCCGATAATCTTATGCACCGCAAAAGACCTGAACACGCAGGAAACGAAGATGTTAAACAGCAACGTTTCGTTTGTCATGCAAAAAGAGGATTTAAATGAACAAACGCTTTTGCAGTTAATCAGGAGCCTTGAATCGAGGGAAGAGAGTTGTGGGACATGTATCTTTTCGGCGCCTCAGGAAGACCATAGTTTCTGCGAATCTGAAGAATGATTTTCTGAGAAAAATAATAAATAAAATTCTTAAAGTTAAGGGCCTGAAAAAAGGCCTGATATCTTTTTACCAGACGCCGTTTTTTTCTTTTCATTTCACTCATGGTACCAGCCGCTTGTGTCCACAAATATATCTTTGTAATTCCCTCACAGGTATCGGACCTGCTGACAGATGTATCTTTTGTCTCTGAAAGCCGGTTTATGAAAGGCAGCCGGATACTTTGGATAAGTAAACTCAGGTAACGTAGAAGAAGTTCAGAACCCCATGGCATGTGTAGGTAGTAGCTACGAAAAAAGCTCTATCCTCCAGTTTTTCAGACCTTTTCAAGCTTCTGTCTTCCTGAAGCGTACTTATGAACTCCATGATTTCCAGCATATTCTGTTTGAACTTTTCTCCCTTAAGCCCGCCTATTCCAGGCTTCATCTGGGGGCTCTCAAAGACCTGGTCAGGAATGGTATTATTGAGTTCCCTGGTGTATTCGGTAATGGTTTTCGGTTTATTTCTTCTGAAGGTCGGACATCTGTCTTTTAGTCCGGGACAGTCGGTCGGACAGATTTCTCCCTCCCTTGCGTATGAGAAAAACAGCATGCCATACTCAGGCATACTCAGGGTAACTGCTTGCGATTACATTTGTGGGAAATGCCGATGCAATATTTTTGAAAAATGACATGAGCCCTTGATCTTCAGGTCTGATGAAGAGTTCATTTACAGGTCTGACAGGTCTGTTTTTCCCAGAACAATTTTCTTCAGGGCTATCTATTTCAGGAAGGCTTATTTTGTGGTTTTCCTCTGTCCTCGTCTCCTTAATCGGGAACTTCAGGAGGTCTAAGCATATACGCAACCGTGTGACAGGGCACGGCAGGGATTATATTTTCAGGGATGCCTAAACTTGGGAGAAATGGGATATCGTGCATATCCATCGCGTAAAAGTAGGTTTCAGACTGCCTAGTTTCTCTTCTACTTCTGGTTTTAAGAACCTGAGCTTCTCTTGATGCAGATGCATTTTCGTCCCTGTCTATAACAAGCACTGAGGGAAACCTGTTCTTCTGGGAGTATTCGAGGAAATCAGTGCCTATTTTTTTCACTGCCCATAACACGATAATAGTTTTTGATTACTGGAAGGTTCTTGAGTGCTTCAATTTTTAGTGTAATAAAATTTAATTACTTCTTTAGGAGTTATTTTAAGTTTCCTTTCTTTCTTTTGATCCTTCCTTTTGGATCCCTCCTTTTGGATCCTTTCTTTTGGATCCTTTTTTTTGGATCCTTTCTTTTGGATCCTTCCTTTTAGACCTTTCTTCGGTCATACCTGCTGCCAGTTATAAATAGGTCGGCGGCGCTTGCTCCAGCCTTCAAAACCATTTTCCCTGATTTCTTTTAGGTTATGCATTATCGAAGCTTCACAGCGGGGTTTTAAGAATTCGAACTTCTCACAGGTTTCAAAAGTCCCGCATTCCCAGCACCCCTCGTAGCCTTTTTCTCTGCAGCACCGAATTATCTGGCAGGGTGCTGCACTACACCCTCCTGAGGTTCTGCAGCCTTCAGAACAGTAGTGGTTCATAAGGGCTTCAAGTATGGTAAAAAACACATTGTACTGCTGGAACTCCGAACCAAAAGGACTTTTTACGCTGGCATAGCTCTGAAAGTCTATATTCTCAAGCTCCTCTTTCAGCTGCCCCGCAAGTTTACTGTGCTTGTTCCGAAAATGGATACAGTCAGCGCAGTAAAGTCCGCAATAAGCTGTAAGCTCTTTTTCCTCTTCTTCCTGCATACAGAAAAATCCGACTTGCTTTTATATAAAGGAGGTGGTAGTGAATCTTCATACTGATTATGAAAATATAATATCCATCACAAAAATCCGTAGCAGAAACGGCAACATTCTGATACGACATTTCATCTAGTCCCTTACTTTTCCCTGGTAACTTACTTTTTTATTAGTCGGTGGTTTAATTACTTGCTTTTTCTGTTTTGCTTTCTCTGTTAGACCGATAACAGTAATTTAGAGCATCTCGATGAAGCCCAAGTGCTATTATGCTCATAACTATACTTACCACTAGCAAAAAGGGTGGGTTCAGGATGGCGCCTGAAACCAATCCTGCTATCAGGAAATAGGCATGAAATCCGAGAGGCACAAGAAAGACAATTGCAGCCTGAGGTCGGACCGAGATTTCCGGGCGTAATGCCAAAATCAATAGCAGAGCACCTCCTAAGACTGCAGCGATAGTGGCGTAATGTATCAGGTCATTGGGAATGTTGGTAATGAGCTCGTTGGTAATAAGCACGCCCGCAGTGCCACAGATTATGGCCCCTGCAGGGGAGAACCAGCGTCCTCCAAAGCCAGGGAGCTTTGATAGCAATCGAAGGCTTGCTGAATATGAGAACACAACCCAGAACCATGCCCAGAAGTTGTTGTAAGGAACACCGAAGAACTGATAATCAAGACCTTTTCCCCAATCCCACATTCCCAGGCGGATTGCTATTGCATCCATGGAAAGGTCGATGCTCAAGGCCATCAGGCCGTCGAGCACCGGGCGTGCCCATTCCGGAAGGTTGGTTTTTTCGGAAAAGGAGCGAACACTATAGATAATAGTTCCCCAGGCCACCCCAACGACCACAGGGACAGGCCCAAGCATTACAAGAAAGCGTCCGTATTCGTAGGCGTCGAGCTGTTGGATTGTAGCCCATTCCAGCAGCAAGCCGAATAGCACCCCGGAAAGAAGTTGCCAGACCACCCAGGAGCCCTGCTGCCATGCATTTTGCAGACAGGCCAGAAAGAGCACTAAAACCAGAATCTCGAAGATGAGAAAGTATAGATTTAGCACAGGCATGCGCATTAAATACTAATTGACAGTTTAAAAAACTTGTGAAAACATTTGATCACACACTCCCTTGCATAATGCCTTCACATAATGCCTCATAAATGCATGCCTTCGCATAATGCCTCTTATAATACCTCGTATATTGATAAGTAACGGACCAGTAAACAAAAAACAAGATTAATATCTATAGAGCTGGATCTATCGAATATTAGGGTAAACTCCCCTTTTAACAGCAAGGAGTTGGCTAAAAATAATTTTTACAAATAAAAAAATCAAAATTCTGTCAGTCTTACTAACATTACTTGTTATCATAGCCTTATCCCTGTTCACATATTCTCAGATTACCAATAATTTTTGTACGGAAACCATACCTCCGGGCAATATTATTGCTGTCTATCAGGCAGACCACACATATGGGGACCTTAATGCAGTTTATGTAAGAGGAGCCGAATTGGATCTTGATCCTGAGAACTATGACCGGATGATAAGCTACGAAGACATTCCTCAGATTGCTTCAATGGACGGGGTTGAAAACGTAGTTCTTTACGATCCCAGTTATTTGGATCCCATTATTTATACAGGTGCAGGAGAAGGTAGATTACTGGATAAATTGAATCTCATTGCAGTGCTTGAACCTATAGCACAGGATTACCTTAATCAGACTGTTATCCCTTACGGGGCAGAATATCTGGAAGAAGGCAGGCTTCCCCGGGACGGCGCCCATGAAATTACAATTTCAAAGAAATTGCTGAAAAAACACTTTGCATATACCGATGAAATGCTGACCCGGGCAATCGGCAGCAGGGTTAACTATGAAAATGAAACCTATACCATCGTGGGCATAAACAAATATGATATCTGTTACATCTCCTTTGACGCAAAAAGAAACTATGGACTCTATCAATATGAAGCGGGTACTTTTAATGAATTTGTAACAAGAAATCTCGACTATAAGAAAACGAATGATTATTTTCATCCGGAATATGCAAATGAAATCTTTATCTTTACAGCGAACGGCTCGGAAAAATCGGTACTGGACAAGCTCTTTCAAGAATATCCTGCTGAAAATTACATTTCCAGCGAATATGTTTCTGTATGGAAAAAGACATTTAACGGAAGTGTTCTGCGAAAAATAATCGTCATCGATAGTATTGGTGTTGCCTGGCTGGGCGTTCTCTTTGTACTCTTAAACAAAAAACCTGTTTCAAAAGTATAAAATACAAGTTCATTCAAAAATAGTGTCATATGTTCAGATATATAACAGATTCAGATATAGTACAACTGTAATCTTTTGAAGAAGAGAATACATAACATAAAGAAAAAGAGGAAAGTGAATGAAAAAAAACAATGAAAAACCAGATACTCTAACAGCAGGACTTTACATAACAGGCTTCATAATATGCGGCTATTTCATTATAAAAATCATTTTGACCTTATAAGTTTCTTTTTTTACGATCTCATAAGAGTTTTCCCTTCCAATACTTTCAAAGTTATTCTCTTACGACCTGATCAAAGTTCTTCATTTCCGATTAATTTTTTCGACAGGTAATAAACCAGAACGAACCCTATTACCACTCCAAGGATTTCAGTCATGTGATTTTGCAGGAACTCAAGGTGAAAAGATTCTTCAAGCATTTCTAGTAGATGTTCCAGTCCAATGTAATCTCTTGATTCTCTGGGAAAACTCCATCCGAATAGGGGCCAGAGAAAAGTTTGAGGATCTAATCCCATCTGATCTTCAAAGAGATGTAAAAAAGAGCCAGCTGTAAGAGAGAGACCCCTGATATCTCTTCTTTTTCCGTACATGTATAAGCCTATTATAAAGAGAAGAAGGGAAAATAGCAGGGTATGGCCTATGATGCGTCCGTTTGCGAAAGTTGAAGCAAAGATTACTTCGCCTATAGGCTTGTCTATTAAATCGGGGAGAATAGCTCCAATTGCCAGATATCGTGGATCTATGATAGTCCTTAATCGGGGTATGAAAATTCCCAGCCCAAAAAATATCCCGAGCGTAATACCTAGGTGTCCAAAGAGAAGCATCGAAAATCAGAATACCCTTTTCTATTTAAATAGTGATTGTTTCTATATAAACCTTCATTTAATGAAGCCAAACTTATAGTTTTCAAAAGTAACAAGTAAAAAGAAAAGTTAAACTGAAATTATTCTGGTCTATAAATTAAAAAAAAGGTGTGTGTTTAAAAGGGAATCCCCCAGAGAGGATACCATTTCTCAACATTTTTTTCGACAGGCATTTCCCTTTCCATTGCAGTCCTAAGCCTGAATTCAAATGGGCTGTCCCTCTGCCTGTTAGAAAGCGGAATAAAAGGATAGTAAGTTCCCTGTTTAAAATTGTAGATCCAGTAAACTGCTTTTCCACCGCCAGCCTTTTGTCCGGATCTTCCTTCATATCTGGCTGTCCCGGCTTCAGGTTCGCTATCAAATCTGTAAATAGCACAGAGGATCTGCTCTCCAAAGCCGCGGTCTTCCAGGGTCTGGCTCACGAGGTGGATGTTTGCAACAAGGTCTTCGAAATCAGGGTCCTTAAAAATAGCCCAGAGGAATTCGAACTCATCTTTTTTCAGCCTGAACTCGGTTTCAGTCTCCTTTGAGCTATATTCAAGAAGCTCTTCGATCTCCTGTCGGGCGGATTCATAAGCTGTAGCCCCTATTGGTTTAAAACAAATTCCCGCAGCTCCTGACGGTTTAAGGCCCATATTGCTTTCAAGGGTAATGCTGGCTGTGGAGATTGCAAATAGTTTTTCACTTTTTGCTTTCGGAAGCCTGCTCCTCCCTGTGATTGCATCCAGAAAATTCCGCAAACCCATTTTAACCTATCTCCTCTGAAAAACTCTTCTTCAGCTTTGCCTTATTTAATTCATTTCCTTCTGCATCTTTTCAAGCTGAGCTAGCCTTTTTTCCACTGAAGGATGAGTGGAAAAGAGATTCATAAACGAAGAACCTGAGATTGCGGGGATAATGAAGAAGGCATTCATTCCCTCTACCTTTCTGAGGTCCTCGTTTGGCACCCTGTCCATGAGCCCGCTTATCTTCATCAGGGCAGAGGCAAGATTTGCAGGCTGCCCGGTAATGATTGCCGACCCCCGGTCTGCAGCAAATTCCCTGTAGCGGGAAAGGGCACGGATTAGCAGGAAGCTGATTACCCAGACTGCAATTGAAACAATCCAGACAAGTATAATTCCTCCCCCGTCCCGCCGTCGATTTCCTCCCATATTTCCGAAGTAGAGGCTGTAGCGGACAATGTAGAAAGCCACCGTTGAGATAAAACTGGCAATCGTCAGGACAGCCATGTCCCTGTTCTTTACATGGCTCAGTTCATGGGCAAGCACTGCCTCAAGTTCGGCTGGAGAGAGTTTGTCCATAATCCCTGTTGTGACTGCAACAACAGCTTTACCTGGGCTCCTGCCTGTGGCAAAAGCATTTGGAACTCGGGTCTGGACAATTGCTACCTGTGGTTTCGGGAGGTCGGCTATTGCACATAACCTGGTGATCATATCATGCAGCTGCGGTGCTTCACTTTCAGAGACAATATGTGCTCCTGTTGTCCAGAGCACCATTTTATCCGAGTAGAAGTACTGAATGCCCATGAAAAGCCCGATAAATAATACCATGAAAATTTGAGACGTTCCATAGTAAGAAAGAAATGCCAGGAAAAAGAGATAAACTGCTGCCAGAAGAAACATCGTAAAGAGCATCCGCCCCTGAAGTCCTAAGTCCCGTTCCCATTTTCTTTTCATATGTTATTACTCCCGCCTCTATTTGACAGGTTAAGTGATACTAATTAATAGATTGAATGATAGATTAAATGAACTATAAAACAATATTCTGACTATATAAAATGAATGATGAAACGAATCGATAATTCAGATAGCGGCGAGAAGAGGAGAACATAGCAAAGGTTTCACTTTAAATTCCTTCCTCCGCAAGAACCAGGAAAATCCGAAGTTATCCAAAAACCCTGTCAAATAAGTAAGTTCAGATAATCAAATCAGTCGCTTTTTCTACTTCCGGGAACGTGAAATCAACCCTTCCCTTGTAGAAGCTGTCTCAGTGATCTACTTTGCCCGGCATTTCAAGGACATCTGCTCCGAGACCGGCAGAAGTTTCAACGATTTCATCTTTTACCACAAGGACAGGTGGGAAGCAGACATTGTCGTAAAAATCTGGAAAGGAGAAAAAGATGACGGAGGGATAAAAAGAAGGATAAAAGGAAGGATAAAAGGAAGGATAAAAGGAAGGATAAAAGGAAGGATAAAAGGAGGGATAAAAGGAGGGATAAAAGGAGGGATAAAAGGAGACAAAGAAGAAAAAGAACTCCTTGCCCTTGAAGTCAAGTACCAGAACAAAATAATTAAAGACGACGGAAATCTTTGATTCCTTTCGGAAAAGGTATGATCATAGGCAAAGACCCCCTGAAGACCAGATTGAAGACCAGATAAACTAGGACTTCACTGACTTTGAGGAGATCTACTTGCAGACTGTCGAGAAATCAAATCCCCAATTCAGTAAAAACACCGATATCTTTTTTATCAGGAAGGAATTCAACTGATTCAGGAAAAAAATTCAGGATACCTTTGTTTTTCTGATACTAAAAAATAATTTCAGGTCCAATCCATGCAAAACATACTCTCAGTCAAATCTCTTACAAAGAAATTCGATGATTTTACGGCTGTAAAAGACATCAGTTTTGATGTAGAAACAGGTTCGATCTTTGCTTTTCTTGGTCCAAACGGTGCAGGCAAGTCAACAACTATTAAAATGCTCACAACAGTCCTGAAGCCCACATCAGGGGAAATAAGCATCAATGGGTTCAATGTGCTGAAAGAACAGGATAAGGCTCGTGCATCTTTCGGGATAGTCTTTCAGGACCACAGCCTTGATGAAGAGCTTACAGCTTACGAAAACATGGTCTATCATGCAGTTGTCTACAAAGTGCCTAAAAAAGAAAGAGCAGAAAGAATCCAGAAAGCCCTGGATATTGTCGGGCTCTGGAACCGGCGGGAAGATTACGTTAAAAAGTATTCAGGTGGAATGAAGCGCAGGCTTGAGATTGCTCGAGCGCTTGTCCATTACCCGAAAATTCTTTTCCTCGATGAGCCCACTGTGGGGCTTGACCCCCAGACCCGAAACTCTATCTGGACCCATATCAAAAACCTGAACGAAGAAAGAAAAATGACAATTTTCCTGACCACACACTATATGGAAGAAGCCGAAGCGATTGCAGACCAGATCGCAATCATTGATCACGGGAATATAATAGAATCCGGCACAGTTGAAGAAATTCTAAGAAAGACAGAAACCGAATCCTTAGAAGAAGCTTTTCTGAAATTGACAGGCAGGGATATCCGGGATGAGAATAATGAAACTGCAAATAAAATGAGAACGATTCGAGGCATGGGAAGGAGGAACCGGCATTGATCGAGGTAATCTACATCCTCTGGCTCAGACAGCTCAAACATTACTGGCGCTCGAAATCCAGGCTGCTGGGTTCTCTCGGACAGCCCCTCCTCTTCATGATCACTTTCGGGTTCGGGTTCGGTCCCATGTATAGTAGAGCCAGCGGAGGGGCAAACTACATGGATTTCCTTGCCCCGGGAATAGTTTCTATGGCAATTCTCTTTACGGCTATCTTTTCAGGCTTGGAGGTCATCTGGGACCGGCAGTTCGGTTTTCTTAAAGAGACCCTTGTAGCGCCGATCTCAAGGACAGAAATAATGATAGGGAAAACCTTTGGGGGCGCAACCATAGCCATGATCCAGGGTCTGATCGTGCTGAGCCTGACCTATGTTCTGGGATTCAGGATTTCCAGCCTTTTTAACCTTGGGTTGGGGTTAATTTTCATGTTCCTGATAGCCATTTTCTTTACAGGTCTTGGCCTTGCCATAGCTTCAAAAATGAAAGATATGCATGGGTTCCAGTTGATCATGAACTTCCTGATCATGCCCATCTTCTTCCTGTCCGGAGCCCTCTTCCCCCTGGAAAACCTTCCTCCTGCAATCTACTTCATAAGCAGGATCGATCCCCTTACCTACGGTGTTGACGGCCTGAGAGGAGCCATTGCCGGGATGAGCACGTTTGGTATCTATAACGACCTGGCAGTAATAGGTATATTAGCAACCCTTGTCTGTGCGATCGGAGCAGTGCTGTTTTCGAAGCTTGAGGCATAAGCGCCTCCTTCCTTCCAGAAAATATGGGTTTAAAGACTCGAATTTCCTTTTAAAATAGTGTGTATTATATAGCATCATTCCTTTTAATATAGTGTGTATTATATAGCATCAAAGTATTATTTATAACATTGAGGTGTTATTTTGCATCGTTGTAGTATTATTAGCTACATTCACATCTCAGCAGATTTTACAGCAGATTCTTTGAATTGGCATATTAAAAAATGAGGCAGTAAAGATGCTGGATATTATTGAATTTTTAGCCCTGGGATCATTTCTTGGTCTCGCTGCGGGAATGTCTCCGGGCCCACTGCTGGCTGTCACTATTTCTGAAACTCTACAGCACGGCAAATGGGAAGGAATAAAGGTTGCAGTATCTCCTTTGATTACGGATCTGCCAATAATTTTAGCTGTACTGTTTGTTCTGTCACATTTGACAAATTCTACTTTTTTTATAGGGGTCATTGCGTTTTTTGGGGCATCATATCTGATATATTCAGGAATCGAATCGCTGAAAATCAAAAAGGACAACGTTGAATTAAATTTAGAAAAAAAAGACTCCCTTAAAAAAGGAGTTATCGTTAACTTCGGGAACCCGCACCCATATGTCTTCTGGCTTTCCATAGGTGGGCCAATAATTTATAAGAGCTTTAGCACTCATGTCTGGGCTACAATATTATTCATAACCGGTTTCTATATCTTTCTTGTAGGCTCAAAGGTAATTGTTGCGTTAATCGTAGATAAGTCAAAATATTTTATAAATAGCAAGTATTACTTTTCTATCATCCGTGTTCTGGGGATTGCACAGATTGTTTTTGGATTAACTTTTATTAAAGTGGGCCTAGATTCGTTGAATATAATTTGAGATTTGTCACGCTCGATGCAGAAGAGCGGCCTTTCCCCTGAAAAAAGACAGAAGAAGAGAGAAAGAGATAAAAGGAAAAAGCTGTGAAGCAGCCGTGGATCACAGGTTAAAAACAGGTAATCACATGAACTTACCTGCTTTCGGCACCTAAAGTTTCATTTTTTCATTTATATGCAAATTTGAAGGAATTAGAAATCCAATCCAAAATTTATCAAACTAAATTTTTGATGTTAAGTGTTTTCCTTCCAATTAATCCAACCCAATTTAATCCCCTAAAATATTCTTTACTTTTTTCCACGCCATTTTTACATACCCTAGAATTTGCAATGTTATTGCTCTATGCTTGTGATTTTTTGAATTTTTGGAGCCAATTTTCTTTTGGAGCTGATTTTCTTCAAGGTCGGAATGCTGTTATATGAAATAGTTTTTCCAGCATATCTGTTAGAAGCCCAATACAAGGCTTTCTTTAAGCTTGAAGTTTTTGTACATCAGATTCTTCAATTACCAACATGATTTTCAAATCCAATATACACCTAAGATAAATTATTACTTTTTTATTATAAATTTATTTACTATTAAAAACCGAGATCTTTATATAGAAAGTGAAGTATTTATTATTTATGATCTTTGTTGAATATAAATAAACGTCATTTAAGATGTTTTTTGAGTAGGAATTCTAGCAAAGATTGTTTTTGAATCTATTGTGGGGGAGGAGTCAATATTCAGAGAAGAAGCAGGACTGATATCGCAGTAGCTATTTTAAAAATAGCAAATAATGGGGCAAAGAAAACCCATATCGTTTATGAGGTAAATCTTAACTTCAACATTGCTCAGAAATACCTGGAAATGTTAAAAGAAAAAGAGCTTATCAGGAATGAAAACGGGCTTTTCATCACGACTGATAAAGGAAAGGTTTTTCAGGATATAGCTAAGGAAATCGAGCTTTAAACTGCTTTCCATTTGCTTTTTTTAATTTTTTTGTAACTATTCGACCACTGATAAAAAAGTATGTTTTCTCAGCAAAATGCTGCAATTCTCAGGATAATAGCGGCACTCCATTGAGTGCTGTTAGAATAGCGTCCATTACATTCATGCCATTCTTTTTAAAATACACAGAGCAAGAATCTTTTCACGTTTCATCAAGGAGAGAATTGATTCATTTTAGATCCAATTTTTTCTGGGAAAAAGGACAAATTGTGGAGCTCTAATAAGGCTATTTGAATAGTTACAAGATTATATACATTCCTCGAATTTTGTGATAATCTCTTGAAGCTTTTCCGTATCATGACCTTGGCTAACACGAGCCTGTTTTAACATTGTGAGATTTTTTAATGTAGACTTTAACATCCATGATTCTTTTGCTCTATATAGCACCTTTGGCAAAATGTTTACTGCTGAGATCCAATCACTACTTATGCAATTAAGCTCGAGCACTGTAGCAAGATCCCAGTATTTATTGGAACTGACGCCGCCACAGCGAGCCACTGCAAAACTTACCAGCGGAGCCAGCTCTTCCGCTTTTTTCAAAGATTCTTCATCGCCCTTCTTAATGAGTAGTGTTATAGCATTTATGCCTGGATAGTAATTACGAGGATCTGACTCGAAACCTTTAATGTAAGCAGAAATTGATTCGTCCAGAGCAGCTAAAGCCATGATACTTCTCTTCTCTTTTGCATCACAGTAGCAGTCCTTGTGTATGCGCCCTAATATACCAAGAGTCTCGGGATCGGGGCCGTATTCTTTCATAACCTCTGTGAGAAGAGAAATAGCCTTATTCCTATCTCCCGGTTTGTTCCGTCGATTTAGTGAAAAGACCCACTGTTGACGTACAAAAATATTATTTTTTAAATAATCTGGAAAAGCTTCACAAAGATCCGTCATTTCGTCCCAAGCTTCCACACTGCGAAAAGAAAGCATCAGATCTACGAGTACACTAGCTTGAATCTTTTTCAGATCGCCTAATTCTTGTTGGATTTCTATCAAGGCCATACATCGTTCTCGATTAGATGGCTTTAATTTGGCTTTCTCAAGACATTCTTGAAATTCTTTCTCGTGGCTAACTCGCTCTTTTATAGAATGAGTTACTTCATATGGTAGCTCGATAGCTGGAAACTTAGGGATCAATTCGAACAGTGGGCTATCATTTGTTTGAGGACCGTTGATTGCTTGTTGAATTCGTTTCATTATTTCAGATTTTAGAATTTCAGCTGCCTCTTTTGATAAAACTGCTTCTTTTGATAAGACACTTTTTTTCATGTTATAACCAATTGCTCTAATCATATCTACATCAAAAGGTAACGGATGTATTTTAGCATAAATGGGCACTGTAGTAAATGGTTTGACGGCGTGACGGATTCCCAGTTCATAAAATACATTCGGATTGGAAAGGGTCAAATCAGCTACCACATATTCTGAAAGTAACAGCCTGGCAAACATTGTAGTATGAATTATCCCCCCAGTTAGCTCTTCATCACCACGCAGTGGTTCCAATCCCGCTTCCTCAATCGCTGGTTTTATGGCCAATTCGTATATTTTGTCAAAATCGATTTCATTTCCAGTGGCCAAATCAGTTTTCTTGCCATAGGGCATAGCAACGAAACATATTGATTTGTAACTATTTCCGCTCATTAATTCACCCAGTCCAATAATTCCCTACGAAGACAACATTTTCAATTTATTAATAGCCTCAGAGTTCAGAAATCAGCATTCAAAAATTACATTGGAAGCAAATAAGTCTTTTTTTATAAGGATGTAATACTTACGTTTTTTATATATTGATAAACATTTTCATAAATAGTTATTTTTGCTTTTTTTAGTTGTAGTACACTTAAAAATAAACCAGGGTAATTCAGTCGAATAGCCTATTCGCTTGCTGTGGATGTGGGAAAGTTCTCTGTATCATTACTGATATTATGATTCATCAAATCAATTTTTATTGGCTATTAACTTCTGCTTAAATAAATCGTTTAAAATTATTGTCTACTTTAACGGAATTTTGAGAGGGCGTGAACGGGTGTGTCAGCATAACTTTGATTATTTCTATTTTTTGGTATGCCTGTACTATAATTTCACATAGGATTATAGTTTTACATCTGATGACTATAGAAGGAAAATCTGCTTCACATCACATGATTCTGGACACAAGAGTATAAACAAAAGCGCTTAAAACCAGCCTGATCGAAGAAAACACAACCGAAACCATTGAAAACGCCACCATGTAAACATTTAAAGTAAGAATTCCGGTAAAAAAGCTGGAAAAATCGACATTGAGAATAAGGGCAATCACATTTACCAGTAAAATGAAAGTGAATATTGCAATCAGGCCTTTTCCTGCTCCTTTAAGATCTTCTTTGCTCAGGGCTATGTGGGAAGAAATTCCTATTGCAAGGGCAAAATAGATCCAGAAACTGGGGGAAACCAGGTTTTCTACCGAAAAAATGCTTTTAAAAAGCTGGGCTGTCAGCACGAAAATACTCGATAACGTCCGGGAATCAAGCTGACCGGGATCAAGGGTCAGATAATTTGCAAAGGTGGCAAAGGAATCAGGCAGGAACAGGTACATCCCGAGGATCAGGGCGCAGGTACCGCTGAATATGGGACCCATGCCTATGAAAAAGTTCCCTATATTCTGGTAGAGACTTTTCTTGTTCCAGCTGTGGTTGACGTATCCAAGGACTCCGTCCCGGGGTCTCAGGCTAAAGAGCTTGAATTCATTTACCTTGTGTTTGAAAAGATAGCACATCAGCAGGTGGCCAAGTTCGTGGATTGGGGTGCCTATCCAGGCTGTAGCCATGATCCCTTTCATGCCAAAAATACTCTGGATATAAAAATTAGCCCGGTGCTCAAGCACCCCGAGGATCATGCCTATAAGGATCAGAGAGCCTGTGACGCAGAGGGTTTCGAACAGGCTCAATCTAAAAATCGTGAGAAGTGTATTTTCCATTTTTAACCCCTGAACACAAAATTTAGGCTTAAAGTCTTGTTAACCTTTTGTATTTTAACCTTAAGGCGGAAAGTCCCCTTCCTCGGAACGTAAGCGACAGGTGGGAGATGAAAGCCGTCAACTTCTACAAAACAACAGTAGCATAATTATTCACACTTATAGTTACATCAATATAGCTATAATTGTACAGAATAAACTAGATTAAGGGACCATTTTGTGTATTCACTCCATTACTCGCTTTCATCAGAAAGCAGGGCGGGGTAGTTCACCCATTATTCTTTGCCTCCTACCGTTGTTTCTGATCAATGTTTCTTGTCCTCTTAAAACTTACCCCGACAATTTATATTATTTCAATTATGCGGAGGATGAATATGGGACTTCTGAGTGAATTCAAGGAATTCCTTTACGAATACAAGGTAATTCCACTGGCAATTGCTTTGATCATGGGTATCGCGTCCACGGCTTTTATAAAATCTTTTGTAGATAACATTGTCATGCCGATCATCACACCTTTTATCCCTGGAGGGGCCTGGAAAACTGCAACCCTTGCAATTGGGCCAATAGTACTTAGCTGGGGAGCTTTTCTGGGAGAATTGATAAATTTCATAATAATTGCATTAGTGGTCTTTATCATTGCAAAAAAGATGCTAAAAGAAGAGAGGGTAGAAAAAAAATAACTTCCAAAAACAGAAGCGGCTTATAATGAGTCTTTGGGTAAATTATAAGCCTATGTAAATTATAAGCCTATATTTCCGGGTACATAAACTGCCATACCTTTTTTATGGTACATAAATCGCCATGCCTTTTTTTATATATCATTTTTTACCCCTTTATTCAAAAAGGAATTTTTTAAATATGTGTAATACTGGATTTTTAGACCCCCCGAATTGCGATTCAGGATTTTTGATTAAAAAAGGTCTCCTGAGTAAAGGGAAATATTATCTCAGTCTGGGGGATATTTTTTTGCAAATTTTTTATTGACATGAAAGTACTGTAATTTGAAAATTACTTTCATTTATTTGTGCCTGTAATCTGAAGAATTTCATGTTTGTTTTTATGGAAGTTTACACTTTACGATTCAGAATGATTCTGAATAAACCTTCGTGAACTCCGCACCAATTGTAATCATAATTGAGATGTAATAGATAAGGAGAAATAACCCAACAATCGACCCGATTGCTCCATAAACGCTTGTAAGGTTGATGTATGTAAAATAAATTCCAAGGGCATACTTGCCTATGGTTATGAGAATTGTTGTTACCAGCGACCCTACAAAAACAGGTTTTAGATCAAGCTTTGTATCGGGCAATACCCAGTAGACAAGCATGAAAAACAGGACAAGGATCAGGAAACTGGCTATGGAACCAGCATAATGGGCAAGAATCGGGGGGCAGGGGAAAATATCCTGAAACAGTTTTGAAGTTGCATAAAGAACTCCTTCGACAATTATGCTGAGCACAAAGAGCCCACCAAAAACTATCACTACAAAAAAGGAAACAATTGCATTCTTTATAAAATCTTTAACAGTATTGGACTTCTCGGGTTTAATATCCCAGGCTCTCTCAAGGAAATTTCTCAATTGCCGGAAAACATTGCTTGCACTCCATAGAAGAATCACAAAGCCGACAAATGCGCCTATTGAGAGGGAATTAATGTCCGGGATATACTCGAAGAGAGAACTAATCATATCAATCACCTCCTGATCAACGAGTCCCTGAAGGTTATTGATTATGCTGTCCTGAATCTGTTTTGACCTGAAAAAAATACTTCCTACAAATACCGAAAATAGCAGAAGGGCAGGAAGGCTTAACACAAAATAAAATGCCAGTGCGGCACTGTAAGTCCGTGCATTGTTTTCCATCCACTCTTTTATCGTCCCGGTGATCAGCTTTCCTATATACCCGAAATTCATATTTCCCCTTAATTCATAATGTATGGATCTTTTATTAAACATCTCTTATCAAAATTCTGCAAAATCTTATTTCTGCAAGTAAACAGAAATAGGGGTCAAATTCAGGATTTTAAAACCGGCGATTGGTTTTTTCACTCAAGGACGTAAAATATGGCAACTCTGGATTATTTAAAGGACAGAGCTTATAAAAAAAGATTAAATAAGATAGAGATTCCTCAAATTGAAGAAAACTTCAGGGGTTTTATACAAAATCCCTCATATTCGGGATATACACATAAAGTTGCATTGAAAGTCAACTACCCTTGAGCTAAAGACTCAGGGGTTTCCTGCTGAAGGTTTAAGGAGAGAATCTTCTTAATATCTTTTTTATTTAATTGCCTTAGTTTTGATTTTATTTCCATTAAGCCATCCAGATCCTCTGCCTCAAGAAAAGCTTTCAGATCCGAACTTATTCTCATAGAAAAAATACCCATATTAATGTATCCCCAAATATTATGCTCAAACTGTGAAGTGAAACTTGAATAAAAACCCCTTGCACAGTTAGTTTGCATAGCTACATATTTGGGCATATATTGCCTTAATGGTCCATGAACTGCATAACTTAAATCAAACTATGCTCAAGTTTATTCTTTATATCTTTTATTGAAGATTTGATCTTAAAACCGATTAGATAAAAACCTGTCCTGGAACAGGAATTCTAACTATTTTTGCTATCCTGGCGTTTTTGCTATCTGATGATTTTTGCTATCCTGGGGATATTAGTTATATTAAATACACATTTTGTTGCATTTATCTCTCATTATGTGGTTGATTTCTAACTTAAACCTCCATTTCAGGCCAAAAATAGAAATAACAGAAGATGTTAAAAATATCTAACTTAATGTTTGAAATACCGAATAATATGTTATAAATAAAAAACAGATTTTAGGCAATCTGTGAAAAAAGCATGGAACAAATATACAGAAAGAAGGAGGACAAAAAGTATGGAAAAAATATACAGGTTCAAACTGGTCCTGGGAATAATTATTATGCTTGCCGGGATGCTTTCGGCAGCTTTTCATATATTTGAGACAAACACCTCTATTATTCTGATCAACGTGGGTCTGATCCTCTTTGTTATAACAGCCTTCAGGCTTTTCAGACAGGGGGACCTTCCGGAAAGGGACGAGAGAACAAAAAAACTGGCAGCTTACGGAATAACTTATTCCTGGCTCCTGACACTGGTGCTCATTGCAGTGCTTTACTGGGTGGAATACTTCAAACTGGTTGAACTTACTGTTGGAGGTGTGCTTGGAATACTTCTTATTTTCATGAGCATTTCAGCAAATGTTTTCAGGTGGCATTTCATGCAAAAGGGGGATGTTGAGTAAGGACATCCGGAGGATTAAGAGTGAAAACAAGGATAAAGGAGTTTCGGGCGAGGCACGACCGGACCCAGGAAGCTCTTGCAAATCTGGTAGGGGTCCGGAGAGAAACCATTGTTTTCCTTGAAAAAGGAAAATATAACCCTTCTCTGAAGCTTGCCTATAAAATAGCTAGATCATTGGATACCACAATTGATGAATTATTTATTTTTGAGGATTCTGATCTTGAATGATGACGTAATTATTCAAAATTGAATCAAATTAAATAAACTTATTAAATGTTGCATTATATTTACCAGGCAAGTTCTTCAGGAGAAAATATGGAAAATACACTGATCGTCTTTAAGAATGTCTGGAAAACCTATCAGATGGGCGAAGTTCAGGTCAATGCTTTGAAAAATGTGAGTGTGAAACTGGGTAGAGGAGAATTTGCCGCTATAATCGGTCCCTCAGGAAGCGGGAAGTCTACAATGATGAACCTGGTGGGCTGTCTCGATATTCCTTCGCAGGGCAAAATTTTCCTGAAAGGCCGGGATATAGCCAGTCTTCAGGAATCAGACCTGGCAGCCCTTAGAGGCAAAACAATTGGGTTTGTTTTTCAGCAATACAACCTGATTCCCGGAATGACTGCTCTTGAAAATGTGCTCTTGCCCCTGGAAATCCAGGAGATTGACGATAATACTGCAGAAAAAAGGGCAAAAGAATTGCTTGACCTTGTAGGGCTTTCCGATAAGATGCAGAACAAACCCTCCCAGCTCTCCGGGGGCCAGCAGCAGAGAGTTTCGATTGCAAGAGCCCTTGCCTGTGACCCCGAAATTATCCTTGCTGACGAGCCGACAGGAGCTCTTGACAGCATCACCGGAGATGAAGTGATTTCAATTCTTTACAGGCTCTGGAAGGAAAAAGGTAAAACAGTAGTTATGGTCACCCATGACATGCACCTTGCAGGATATGCCAGCCGGCACATCCAGCTCAAGGATGGGGAGATGATAAGGGATGGACCAAATGAAGAACAGATCAGTCCTGAAATTCAGGAATAAGTAAATTGAGGTGTCCAAAAATGGGTTTTAAACAATATATCATTTTAATTTGCGTGATTCTGCTTAGTCTGTCTTTATGCAGCGAAACCGTCCTTGCTGCAAGCGGGAGTCTTGATAAGGGCTTAAGTATTAACCTTCTCAACCAGGACCCTGACCCTGTAAAGCCCGGGGATGTGCTTGAAGTAAGGATTTCGATCGAGAACACCGGTTATGATGACATCGAAAACTGTTTTCTGGAAATCAAGCCAGATTATCCTTTCAGGGCTCTTTCGGGAGAAACACTTGTAGAGAATATAGGTACACTGGGAAAACGCTCCGAAGATGACCGTAGAAAGGTCGTGAAGTTAAAACTCGGAGTTGAAAATGATGTCAACGAAGGTAAGTATCCCCTCAAAGTATACCTCTACTCAACAGGCAGCAAAAATAAAGTATCTCTTACCCGGGAACTCACGATAGATATTAACAGCGAATCAAATGCTGAAATTGAATACATCAATGTCGAAAAGCTGATACCCGGAGAGAAAACCAAACTTATTTTCGGCATAAAAAATGTGGGAAATTCTCCTCTCAAAAACTCAATGTTTTCCTGGGAATCCACAAATGATGTGATCTTGCCTGTAGGTTCCAGCAATGTCAAGCATATAAACCTTATTGATGTTGGAGAAACTGCCAATGTCAGCTTCGAGGTCCTGACCAACGTAAATACAAAGCCAGGTCTGTATAAGCTGGATATGGTGCTTACATATGACGATATTGAGGAGCTCCAGACAATTACGGAAGCAGGTACTGTAGAAAACCAAAAGCGAAAAACAATCGAAAGTAAAGCAGGAATCTACATAGGAGGTACCACGGACTTTGATATTGCTTTCATGGAAAGGAGCTCTACGGGAGCTTACACCTTTTCGGTTTCCAATATAGGAAACAACGGAGCAAACTCAGTCAAGATTTCTGTCCCCCTGCAGGAAAACTGGACTGTAACAGACGGTGGTAATTCGGTAATTCTCGGGAACCTGCAAAAAGGGGACTACACGATTGCGGATTTCAGCCTGGAACCCGAAACTGTTGGCCAGGATCTCCCACTAAAATTTGAAATCAGTTATACTTCCAGTGATGGAATGAGGCAGGTTGAGGAAAATGTACTCTCCCTTTATGCTTTCCCTTCTACCCTTCCGGTAGGCTCCAAAATGCCAGAAGAAAGTAGTGGGTCGAGTTTCTCATATAAACTTGTATTACTCATCCTTCTCGGTGCTGTAAGTTTTTTTGCTTATAAGAAGCATCAGAAAAATATGAAAGAAAAGAATGCTGAAGGAGAACGGATCGGCGAAAACCAGATGGATGAAAAAAATACGGACGAGTAAATTAAAAGCCCGGGTCTGTGTTTCTATGAAACTGGCAAAGATTTTAAAAATTGCCCTAAACATGGTCAAAGCCAATAAGTTGAGGAGCTGGCTGACCATTATAGGGGTTATTATAGGCATTGCCTCGGTAATGGCAATTGTTACAACCGGGGAGTATTTCCAGGAGCAAGTGACTGAAACACTGGAAGGGTTGGGAGGTGATACCATTACAATCGTGGCATCAACTCCTTTTCAAATATCATATGAAGATGATTCGGGGTATGGGGAAGATACGGGAGAAGCCTCAGGGAGTCCGGGGATAACTGCAGAAGCCAAAGAGGAGTCTGAAAATGGCATTTCCGGTCCTGTTGAATTTGAACCCGTAACAGAGGCAGAACTCACAAGGATGGATGTATTTGTTCTTAGGGGTATTCCGGACATAGAGTATGTAAACGTCAACGTTGAAGAAGGGGCTGAATTAAAATTAGGAAGCGAGACGACTTATGTCAGGGTTAAAGGTGTAGACCCGAATGTCTGGCCCAAGCTTACAAAAAAGAAGGTGGAAGAGGGCAGGATGCTGGCACCCGGAGACCGGGCGGTTGTGGTTATTTCAAACGAACTCGCAAAAGAGACCTTCGAGCGGGAGATCCGGCTCAACCAGATGGTCCTCCTCAATGGAAGGTCTTACCGGGTAATCGGAATCCTGGCAAAGGACGGAGGGCTTCTCGGAGGCCTGGGAGGGCTTTTTGGGAGCAGCGTTTATATGCCTTACCAGGAGGTATATTCCATTCCGTATAGTGCTGAGGATATACCTGAAAGGGGAAGAGACGTCTATAACAGCATAGAAATAAAACTCTATAAAGGGGCAAATTATGATTCAGCCCTTCAGGAGATTGAACGTAAATTGAGATTCTCGAGAAGAGTTACCGAAGATACGCAGGACTTTTATATTAACTCCCCAAAAGAAGCGATTGAAAGTACCCAAAAGCTGATTAACGGCCTCACAACCTTCTTGGCATTCATCGCAGGCATTTCTCTTCTTGTAGGCTCTACAGGAATCGCGAATACAATGTTTACCTCTGTACTTGAGAAGACAAAAGAAATAGGGATCATGAAAGCAATAGGAGCAAAGAATAGTGATATCATGCTGATTTTTCTTTGCAACGCCGCAATGATCAGCCTTGTAGGCGGGATAATAGGCATCCTTCTGGGCACGGCTGCAGTACAGGCAATCTTGCTCCTGATTTCAATTAAAATGAACGTTCCCTTCGAGTTTGCCCTCAGCCTGAAAGGAACCCTTGTTGCAACCCTGGTCTCCATAGTTGTGGGGCTTATTGCAGGCCTTGTGCCGGCAAAGAATGCGTCAGAACTGAAACCAGTGGATGCTCTGAGGTATGAGTGAAGAAAACGGGATTCTGAAAAGGCGCCTTTTACCCCTTAAAAGAAGAAGGGCAGCCTTCAAAAACAGGCTTGAGTACTCTGCTTGACCGGTGCAACCCCGAGCCTGAAATAAATAAACCAAGTGAACTACCACTCAGCTAAAGACTGAGTGGCTTCTTGGTTCATTCCTCCCTCTATTGAGGGCAAGTCCCCAAGCTCATCCCCGTAGTCCCTACGGTGTCATAATCCAATTAGATTCTGATCTATGAGAGCGAATTTTTTAATATTGATAGCGGCATTAATGTATCTATCGTGTTTGGTTTTACAGTCTGGACAAATCTATTCTCTGTCTTTTAGCTGAAGCTCTTTATTGTGGTATCCACACACACTACATAGCTTAGAAGAGGGTCCAAATTGTCCTATTCTCAGGACGGTTTTTCCAAACCATTGAGCCTTATATTCCAACTTTATTACAAAACTACTCCACGCAGAATCACTTATAGCCTGTGCTAAGTGATGATTCTTAACCATGCCTTTAACATTTAGAGTTTCCAGAGCTACAGCTTGGTTTTCGCTAACAAGTCTAAAAGAGAGTTTGTTCTGGAAGTCATTTCTCTGATTTGTTATTTTGTCATGCAGTACAGCAAGTCTTCGTTTAGCTTTTGCCCTGTTCTTAGAGCCTTTCTGTTTCCTTGAGACTCTTTTCTGTAATACTTTGAGCCTTTTAAGAGAGTTTTTCAAGTACTTTGGATTCTCAACCTTTTCTCCTGTTGAAAGGACAGCAAAGTCTTTGATACCTACATCAATTCCTACTGTTGTTGATTCTGTGAAAGCTTCCTTTACTGGAAGTTCTTTTCCATCTTCAACAAGGGATACTGATGTAGTAATGTCCTTTAAATGTCCTTGATACCGTAGCCGTTTTAGGCTCTCTTTCAACTTCCTGTGAAGGACTGCTTTAATTGGTTCTATTTTAGGAAGCTTGATAGTATTAGTTTCAAAGTTTACAGTGTAGTGTTGAGGTACAGGGAAAGACTGTATCGGAATTCTTTTTTGATTTGAACTTGGAAACCTGGTTTTCTCTCTAAAGAATCTAGTGAAAGCGGGATTCAACTGCTTAGTCATCCCCTGTAATGATGAGAGTTAACTTCTCCTAACCACTCATTAGAAGCCTTTAGAGTAGGAATTAATTTGTTAAGTCAAATCTGGAAATTGATTCCCCTGCCTGCTCATAAGTTTTAATTTTCTGGTCAAGTGCCCAATTATAGACAAATCTACAGCTACCTATATGCTGATTCAATTGAATAGCTTGTGTAGTTGTAGGATAGAGTCTAAATTTGAACGCTTGCATCATACAAAGGCATTATATGATTTAACAACATATATACTTTTTGGTAAATACGAAGTATGAAACACGGAATCATAGCAAATTTTTGTTAATGTATCATGTTATTTTTGTTTGCAAATACCGAAAAGTCATACTTGAACCAATTAGCGAAGAACTCAAACAGATTATGAGTGACATTTCAAAAGAGTCTAACTTTGAAATCCTTGAAATGGAAACTGACAAAGACCATATTCATTTCTTGATCAAGAGTGAGCCGAAAGTTAGCGTTTTGTCAATTGTCAGAAAATTGAAACAAGAATATACTAACAGGTTATGGAAAACTCAAAAAGAATATCTGAAAAAGTATTATTGGGGTGAGAATACGTTATGGAGTGATGGTTATTTTGCGTCTACTATCGGAAATGTGAGTAAAGAGGCGGCAGAATATTACATACGGAATCAGGGTTGAAGTTGACGCTTATATCCCCTGAGCTAAAGACTCAGGGGTTTTACGCTTCTTCATATAAACCGATGCCTGCAGACAGGCTAATAGTTATAGTCCAACATCTAATAGTTATAGTATAATTTTAATAATTCTAATATAACTTTAATAATTATAATCAAAAATTTAATATTCATAGTATAAGATTTAATAATTATAGTCAAACATTTAATATTTATAGTATAACATCTAATAATTATGGTCAAACATTTGATGATTATAGTCCAAAATTTTATTCACCTCAATATTTTCTCACCTGCCTTCAGACCGGCAGACTGAGAAACTTTACCTTTTTTCTGATTAAAGAGCAGGCAATTTAAAGTAGAATTGCATCAAAACATTTTGAAAGGATATTTTTAAACAAGTTCCAGATATTCTGGATATGGAAGAATTAAAATGGAATTCCCTGATATAGATGTGTTGAAATGAAGAAGAGTGTTCAGAACCTCAGTTCCGGAAGAACCTTTAATGAACCTGTTATCCGTAAGATCTACGGCTTCCTCTTTGGTTCATACGGCCCTCAGGGCTGGTGGCCTTTAACAGAACTTCAAGACAGTAGCGGGACAAATCCCACAAAAACAGGATCTATCCGGGGGTATCATCCCGGAGACTACACCTATCCACATACAGAGAGTCAGCAATTTGAGATTATTTGCGGAGCCCTGCTTACGCAGAATACGAGCTGGCAGCAGGTTGAAAGAGCGCTCATCAACCTCAGGCAAATGGACTCCCTTTCTCCGGAAGCACTTTTATCCCTTGACTCAGAAACCTTAAAAGAAGCCATAAAGCCTGCAGGATATTATAACCAGAAAGCAATGCGTCTCAAAATCCTTGCCGAGTGGTTTCTGAATTTGAAAAGCAGAATGCCTAAGCGGAAAGAACTGCTCTCGATAAAAGGTGTTGGGCCCGAAACTGCCGATTCAATCTTGCTGTACGCCTTTAAACAGCCCTCGTTTGTGGTTGATGCATACACCAGAAGAGTTCTAAGCAATCTTGGCCTGGCTGAAGAGAAAGCAAAATATTCAGAAATCAAGTCTCTGTTTGAAGAAAATTTACCGGAAGACCTGGCCATCTATCAGGAATACCATGCTCTTCTTGTGGAACATGCAAAGAGGTATTATCAAAAGAAGATTAATTATTCGCAGTGTCCGCTTCTAAGAATTGTCCCTGAATGAAAATTTCTATGAATTAAAAGGTTTTAAAGGAGAAGAAGTAGCTACTGGCGAAACTTCCGCTGAAGTTCTCGCTGTATTATTTTCTTAACCCGACTTAAATACTGGTTTACGTGATCAAATTCTAGAAAGGCAATCAAATGCCCTATTAAGTGATTGAATACTTGATCTAATCCAGAGTTTCGTTACGCTTTGGTTTGTGCTTTCTTTCTTATCTTTTTCCCTTATGGGGGTAGCCTGTTCTTATAAGAGCTTTATTCCATCCCAGTCGGAAAGGTCTGCATCAAGAACCCCTTCATGGACCATCTTTTCAATCTCGTTTTCGACCTGTCCGTAAGTGAATTTATAGTCGTATGAGATCGCGGAGATTACATCCGGGCTATGGCAGAACCTATCTGGAAATGCGTTATTGAATATTGCTATGTTCTTGATAATTAAGTTTCTAAGTTTTTCCATATTTATATCACCTGTTTTTATTTTAATTTACGATTGTTTTTTATTTTTGTCTAGTTTTTGGTTTCTCTTCGACATAGTATAGTTGTTTGGCATCTATAAATAGATTTCCTATGTAGTAAATATATGTCATAGATACCTATATATTTTTAGTTCATCGATTTGAGTCTATTATCATAATATGCTTCGTCTAAATAAAGATAGGAAAGTTCTTTACTCAAACAACGCAGGTGAACCCCTGCTGCAAAAGTAGGGTGTGGGACCTGGAGAAAAACGGCTTTCTATGCGAAAGCCTCCAAACCTTCATAGACAAAAGCTTAAAGCTGGTTTTCAGTACCCTGAAACTCGAATACTGCAAAATCCTGGATTTGTAAAGCAGATTACTGATATTTTCGGGTACCTGTCCGTAAGCAGACGGCAAAGAGTTCTACAGGCATACATGGTGCCAAAAAGTATACAGGAAATAGTCGCTGCCTCTTCTTCACTAATTTTCAGGATTGTGCAGTGCCCAAAGGAAGATAGGATCCATTCTTTTCTGTAAAATCCGGTTCTCAGGTTTACATCGTAGAAAAAGTTTTTTGCTTTTATTTCCGAAAGCAGCCCTTTAAGCGAAAGGGATTGTTGCGATATGTGAGAGTTTTGAGACTATATTTACAATTAAAAAAAATATGTCATACTTTTTGCTGGCGCGCAGATCTCAGTAATATGCCAAGCATGACAAAATGTACTTACGTATCTAGCATTATAATATTAGAAAACATGAAATAAAGAAAAATTTAATCGAAAATTAAACTAATAGAGGTGTATCGATGGATGGGGTTAAAAGAGTGTGCAAAAAAGCTGCAAAAATAGCTTTTTGTGTTGTTATGGGCGCCGGTTTAATTGGTTTCGTTAAAGGCGTATGTGTAGGTTATTTTATTGGTCGTCACAAAAATAAATGTGTTGGCACGACATAAAAAGTACTTATAAAGATGTATGGGTTAAGGGTAATAGGGTTTCCTTTTAATCGATGGGTAGGACTGCAGGTAGAGGTTGGATCGCAGGTAGGGACTTGAGAATAGGGACTCAAAACCTTATCATCTACTTTTGAACTAATTTTCTGAATATCGGTGAGATGTGTAATTTGATCTTTTTGATTTATATTCCCTTTTTCCCTTCCTTAAATACGAAAATATAAAGGATAGGTAAAATACCTACCGTATTCAAAAAGAGTATAACAATAAACCAGTATCTCTGAGATTCTCGTGCTGCCTTCCATAGAGCTATACCCTTCCAGAAAAGCTCCCACAGTACCAGAATTATAATCAGGGCTGAAAATTGTGGATTTGTTTGAAGCAATGAGATAGAAGTGTCTACCATTTTCCTCTCTGGAATGTAAGAGACTATCCAAAATTAAGAGACTATCCAAAATTAAGAGACTATCCAAATTTAAGAGACTATCCAAAATTAAGAGACTATCCAAATTTAAGAGACTATCCGAAAGCCCTGTTCTGTACAAAAAAATTGTTTTTTATTATTCTGACTTTATAGAAATGAACTAATTTTTGGCTAGAGCAACTTTCTAAAAAAAAGATTGTGCATAATCCTTACACGTGCGTTGCGTTTTTTGAAGATACCTATTACCCTGGTAATACAGTGTGTGGAAGCTGTTTTGCAATTTTTAGCTAAAGAAAAGCCATTTAATTTCTATATATACGTTGACAAGCATAAGAGTGATCAGAACTATCAAATGCCAGCCTCGATAGTATTTCATGTCTGGCTTAAGTTCCTTATCCCAATCATCTTCACTTCTTTTTATATATTTTCCTCCTTTGTTTTTTATTGTTTCAATCCCTGTTTTGCTGGAAGCTATTTTGCAATAGGGTTTCAAAAAGCCCTATTATTCTTTTGTTTTCAAAATAGAGCAATTTATCAGCAGATATTTTTTGACATTTTCCGCGGATCTCACTATTAAGCTAGGATATGTAAATATCAGCGGCATATAAATATTTCGAAAATGAACTGACTGACGTTGATATTATATTTTTTTAATATGCAGAAGTTTGTCATGAAGCCGCCATAAAAAGAGAGGAAATTTTTGTTAAAGATATTTTCCAAAAAAATAACTATGTATGGCTAATACAAAAGAGTACACTTTTTTTGAGTTACCTATATCCTCCTAATTTAGTGCGGGAATGGAATTAGACTCACAAAATCCTTCTATTTCAGATTCTAAGACTTGCAGGAAAGAAGATTTCCTTTCTCACTCTAAAATTCCCAGTTCTTTCATAAGTTCTTCCGAATACTCCGGCACCGACCCCGGTTTCGACGCTACATAAGTTCCAAGGATGCAGGCTATTGAAGTGGCTTTTAAAGCTCCGTACCCTGAAAGATAGGTGTACAAAAAGCCCGCAGAAAAAGCATCTCCGGCTCCGACTGTATCCGCAACCTCTACAGGTGAGGTTTTAATTTCCTCATAAACTCCATCCTGATAGACAGCTGCTCCCTCAGGTCCTTTTGTTATGCAGATTACGGATATTTTCTGGTATCTGTCCATAAGCAGGCGGCAGAGAGTTCTACAGGCATACGTGGTACCAAAAAGCATACCAGAAATTTTTGCTGCCTCTTCTTCATTCATTTTGAGGATTGTGCAGTGTTCAAGGGAAGATAAGATCCATCCCTTTCTGTAAAATCCGGTTCTCAGGTTTATATCGTAAAAAAAGTGTTTTGCTTTTATTTCCGAAAGCAGCCTTTTCAGCATCTTCCTGTTTTCTTCCGACCTCTGGGCAAGGGTCCCGAAGCAGAAAACGTCCCATTCCTCAGCTGCAAGCGCTTCAAATTTCCTTTCGTCCGGAGTAATCGCGTCCCAGGCCACCCCTTCATTTATCATGAAAATAGGGATTCCTTCGTCTTTAAGTTTGACAGTAACGGTTCCGGTTGGCCTTTTTTCATCAATCAGAATGTATGAGGTATCGACTCCCATTTCTTCAGCTCTGGCAAGGAGAGTTTTACCAAGCTCATCCTTTCCGACTGCGGTGAGTACAGCCGGTTTTGCTCCCAATTTTGCAAGGTGGGCTGCAAGGTTAAGGGGGGCACCTCCTAAATGGGCTGTGCCTTTGATGATATCAAAAAGGGCTTCTCCGAATGTGAGAATTTTCATGCTTTCGACCTGGTTCTGGTTCCTTTGAAGGTTTTGATCCCCTTGAGTTTTTTGATTCCTCTGGGATTTTGATTCCTCTGGGATTTTGATTCCTCCGGGCTTTGATTCCTCTGGACTTTTGGTCTCTTTGATTACCTGATAAGGCTCAAAGAGGCTGCAATGTCTTCGGCTATCATCTTTCTTTTGCTCTTTTCGATGAAAAAACTGGGGCCTGCTTGCAGGTAAGACGGAAAAGCTCTCTTTCCCCTGAAAAAGTAATCTTTGCCTCGAAGCTTGTAAGTGGACCCGGCGGGAATCACTTTTCCCTCTCCGTTTCTACTGGCAATGTAGTTGACGGCTTTGATTGCAACATCTCCCATTAACAGGAAAGCCTCCACGTTCGGAAAAAGAGAAAACTCCTTTTCCAGTATTAAAGGGAAGCGTATAGTACAGATGTAAGAGCTGCTATGATAGCAGACACTGATGATCAATATGTCTATGACCACTTAAATGGCCAAGGTACCATGGAATCAGATGAATATCCAGATGATAATTTGTATGCATATGGATCTTGGAGGTGTTGATTTGAATAAAATGATCTCATTAACACTTCTAATGCTTGTTCTTGGAGCATGTACTATTCATTGTGTAACAGAATCAGAAGCAAGTGACGAAGCCTTTTCTGATACAATAGAAAGCAAGGCTTGTGGATCATATGACGAAATTGTCATCAACGCTTCAGTTCCTGAAGTGGAAGAAACCCTTCCATATTATAAGGTGTTAAAGGAAGATAAAATCCACGAAAACGTGGATAAAGTCATTAAGCCTAGAGGATCTCTTCCTTCTGAAGAGGAAGCTGTCAAAATTGCAAATGAGTTCCTTGATGAACGAAACTACTTGCTAGAAGGAGCTTATATAAGTTTTCTGGACACGTATACTATCAAAACGATAAATGAAGATACAAATACTGTTGAAAAAGAAACACCTGTGTTCGTAAGAGTCTCCTATAATCGAAACCTCGATAGTTACCCGGTTGTCGGACCTGGGGACTCAATGGAAGTGTGCATTGGAGAAAATGAGGAGATTGTCTATTTCTTTAAAACTTGGAGAGAAGTCGAAAAAGCTGGTGAAGTATCCATAATTGATGCAAACTCTGCTATAGAAAAACTAAGGCAGAACGAAACTGTAGAAAAGCTAGCTGGATCTGAAAAATATCCAATTGAAATTAATGAAATCGAAATTGGCTATTACTCAGAAACGACTGGCAAGGATCAATCTTACTATAAACCTGTTTGGATTTTTAGAGGTAAAGATGGTTTAGGATATGACATTGTGAGGTGTGTGGAAGCAACCTAAAAAGCTGGATATAATAATAGAATTATTAAGAGTTTGAATATTAAATTCTCTTTTATTTTTTTATATTTTTGGATTCGCTCTGTTATAGTTCTGTTATAGTTAAAAGTTTGTAGAAATACAAGATTGTAGAGGTGATTTAGTTGGCCAATAATGTAAGGAATAAATTTATTATTATAGCTGTTCTCCTGATAACAGTTATAATTTTCTACATATCTCTTCCCATACTCATTCCTTTTATATTCGGAGGATCAGCAGCACCGTTTTTTGTAATACACAATCACGATACCAACAGTCATGAAGTAACAGTTGAAGTATTTGATCAAAATAATAAATCAATAATAAATAAAACATACATTCTTAAAAGTAAAAGTGATGTTTCCCTATCCCGCCCTTTAAAAGTAAGGCTCCAAGGAGAAAATAGAGAATATGCATTTAAGGTAACTATGGATAAACAAATTACAAACACAACTATAGTGGAAATTCCAGACCGTAAAACTTCAGTAGACATACGTTTATACACCGAATCCGATGAAATTATTAATCATAAAAATGATACCCATAAAACTATCCCTATTATTATAACAACTGTAAAATGGATGTGAGAAAAATACAATATCATAACTTACCTCACTAAAAAGATAATACATATCCGTCCGGGAATTCCAGAAAAACGGCAGAATTAACTTTCATTTAACCTTTTTCGTTATGTTTTGGGCTATGGGCTGCCGGAATTGGACCTGCTCTGTATCTCTCTTGCCAGAAAAAGAAAAGCCTTTAACGAGCTTTAGACGTGCTTCGGAGATATTTATGCAAGGGTGAGTTATTTGAAAATCAAGGCTTCCGATGAGGATGCTTTTGCGATCCAGAGCAGAATAAGGGACGAGAGCTGAGTAAGAAAAATAAAGGTTGAATATAAAAAATAAATAAAGAATTACCTGGCATTCATGTCAGGCTGCATTATCCCGAATATATTTTTTTCTGTGTCGAGACAATATGCAAGCCAGCCTATGCCGGGTATGGAACTCTTTTCCATAGTCACTTTGCCGCCGTGCTTCTGTATCCGATCCAGGTATTTATCGATGTCCGGGACATCTATTGTGCAGATATAGGTGCTTATCGGAGTGTCTGCTCCCGGTTCTTCTATCTGCCTCTTCATCAAGCCGCCATTAATTCCTGGATCTTCTTGTTCTCCGGTTGTTATATTCCAGTATTCTATTGGGCCTTCCCATTTCTCTATCTTCCAGTCGAAAACATCTTCGTAGAACTTTTTTGCCCTTGCAACATCTTCTGCATGTATTTCGAAATGAACTACTCTTGGCGTGATAACTACCCCCTGCTATAATTAAATAATCTGGATGGTATTTATATATTCATTCGGGCTTCACTTTTTAGAATAATGTATATTCTTTTGCTTATAATGGGTTCCTTATCTGGTTTCCGTGAAACTGATCCTGAATATAGTTCCTCTGTTCTTCTCCATTTTGATTGTACCCTCCAGCTGTTCTACAAGGATATTTACTAGCTGCAGGCCCAGTGAATCCGTATTCCTGAAGTCGATGTTTTCCGGAAAACCCAACCCATTATCTGAAACGACCAGTTTATACAGGTAACTCCTCTTGATTAAATTCCCTTTACTATTATTATTTGCGATCTTACCTATGTTTTTATTTTCGCTGATATCTTTCCGGCAGAGGGTAATCTGGATTTCCCCTTTCCTTCCGGGAGGGAAAGCGTGTTTTAGGGCATTAGAGACAAGTTCGTTGATAATGATCCCTAATGGGATTGCCGTGTCCATTCCCAGAAATACCTCATCCACCTCCAGCTTCAGCTTTACGTCCTCTTGCCTGACCATATATGAGCGTAGAATGTCCGAGGTAAGTTTCCCGAGATAGGCTGAAAAATCAAGGGTTTCGGTGTCTCCTGCCCTGTAGAGCTCTTCGTGGATAATGGCCATGGACACCACACGGTTCTGGCTTTCCCTGAATGCCTCTACCACTTTCTCTTCGCTGAACTGGTCGGATTGCAGTTCAAGGAGGCTGGATATTACCTGGAGGTTATTTTTTATCCGGTGGTGGATCTCTTTTTTGCGGATCTCATCGATTTTTGCCAGGGATTCTTCTGCTTCCTTTCTTTCGGTAATGTCGTAGACAGAGCCCTGCACAAGTACGGGTTTCCCTGAAGAATCGGAGATGTTCTGAAGGAGCTCACAGATCCAGCGCAATTTTCCATTCTTGTGCCTTATCCTGTATTCTCGTTCGATAAGGGTATTCGGAATAGTTCTCATTTTTACTGCATCTTCATAGATCAGGTGACGGTCTTCGGGAGCTGTTAACAGGGGCCAGAGAATAGTTCCAGAAAGAAATTCTTCTTCCGTGTATCCTGTGATTTCTTCCAGAGCCCCGTGCATGAAAAACGGATTGAAGTACATATCGCCCTGGAAAGCAATCCCCTTGAAGTTTTGCATAAATGAACGGTACTTCTCTTCGCTCTCCTTAACTTTCTCTATGGAAAGCTTGAGCTGTGTAATGTCTTTATTTGTCCCGAGCATCCTGTATATGCGTCCATTTTCATCCTTCAGGAATACTCCCCTGTTTTCCACATAAAGATAGGTCCTGTCCTTTCTCCTTAACCTGTATTCTTCACGGTACTTTTCTCCCTTTTCCAGGCACTTTTGATATGAATCAACCGTTCTTTTGCGGTCTTCCGGGTGTAAGAACTCTTTCCAGTCCTCCAGACTGATTAAATTTTTAAATTCCTCTTCACTGTAATCCGTAAGTTCTTTGATAGCTCCTGTCCAGTTTATTTTATCCTCCAGAATATCATAGTCGTATACCAGCTGCCCGGTCTGTTCGGCAACGATGCGGAACCTCTCTTCGCTTCTACGCAATTCTTCAGTTACAAGTTTCCTCTCAGTGATGTTTTTTATCACCCCGATCATCCGGTAGACTCTGCCCTCTTTGTTTCTCAAATAAGTTCCACAATCTTCCACGTAAATATAGTCCCCGGACTTTCTTTTAAGCCTGTATTCCTGAGTATAACTCTTACCGGCCTTGAAAACGTTTCTAAAATACGTAACTACTTTTTCATAGTCCTCTGGGTGGATGTGCTTTTTCCAGAGTTCCCTGGTCGTAAGCTGATGTATTTCTTCATGGGTGTAACCGCTAATGTCCCCAATAGCCCCTGCCCATTTTATACGGTCTGAAACTACATTGTAATCGTATACAAGCTGACCTGTCTTCTCTACTGCTATGCGGAACCTTTCCTCGCTTTCCCGGAGTTGTTCCATGGCAAGCTTTATGGGAGTGATGTTTTTTATTACCCCGACAGCCTTGAGGATCTGCCCTTCTTCGTTCCGCAGGTAGATCCCGCTGTCTTCTACATCGAAATGGCTTCCGTCCTTCTTCCTTAATCTATATTCCACACGGAAGTGGCTGTCTTTTTTCTGGAATTTTTTGAGTTCTACAAGAACCCTTTCCCGGTCTTTGGGGTGGACATGTTCAAACCACATCTTGCTGTCAAATTTCTGGAATTCTTCTATGCTGTACCCGGTAATTTCGGTGACTGCTCCTCCCCAGGTAAGTACGTTAGTCACATGGTCATGCTCAAAGACGATTTGTCCGGTCTGTTCGGTAGCGACCCGGAAGCGTTCCTCACTTTCCGAAAGTTTCTTCTGGGTAAGCTTCTTCTCTGTAATGTCTTTGATAACTCCAAGTGCCTTGCATATGTTTCCGTTTTCGCCTTTAAGGTAGACCCCTTCGTCTTCTACGGTGACATAGCTCCCGTCCGCCTTTTTGAGCCTGTACTCTTCAAAGAAATTCCCTCCTTCTTTTCTGCACTGTTCATGTGCCGAATTCACTCTTTTCCTGTCTTTAGGATGGATCAACCCAAGCCAGCTACTGGTGTTGATTTTTTGAAATTCCTCCATGCTATATCCAGTAATCTTGGGGATAGCTCCTGACCATTCAGTTATCCCTTTCTTATAGTCGTCATGATACAGGATCTGTCCGATATGTTCTGCAATCAGGCGGTACCTTTCTTCGCTTTTTTCAAGTTTTTCACGGGCAAGTTTCTGTTCCGTAATATCTTTCGTTAACCCGAGGATCCTATACGTCTGTCCTCTTTCATTCTCAAGAATGATTCCACTGTTTTCTACGTAAAAATAGCTCCCGTCTTTCCTTCTGAACCTGAATTCTTGCTTGAACCTTCCCCCTCTCTTTAAATACTCTTTTATATTTTTGAGCACATACTCACGGTTTTCGGGGTGGATATGTTTGCCCCAGATCTGGGGAGTGAATTTCTGGAACTCCTCATAACTATACCCGGTAAGTTCCTTTATGGCTCCGTTCCATTCAATGTTTCCTTTTTCCAGGTCCAGGTCACATACAATCTGTCCCGTCTGTTCAACTGCGATGCGGTACTTTTCTTCACTTTTCTCAAGCTTTTCACGAGCGAGTTTCTTTTCAGTTATATCTTTATTCACTCCAATGACCCTGTAAGGGAGCCCTTTTTCACTTTTCAGAACCGTTCCGCTGTTTTCCACGTAGAAATAGCTGCCGTCTTTCTTTCTGAACCTGAATTCTTCTTGAATCCTATCCCCGGTTTCCAGAGACCTCTTTATGCTTTCGACCACCCGCATTCTTTCTTCGGGGTGTATGTGTGAAATCCATTTGTCTTTTCCGAATTTCTGGAATTCTTCTTTGCCGTATCCCGTAATCTCCTCAATAGCTCCGGCCCAGTCTGTTTTTCCCGATTCAATCTCATAATCGTACACAAGCTGGCCTGTCTGTTCAGCTGCCAGTCTGTGTCTTTCTTCATTTTTCTCAAGTTTTTCCTGGGCGAGCTTTCTTTCAGTGATGTCTTTTATTGCACCGAGCATCCGATATACCCGGCCTTTCTCATCCCTCAGGAAAACCCCGTTATTTTTCACATGGATGTAGTTTCCGTCCTTCCTTCGTATCCGGTAGTCCTGTTGGTAATTTTTCCCCTCTTTCAGGATCTGTTCGTAGTACCCGGCTGCCCACTTCCTATCCTCAGGATGGATAAGAGATTCCCAGAGGTCCCTGGTAGAAATACGGGGGTCTTCGCTGCCGTACCCGGTGATCTCTTCTACCGCGCCCGCCCAGGAAAACCGGTCACTCTCAATATCATAGTCGTAGACTCCCTGCCCAATCTGTTCGGCAACGATGCGGAACCTCTCCTCACTTTCCACCAGTTTTTCCTGGGCGGACTTTCTTTCAGTGATGTCTTTTATTACCCCGCCAGTCCTGTAGACCTTCCCATCCTTGTCTTTTATGTAAAAGCCGTTGTCCTCTGCGTAGAAGTAGCTGCCATCTTTTCTTCTGAGCCTGTACTCTTTATGGAAGTTTTCCCCCGTTTCCAGGCATTTTTTAGAGGTTTCAACAGCCCTCTGACGGTCTTCCGGATGGAGGTGTTCAATCCAGACCTCAGGAATGAATTTCTGGAACTCCTCATAACTGTATCCTGTTAGTTTTTCAATGGCTCCTTCCCAGGTACTCCGGTTTGTCTTCAAGTCATAATCATAAACAAGCTGTCCTGTCCTTTCTGCAACTGCCCGGAATCTTTCTTCACTTTTCTCCAGAATTTCCCGGGCTATTTTCCTCTCGCTTATGTCCTTTAGTACTCCAATGATCCTGGATATGCGGCCACTTTTGTCCCTGAGGTACACGCTGCTGTCTTCCACATGGAAATAGATCCCATCCTTTCTCCTGAACCGATATTCTTCAAGGTATCTATCCCCTGTTCTCATGCACCTTTCATGGGCTTCCCAGGCCCTTTCCCGGTCTTCAGGATGTATATGGTCCCCCAAGCCTTCGAGGCCTACCTGCCTGAACTCTTCAGGGCTGTATCCGGTAAGCTCTTTGATTGCTCCCGCCCAGTCAACCTGCTTTGATCCAATGTAATAATCATATACAATCTGCCCTGTCTGCTCGGCAGCGATGCGGTACCTCTCCTCGCTTCTCCAGAGTTGTTTTTCCGCTGCCTTGCGTGGGGTTATGTCCAGCATGACGCCTGCAATCCCACTCACATTTCCGGAACTGTCTTCATAAGTGGCTTTGTGGAAAAGGAAATCTCTTTTTACACCGTCTGCACAGACTACCTCTGTCTCGTAATAATGGCTTCCCCCCTGCTTGAGAAGCTCCTGGTCATACAGCTGGTAGATTTCTGCAAGATCTTTAGGGATCTTTTTCTGAAATTCGGCAAAAGATCCTCCTATGACCTGTTCCTTCAGAAGCCCCATAATCTGGTTGGCAAAGGTTTCGTTACAGTTCAGGTAAATCCCGTCTTTGTCTCTCTGGAATACCGGGCTCGGGATGCCGTCAACAAGGGTTTCCAGAAAATTTGCGGTGTTCCGAAGGGTTTCTTCTGCCCTCTTAATCTGGGTTATGTCCTGCATAACCCCTACCATGCCGGCTGTTTTCCCTCCCTCATTCTTAAATGCAGCCCGGTTAATCAGGAAGTCTCTTATTTTTCCATCAGCACAGAGTAACTCTAAGTCCTGGCTTCGGTTCCCTCCGGTCCTGGCCAGTTCTAAATCTACCCTATGGCAGTATTCAGTAAGTTCTTCCGGGATAGATAATGAGAGGGATGGTAAGAGGGATGGTAGAGTTTTTCCGATGATTTTTTCCTTCGGGAGTCCGAGAATCTGGTTTGCAAAGACCTCATTGAAGCCTATGAAGGCGCCGTCTTTATCCTTGTAAAAGGTGGGGTTTGGCATGGTATTTAGCAAAGTGTTCAAAAATTGAATACTGTTTCGGATTTCTTTGCCAGTATTTTTTAATTCGGTTACATCCAGCATTACGGCAACCATGTTGTTTGTTTTTCCTTTCTCATCGGGAAAAGTCGCCCTGTTCACCAGATAATCCCTTTTTATTCCGTCGGCACAAACCAGCTCTTTTTCATAGGTATCGTTTCCCCCTTTTCTGAGAAGTTTCAGTTCCTGCTCGTGGATTTCTCGGGAGACTTCGGAAAAAGGTACCCTGTATATCTCAAAGAGTTTCTTGCCTATGATTTCCTCTTTTGCCAGCCCCAGGACCTTTCTGGCAAAAATTTCATTGCATCCCATGTACCTGCCTTCACTGTCTTTGTAGAAGACCGGGGCCGGGATTGTATTTAAAAGGATTTCAAAAAAGTGCAAATTGTTTCGGAGGACCTTGCCAATATACTTTCTCTCTGTAATTTCTTCAGTAAGTTTCTCGTTTTCATTAATGTATTCCGGGACTCCTTTTTCAACGAATTTTTCCAGTTTCGTTTGAAGGAGCCTGATTTTTTCTTCCGCTTCCACCTGCCTGCTTATGTCAAGCCCGTAAATGTTTACGCAGCCCTCTTTGGAGAGGGGGAAGAGCTTTATTGAGTACATCTTTTTTCCTGCAGTAAGCTCCAGGTATTCCGGACTTTTTAGAGCAAGCACTCTCAGGATGCTGTGCCTCAGGGCTTGAGGGACTCTTTCCTTTTCCCGGACTCCCCAGTCTTCCAGCAAAGGAAACGCCGCCCTATTGGCATAGACTATTGTACCATCCTTTTCCACTCTCAGGATAGGATTCGGATCATCGGAAAGAAGCTGTCCAATTAATTGTTCATTTACTTCCCTTTTGAGCTTTCTGCTGTCTTCGAAGCTTTTAGAGTCCCCCATTTTTTCCTCACTTTTCTGCTTCTGTTCCCTTTCTTTGTGGAAATGAGCCCTTTTGCCCTTTGCTCAAAATCTCCGACTAAAATTAGTTTATAGAGGATTGCTTTAATTAGTTTATAGAGGATTGCTTTAATTAGTTTATAGAGGATTGCTTTATTTCCACCGTTAATATCATTTGTTTGATACTCCCGGAAACCTTTCATTTAAAAATGTATACCTTTTTGCATTATGCATCCATTATTTAAAAAGTATATGATGTGTATCGAATATTTGTATAATTATGGGGCATTTACATTCAAACCAGAAGAGTGATTCATTAATTCTTCATTCATTTTATTGAAATTGACCTTAAAAACTGAGTGCTCTTTTTTGAATATTAAGATATCCTAAAAAAGAACGCGTGCTAATTATGCGAGATTAAGCCTTCGTTTGTCCAATGTTACCTGGTTGATGGTTTTGAGTAAAAGAAAATAATGACTGGTTAATACAGGCGCCCAAAACTACCAATAAACAAAAAACACGGGCTAAATTATATCCAAACAACAAGAAAGGGAAAAACATGCTGTTGATGGACATAACAACATTTGACCCTGAAAAAGCCCCGATAAAATCTTTTGATGAGAAGGGCTATATTAGAAAATTATTACTATGTTTTCAAATTACCTTTTGTGAGCTTCTTCTCAATATTTTCAAAATAGGTAATCAATATGCGATTAACAGGAATCAGATATTTTTTCAGGACAAGCAATATCCCGACAGAAAATGATGCGACAAGCAGGGAACCCGCCATATCCATAGGGAAATGCAGCCCTGCATAAACCCTCGCGAGCCCGCTGAGGAACGCAAGTATGAATAATATCGTCCCGTTGCACCTCAAATCTCTGGATGTCAGGAGCATCAGGGAAACAGAAAACATTATAGTAGCATGGTCAGACGGAAAAGAAGACTCGGCGACATGCGCGATAAGGAGTGTCCCGGTGGGGATCATAAAGGGTCTCGGGTGAAAATAAAACAGAGTAATGATGAAATTTATTCCCAGGCCAAGAAGGGCTGCATATCCGGCAAACAGAGCTTCCTGACGATATTCATTTTTTGCAAGCCAGGTATATGCAAGATAAGCAGCAAAAATACAAATGAGATACTGCGCTGCAAATATCATAGTAGTATCAAAAGCAAAGTTCTTTCCAGCTATATCATTGATGATATGAAATAATGTCAGATTCGGATCCGTTATCATAAAGTTCACTTTAAAGCATGCAAATTTAACTTATATTGTTTTATACCATTAATTGGCTTTTGGTTGCCTGCCCACAGGATTGTTTTTTTTGTTTATGCATGGACAAATTAATCCCGGAAATTTTTGAGTAAATACGCAGTCCTTTTCCACTGTAATCTTTACCTTATCGTTCTCATCTGGTTCAGTCTCTCCGCAGCTCTCACGATAGATAATGCTCTCACTTTTTCTTTTCTTGTTTTTTCACTTCAATTCTTGTTATTATCTTTTAACCTAGTTTGACAGTTTGATTTTTATGTTGAAAAGATGGAATTAATTCTAACTAAATAATGGAATTAATTCTAACTAAATAATGGGGTTAATTCGTTAGAGGTTTGTTTATGTTTATTTCCACATTTATCCCAACTAAAGAGCTTTCAGGTAAGTTTCGAACTGCGCATGACATGATGCGCAACATTGATGGATTGCAACCTCAAGAAGCGTTTGATGAATTATTGAAATATATATTTTTAAAAACTCAAAGTGAAATAAAGGGGGATATTCTTGATTGCGAGAAAAGATTGTGTGATAGCGGATCTTTTCTCATACTGGAAAATGAACAATATACTAAATTGAACAAACTTCTTTATAATTATTTAGAACGAGTTGAATGGCTTGAAACTATATGGAATAATAAAAAATTCAACTTATCAAAAAAAGCACTTATTGCAATACATGAGATATTTAAAGATGTCACACTAACTGATATTTCTGTAGACAAAAAAAGTGCAGCTTTAAGGACTTTTCTAACGCCTGATATTAGAAAAGGTTTAGGAATATTTCTGACTCCTGATGAAGTCGTAAAGAGCATTGTTGAATATATTGATCCAAAACCCGGAGAAAAAATTTTGGATTTAGCATGTGGTTCAGCAACATTCTTGATAGAATCCTGCAAACGTTTGCAAAATAATTCCCCAAATATTTCAAATTTTGAATTATATGGCTTAGATAAAAACCCTCGCATGCTATTACTTGCTCAGCTGAACTTAGGTTTTGATGAAAAGTGCATATTTCATAACAAACTTGCAGACTCCTTATTCGTTAAAGAGGGAAGTATTGATTGGTATGTAGCAAACTCTTTTGACATAATAATTACAAATCCTCCATTTGGAGTAATTCTTGATAGTGACCAATATGATTTATCTAAATATTCAGTATGTTTAAACAAAAAAAGGCAATATAGTGAATTAGTTTTTCTGGAAAAATGCATGAAATTACTAAAACCAGGGGGTAGATTGGGTATAGTACTACCCAGAAGTGTAGTAACTAATTCTTCCTTTTTCAATGAGAGAAGAGAATTGAGCAAATATGGCTACATTGAAAGTATTGTAGTGCTGCCGGCGGAAACATTCCAGATTTCGGGAACTCAAACAACAACCATATTATTATTTGCAAAAAAATATTCGTACCCGGAGGAAATGGAGGAAAAATCCTTTGTAAAATATGTAAATATATTAAATATAGGTTATGATAGCACTGGAAGATTTAGGGACGGAAATGAATTACCATATTTAGCTTCTAACCTAAAAGATAATTGTGAAGGCTGTGAAAAAAAATTAAAACTAATTCAATTAGGTCCCACAAAAAAAAGCAGTACGTTATCAAATATTAGAGAACTAATGTTGAAACGGTTCGAGTCTGAAGATTGTATGAAATTGGGAGAGCTAACTACATATGTTGGGACAGGTAGAACCCCACCAAGAAGCAAATATAGTAAGAATGATGAAGGTTTATTTTTGGTGAAAGTTGGAAATTTAACAGGAAAAGGAATAGATTGGCTACCCAGAGATAGAAATTTTATAGGCGAAGATGAAAAAAAGAAACGTGAAAATAGCAGTACAAATTTAATGCTTCAAAAGAATGACATTTTATTAACAAGCTCGGCTCACTCCCCAAAATACATCGCAGAAAAGGTAGATTTTATAGAAGAAATCCCGGGGGTGATTGGTGGTCAGGCTTCATACGTAGGCGAAGTCATGCTAATAAGACCTGATATTAAAAAAATTGATCCCTACCTCTTATATATTTATTTATCACTTCCTTCAACGAAAGAAAAAATTCAAAGTATGATTACAGGGCAAACTGCACACTTGAATTCGAATGATTTGAAAAGCTTGACCGTCCCAATGGATTATATCGAGAGCACACATGAATTAAATAAATTCAAAGAAATTGTGAAACAACAAGTTAAACTTGCTGCTGAATTAAATTGCACAATCTTCAAAAAATTGAAGTTAATCAATTTGGTAGAGTCCTCAAATATAGGCAGAGATCTTTGATATGTTCAGGGAATTTTCCAACCCCTGTTATTCCTTTCCACAAGAGCATTCTCACAACCTGACAGGATGCACCTGACAGGATGCTATACATGGATGCCGGTTTATGAGGTCAAGGACGGAATGGTTGTCCAGCCTGACTGTGTCTACGTCATCCTGCTTAACCACGCGTGATTTTTCAGGCTGGTACGCCGAAGTTCTGGAAACTTACCGCAACCAGCGACTCACCAAATATAATATTAGATGCTCTAAGTCTATTGCCACTGGTTTTTCAGTTAAACTGCGGAAGATCTGTGCTTTCAACAATTGAAATAGCGGTATTTTATGCTTGCGCCTTGAAACCTCTAAATAAACGAATATATTACTTTTTTTTAAAAATATACGATTTTCAAGGAGCTTTATGCTTATTTAACACCTGATTTGTGACGATATGTGATATCAAAAGTTTAGAAAAAATTATTTTCATAAATAAATCCTTTTAAACCCTTTTTACCCATAAATAAATTCATTTTTCAGGGAGGAAAATTCCTTAACTGATGGCCAATTGAGAATACTTATAATATACGATAATGGGATAAATTATTGATTTAATTCGAAAAAACAAACACAACCCCTATGTTCTGAAAAATGAAGAGTGATTGTTATGCCTGAGATTTTCAGTAACTCACTTTCGGAACTCAAAGTTTAAGGTGCTTTATAAGTGTTAAATACGTTATTTACGGATATAAATAGTTTTTAAAATTTAAAAACTCTTATTTTACGAATTAAACCTTTTGAAACTTTTATTTTATTAATTAAACCTTTTTAAGCTGGTTATTATTATAAGTATGTTTATATTTAATCTACCCAATTCTAGAATTGTCAAGCCGCAACTAGTCGGTAAGGCAATTAGAATAAAAGTTGATTTAAGCAGCCGGCAGATAGCCGGAAAGACAATTTAAAGAACAAAACCGATGCTTTCAAACTCTGGAAGATTTATCGGTATTGATTTTAGTATCAATAAAGGGGTTAAATAAATTAATGGAGTGTGTGGATCTTGAAAATGAAAAAGATACTGGGAATTTTGCTGGCAGTTTGTTTCGTACTGTCAGTGACAGTTGCATCAGTAAGTGCAGCACCTAATAAAAATGATCGGCAATGGGGCAACGAAAAATCTAAATATGACAGTCAGAAGAAAAACTGGGACAGTCAGAAGAAAAACTGGGATACTCAGAAGAAAAACTGGGACAATCAGAAGAAAAAATGGAATGGGAAGAACAGAAATAACAATAATTATAAGAGATGGGGCCAAAATTACAATGCCTGGAACAAAAACTACAACAGATGGTTCCAGCTTTATATGCAATGGTGCCTAAAATATAAGAAGTGGAACAATCAGTACTGTGGCTGGTACAGCAGTTTTGGTAGGCATCACTGAGGCAGACTGTGGAGGGTTACGCATACCCCGCTTCAGGGGATGAAGTGAACCCTCACTGGCTTCTCTTTTTGTTTCTTAGTTCTATCTTTTCCTTAGTTCTATTTTTTTCCTTAGTTCTATCTTTTCCTTAGTTCTATCTTTTCCTTAGGAGCTATTGGAAATGTAACTGCTTATAACCAAGCATTACACGAGGGAATTACAGAGGAAACCGAGGAGTTTCAATTGCGTGAGTGTAGCACGTGAGTGTAGCACGTGAGTATTAGTGCTTCTCATCCGTTAAAATCACAATATTTTCACGTCCATTCTTGAACTTCTTAATCAGTCCTCTCTTTTCCAGGTCTGAAAGCAGAAGGCTGACTTTTACTTCGGAATATTCCAGCTTGCTGCGTAGATTTTTCTGGGTAATCCTGCCTTTATGGCCTCGAATAACATCCAGGACTTCACACAGATCTGCAGAAAGAGGAGGTTTTTTAAGAGCAGCAGTTTCAATTTCAGAATTACCTGCAGGTTCTATTATTGGATCCGTTACGAAGACAGCTTCCCCAATATTTCCGAATCCAGACGTCACTTCCGAACCAGTACTTTTACCGGGGACTTTTGCCAGAAACCCGGGTATATTGAACTTTCCTTTCTGAAGCCTATTTTTATTCGTCTTTTTGTATTTGCTGGAAAGTTTATAGCCCCCTCCGAACAGAATAATAAGCGTAAAGGCTATTGGAAGGTAACTTATAGTTGAAGAGCTAGTCCCGGTTTGTTCGGGAGGAGCCATGCTATTGGGGTTATTCATTTTAGCTGAAATTGGTTCTGTTACCGGATATTCGGAGACTGGATAAAGCAAGAGATCGAAAACATAATTTCCTTCATCTTCAATCTTGAAAGTTGCTTCTTTTGAATAGATGAGGGTATTGTTCTGGTAAAACCTGGCTGTAATAGTATAGTCTCCGGGCACCAGTTCAAAGGAATACACACCGTTTTTTGCTACCATGGATTGGGGAGGAACTGAATTTATATTGATAACAGTATCGTTCAGTGGTTCAAGGGTATCCCATAAATATGTTGTCCCGTGGACTGTTGCAGTGATGTTTTTGTCTTCTAAGAAAGGTACCCCTAAAGTGAGCGATGCAGATGCCACTAAAGTGAGTAGAGCAGCAGTGAAAATAATGCAGAACCTCAGATTCATTTTTACCAGCAAATCCAGTATTGTATGAGATTGTGGAGATTAGCTACCAAGAATTGTGAACAAAAAAATCTCTCTACATTTTCCCAAATATAAGAGATTTTTTTTATATATAGAAAATATTTCTTATATATAGAATATTTTTCTTAAATAAGGGGAATTTTTCCTGAACATCGGGTACTTTTCCCGAATATGGGAGGCGTATTCGTTTTTCAGGTTTGATCAATAACTTGCCCCTATGATCCAATCTGGACTATCTTATTCCCCTTGATCTGATCTGAACTATGTTATTCACGAGCACGTTTCAAAAATTAATTCCATTAATCCACACCCCAATTAATATTTTTACTTCGTGAAATAAAATCTAATTGATCACCCAACTGATCACAATTAAATAAGGATAGATAGTAGATAAATATTTCATTTATTATTAATTCCGATTTAAATATATAATGAATATAAAATGGAAATATATAAACATGTGATGTATCAAAAATTATCACTATTGACATAAATATTTATAAAAATTTGCAAAACCTTGATTGTGAAAAGACAGGAAAAAAAGTTAAAAAGTTGAAAACCAATACCAGATTAAGAAGACCCGGAAAATGGTTCTTAAAGAAGTCAATTTAAATATAACTTTTAACGGAAAATCCTCTGTTCCGGGTGTTATCTCAGGGATTACAATATTCTAATTTTTATTTTCAAGGGGTCTTACCCCTTATTTTAAGCATTCGTATCTACTAGCCCTTATTTTAAGCATTCAGCTCTTATTTTAAGCATTCGTATCTACTAGCCCTTATTTTAAGCATTCGTATCTACATTTATTGTAGCTATCGAGATATCCGTTTTTGTAGCCTTTATTGTAGCTTTCTTTGTAGTCTCTGGTCCAGCTGGGTTTGTTGAAAGGAGTGGGTATTTTATTGAGAATCTCTTTGCTTCCATATTGCCAGCAGTCTTTATGACCCTGTTTTTTGCCATCTTTATAGCCTTTGTTGTAGCCTTTGTTGTAGCCTTCTTTGCTCTTGTCGTACTTACTATTGTCAGCTGCGCTTACTGACGCAACTGTCACTGACAATACAAAACAAAGTATCAGCAAAATAGCAAGAGTCTTTTTTGTCCTATCAAATTTGTTATATTTCATAAATTATACTCCTGATTGTGTTCAATTGCATGAAAAAGATTTATACACCGATGAAAAGACTCTGTTCTGAAATCCGGTGATTTCTTAAATCCAGTGATTCTGGATTGTTCCCACAATATTGACCACTAACAATATTTGCTGAAACGAAGCTCGATCACACTGATGATTCCTGTGTAGATCACTTCCCTTCAACCTTTCATCTCTGGATAATTCGTTCCAATTGTCTTGCCAGCTATCTATTGGTTGATAGTTTAATATTAACCGGTTTAAATATAAATATACTTACTCAAAAAGAAGTAAATAAGATTTAATTAAAAAAATAAGTATTTCTAAACTTTCAATTTAAATTATAACCAAAAATAATCCATTAAATAATTATATAATTCTTTAAAAATCGTATTTTCCATTAAATTCCCATAATAATGGTTTTTCGCTATTTGGAAGTTTTTGTACTTTGCTTTAAGGTTTTTCACACTTGTGTACCATGTATCAAACCAAACAAATTCGGGTTAAAACCACGTTGCAGGATATCAGGATCAGCCGTAACTGATCCTGTAGATTGCATTATTCTTATCATCTGACACAAGCAAAGCTCCGTCAGGCATTACAAGGACGTCCACAGGTCTACCCCAGGCTGCAAGTCCCAGGAGCCAACCTTCGGCAAAAGGCTCATAACTTACAGGGGTTCCGTTTTCCAGCCTGACCAGGGTAACCCTGTACCCTATGGGAATTTTCCTGTTCCAGGAGCCGTGCTCGGCAATAAAGATCTGGTTCCTGTATTCTTCAGGGAACATCGTGCCTGTGTAAAAGGTCATCCCAAGAGAAGCCACATGAGGGTCCAGTTTTATCTCAGGTGGTGTGAACTCGGAGCAGTTTCTGAGTCCTCCGTATTCAGGGTCAGGAATATCACCTGCATGGCAGTAGGGAAAGCCGAAATTCATACCGGGTTCGGGAGCCCTGTTAAGTTCGTCCGGAGGCAAATTGTCCCCAAGCCAGTCCCTTCCATTGTCAGTAAACCACAATTCTTCAGTTTCGGGATTCCAGGCAAAACCTACCGTGTTCCTTATTCCTCTTGCAAAGATTTCGAGCTGGCTCCCATCATGTTCCATCCGCATTATCGTTCCGTAGAGCTCTTCTTCCTTTTCGCAAACATTACACGGCATACCCACAGGCACATACAGTTTTCCATCGGGACCGAATTTGATGTATTTCCATCCATGTGCGCGGTCGGATGGAAAATCTCCGTTGACCACGACTGGCTCGGGTGGATTTTCAAGCCTTGCTTCAATATTGTCATAGCGGATCACCCTGGAAACTTCGGCTACATACAGGGAGCCGTTCCTGAACGCCACCCCATTTGGCATATCCAGGTCTTTGGCAAGCACAATTACCTCATCGGCTTTATTGTCCCTATTCCGATCAGGGACGGCATAGACCTTCCCCGTGTCCCGGCTTCCGACAAAAAGTGTCCCGCCTGGACTAAGGGTCATGGACCTTGCCCCTCCAACATTTTCGGCGTAATAATCAATAGAAAAATCGGGTGGAAGCTTGATGCAGGCAGGTCCTGCCCCGTTTTCCCCGCAGTTATCAATCGGCACGGTTCTCAGGACGGCATAAGCTGCAAAAATAAGGACAACAAAAGCAAAAAATCCGAGTATTATCCTTGTTACCTTCATAATCTCTCCATTCTACCTGAAATTCTATCATTTTAGTGCCATTGCAGCTTTGAGAAGTTCTTTTTCTGTCTCAGGGCTGGCATATCCCTGCCCTTTCCAGCAAACAATACCTTTTTGATCCAGTAACAAAACATAGGCAAGGTTAGTATTTTCCATTCCAAGAGCTTTTTGGTAGCCGGAATAGTCTCCATAAAAGGTTACCACGTTGTCATGTTTCTTCACTGGGATTCCTCCTCTCATACCGGCATCAATCATCCAGGAGAGGACCTTCCAACCTGCGTTTATCATCGGGACTTCGTAGACTGCAAACATGCTGTCTTTTCCAAACTCCTGCTCAAAGGGTTGAGCCCAGGAATCGATCATACTCTGTGAACTTCGCACAAAAGCAATACAGACGAGTGCAATTTTTCCTTTCATGGCTTCAGGAAGGGTCACAACCCTGCCTGCAAGTGATTTAGATGTGATTTCAGGAAACAGCTGTCCGATTATCTCTTTTCCAGTTTTTGAACTGTTCTGCTCTGCTTTTATGAAATCCCCCCGTATTTAAACTAAAAATAAAAAATTAAGATTAATACCCATATTATAATATTGTAGAAATGCTTTTCCTGAATAGTCCTATCATAGTAAGATATATTTAATATTCGGATCTAAGGTTAGGGTGTCCACTTCATACAATAGAGAGGAAGCTGCGGCACCCTGTATGAGGGGTCTGTCACATTGAAGCCAGCAAGAATCGGCTGTCAGTGTCTCATTATTACTTTATGGCAGCCCGTTTCATACTCACCTTATTTCAGGTTTTATGGTGATGATATGAGGATAAACATTGCGCTGGCGTTGACATCAGCTGTTTTTATGATGACGTGGGTTACAAGTTTTGTATCCATCATATTCAGCTCCATGTCTATTATAACACCGGGTTTTATAGCATCCGATTTACTGTTTATCATCATCATCGAATTATTGGGTATTATCTCTCTTTCTGGTTCTGTGCTTTTCTTACTGGAAGCCAGAAAAACACTATCTCGATGGTATCTGGCAATCCCTCTGTGTATTTCCCTATCTATATTCGTTATAGCAAATTTTCTGGTCTATTCTAATGGGAAATCATTTCTTGGTGACCCGGTAAGCGCAGTAGAGACTCTCTGGATCATTATACTGGTTTTACTGTCCCCCTGCTCTGCATTATTTTTTATATCCTCAAATGGGCACGATGGTTCAACGAACGTATACGTTGCAGTTTCATCTGCAGCCAGTATATTTTCTATGTATTTTCTTATTCTCGCACTCAGAGATATTTCAAAATGGTCGAGCATTGAGGCAGTGTTATTGCCCCTGGCTTTTTACTGGGTTATCTGCATATCGGCTATAGGAGTATGCTTTTTATCAAAAGCGGTAATGTACAGAGAGGACGATAACACACAGGAGTCCTGAAAGGAATCTTTCAATGTGGTTATACAGTCTGAAATAAGTTCTATTACACATTAAGGCTATATGCTTACTTTTCAGACCAGTCGGATTAATACTTTCACCCGACTTCCTCAAGCCTTTTTTATATGTTTTATTCTATCTGATATGATGCCTGCCCCCAATCCTGAAACAAACACTTCCGACAGACGAATCACTTTCCATGTAGATATGGACAGCTTTTTTGCGTCTGTAGAGGTTAGAGAAAGGCCAGAACTGAAAGGACTGCCCGTAGTTGTGGGTTCTGATCCTAAAGAAGGGTCCGGAAGGGGAGTTGTAAGCACCTGTTCTTACGAGGCAAGAAAGTATGGACTCCACTCGGCAATGCCTATTTCACAGGCTTACAGGCTCTGCCCAAGGGCTGTTTTTTTACCTGTGAACATGAAACTCTATGCAGGGGTTTCGGCAGGGGTAATGGAGCTTTTGCGGAGGTTTGCAGAAAAGTTCCAGCAGGTCAGTGTAGATGAAGCTTATCTTATACCGGGGCCTGAGGTCCGGAATTTTGAAGAGGCGGCTATCTATGCTCTCAGGATAAAGGATGAGGTGCAGAGGCAGCAGGGGATCACCTGTTCTGTTGGGGTCGGGCCGAACAAGCTTATTTCAAAAATTGCTTCGGGTTTTCAAAAGCCTGATGGACTTACAGTAATCAGGCCTGAAGATGTCAGGGATTTTCTTTTTCCACTGTCAGTTTCTAAAATTCCGGGAATCGGAGAAAAGACAACGGAAAACCTGAAAAGTATGGGAATTAACAGGGTAGAAGAGCTCGCAAACTGTGATATCCAGCTGCTTTCGGAAAGATTTGGGAAAATGGGGCTCAGGATGAAGCAGTTGGCAAACGGCCTCGACTTTGGAGAGGTCGTTGAAAAAGAAGGCGTAAAGTCAATCAGCAGACACGGGACCTTTGCAGAGGACACGAATGACCCTGTGAAAATCTCCGGGTCCCTGGATATTCTTATAGAAAGCGTGCATGGGTCCCTTCTGAAACACCATTTTCTTTTTAAAACCGTAACCCTTATAGTGCGCTTTGAGGACTTTTCTACTTATACACGCTCAAGGACTCTCCCTTTCTGGACTTCGGATATCTTCGTGATCAAAAGGACAGCCATTCAGCTTTTGTCGGAATTCATAGGCAGGGGGAAATTCAGGCTTGTAGGTGTAGGGGTCACAAAATTTAGGGAAAGAGATGAAAGGCAGACTCTGATTACGGATTTTCCTTAATCGGTCTTTTCCAATCTTTGCTTGGGGTTATTATAGGAGTCTCCTTTTTTGGATTGGTGGGAATCATCATCGTCCCCCTTCTACTTGCTTACTTTCACCTCACCGTAAAAATATTTTTGGAAGAATACCTTTCGAACAACGAGTGAGAGAGTGATAAGGAGACTTTTAAACATATTAAATTTCTATATATGAAAAGGATTATTATTCCTGCAAACCGATAGAAACATATGAAGATTGAAATTCTTGGGTGTGAGTCCTTCGGAGCAAGGTCTCTTGCCTGCGCTGTAAAAACCGGGGAGAAAAAAATTTTGATTGATCCGGGGGTTGCCCTTGCTCGCCTGCGTTACGGTTTACCTCCCCACCCTGTAGAGGTTGCAGCTGCTTTCAGGATCAGGAATAAGATCCTTGTTGCACTTGAAAGTGTAACGGACATAGTAATCAGCCACTACCACGGGGACCACATGCCCATGAAAGCTGAAGACCCTTATCAGCTGCCAGTAGAAGCCCTCCCTCCCCCGGAAGGAATCAGGTTCTGGTGCAAAGGACCGGAGGATATTTCCCGGCTCTCTGCCAGAAGGAGAAAAGAACTCTCAACCTTTCTTGGCTTTCCCCTTCCGAATTCCGAAGGCATTAGTTTCGATGGCATAAGTTTTTCTTCACCTGTTCCGCATGGGACAAAAGGTAAGGGTTTTGGCACGGTGATGATGACCTGCGTAAGGGAGGGAGACGAGGTCTTTGTCCACTGTTCCGACATCCAGCTCCTGGACAGGGGAGCTGTGCTTGAAGTACTTGCCTGGAAGCCTACGATCGTTTTTGCCGCAGGTCCCCCGCTTTATCTCTCCCATCATGTCCCTGAAGCTTCAAAAGAAGCTTTTGAAAATGCCCTCCTCCTGGCTGAAAGTGTGGATACGCTGGTCCTGGACCACCACTTGCTGCGGTCTTTTGGGGGCTACCGCTGGTTAAAAGAGCTTGCCGGAAAGGCAGAAAACAGGGTGTTTTGTGCAGCAGAATTTATGGGAAATAAGCCGGATCTGTTTGAAGCACAGCGAGCCGCCCTTTATGAAAATATGCCTGTTCCCCCGGGATGGCACGAAGCCTATGCAAGGGGAGAGGCGGATTTTGAAGGATACCTCTGACATAAATGGTCAGAAAAATGCCTTTAAGTCGGAAATATAACCTATAATTTTTTATGCCTTAGTCTTAATAATGCGGGTATGCCCATCCAAACAGAAAAAACAATTAATTCTCTTTTCCCGGGGTTTTGCCCTTTTAAGTCCGGGAGGGCACAGAGGGAAAAACCGTGATCCAGATTGCCCTCTATGGGAAGGGGGGCATAGGCAAGTCCACGGTTGCTGCAAACCTCTCGGCTGCCCTTGCCGGTTTGAAAAAGCGAGTACTGCAAGTCGGCTGCGACCCAAAACACGATTCCACCCGGCTGCTCCTCGGAGGGGCTGGTATCCCCACCGTGCTGGACTATATGCTCAAAACTCCCCTGGAAGCGCAGCAGCTCGAAGCCCTGGTTTTTGAAGGCTATGGAGGTACTGCCTGTGTGGAAGCCGGGGGGCCGAAACCTGGGGTTGGCTGTGCAGGCCGTGGGATTCTGAGTAGTTTTGAGGTCTTAAAACGCCTGGGGCTCAGGAATTCTTCCTTTGACGTTGTTCTCTATGACGTGCTCGGGGACGTTGTCTGTGGCGGGTTTGCAGTTCCCCTCAGGAAAGAATATGCAGATGCGGTTTTTCTGGTGACTTCCGGAGAATACATGGCCCTATACGCAGCCAACAATATCCTCAGGGGAATCCGGAATTTCGAGGACGCAGTCCCCAGGGTTGCAGGCATTATCTTCAACGGACGGGGGCTTTTTGCCGAAGAAGAAAGGGTCTTTGCCTTTGCCCGGGCGGTAGGGCTGCCTGTACTGATTTCTCTTCCCAGGGACGAAGTCTTTTTCCAGGCTGAAAAAGCCGGAAAAACCTTGGCTGAAGCTTTCCCTTTCTCTGCCCCTGCAGGTATTTTCAGGGAGCTGGCAGGGTATGTGGAAACCCTGGAAAAGGACCGAAGCCTGCTCCATCCCGCCAACCCCCTTGGTGACCTTGAGCTTGAAACCCTGGTGCTGGGAAAGCGGAAACTGCCCAACAGAAAGCCATTTGTCCCAGGATCTGCACCCGGAAAAAAACCCGGTGTAGAACCTGGTTCCCCCAACCGGGAAAAAGGGTCTTCCTCAGAAATCTGCAAGGCGATTCCCGAAGGGCAGTCTGTAGAAATCTCCGCAGGAGTTCCCGACACAAAGTCCGCAGGAACTCCCACAGAAGCATCCGCACCACCCCCATCGGCACCTCCCACCAGGCTGCCTCTTTACGGCTGTGCCTTTTCAGGGGCTACGACTGCGACTTTTCAGGTTAACGATGCCGCCACGGTCCTGCACGGGCCGAGGAGCTGCACCCATATCACAGCCGATGCTCTTTCTTGCTCTTTTTTAAGGGGAGGTGGAATAAATGCTCCTACACGTGAGGAAAAGCAGATCCCGTGCCTCCTGTCGACCGATATGGAGGAAGAGGACGTCATCTTCGGAGGGCTCGAAAAACTTGAGAGGAAAATCGAAGAAGCCCTTTCAGCCGGCTGGCAAACGGTCTTTGTGGTGAACACCTGCCCCGGAGGGATCATAGGAGACGACATAAGAGAGGCAGCTTCAAGAACCGAAGTCCGTTTTCCGGGAGCAAGGGTCATCCCTGTCCCTGTGGAAGGGGTCCTTACCGGGGACTTTTCTGCCGGGCTACTTGAGGGCTACAAACGGGTTGCCGATCTGATTGACCCTTCCGGCAGGCCCGAAAAAGGACTTGTTAATGTGATTGGAGAAAGGAGCTTTTCTTTGCGGGGGGAGGAAGACTTCCGTACGGTCGAGAAGCTGTTAGGGAAGCTGGGGTACGGGGTCAACTGCAGGTTTTTAAAAGGGACAGATACCTTTTCCCTTCGCTCTTTTAAAAAAGCGGAAATCAACCTGCTTGCCTGCAACGACCCCGAGACCCGGGCCCTGCAGACATACCTTTCCGAGCGTTTCGGGCTTGAGTTTTTTGAGCTTCCTTTTCCTGTGGGTTTCCGGAAAAGTTCCATCTGGATAAAAACCCTGGCAGCACGCCTGCTTCCCGGAAAGGACCTCTCATTCCTGCTGCAGGAACAGGAAGAGGCGTACAAAGCAGGGATCGGGAAATATGCCCCGCATCTCTCGGGAAAGCGCGTGCTCCTGGTGAGCTACACCAAGGATATCAGCTGGATCCTGGACACGATCCGGGACCTGGGAATGGAAATCCTCAAGGTCGGGATTCCTGTCTCGTTTTTCGGGAGGGAAAGTCCGGGCCTCTTGTCCCATGAAGGTTTCCAGGTGGAGAGAAACTATACTGATGAAAGGAGGGCGAGGGATGTTAGGGATCTTAGGCCGGACCTGGTTCTTTCGAGTTATGTCCCTTCGGTCCCTGAAGAAGGAGTGCACTATGATACTATCCCTTTCTCCCCGCAGGTGGGGTTTCTGAGCGGGCTTGAACTTGCAAAACGCTGGAGTACACTTCTGCGGTTGCCGGTTATGGAAGGGTGGAAGTACGATGGAGGTGATGAAAGTTGATTTTTTCCCCGGACGCTTTTACGGGTTCTATCCTGGCGGTAGAAGGAATCAGGGACGCGGCTGTGATCCTGAATGGGCCTACAGGATGCAAGTCGTACCATAGTTTTCTCTCGGACAGACAGTTTCCAAGGGAAAGTTCCCATGACCCCCTTTCGTTCCAGGACGAGTTCTATTTCGGACAGCCAAGGGTTCCCTGCACCTGCCTGGACGGGGAAGACTACATACGGGGTTCTCTTGAAAAGTTTGAAAGTGCCCTTGCAGCAATAGCAGCAAAAGAAAAAGGCTTGCTTGTGGTGATTAATTCCCCGGGAGCAAGCCTTGTGGGAGACGACCTGGAGAGTGTAATTAAAAAAGCAGGGATTCAGAACCGCTGTTTTGTGGTGGAAAATACGGGTTTTTCCCTTCCCGCAGCCCGGGGTTTTGAAAATACCGCTCTTGCTTTGCTTGAGCACCTGAAACCCCGGCCTCTCTCCCGGTCCCTCCCCCACCCCGTTTCCCTGAAAAAAGTGAACCTGATAGGGCTTTCCCTGCTCCATAAACACTGGGAAGGCTCGGTTGCAGAAATGAAGCGGCTCCTGGCTTTTCTGGGCCTGGAAGTAGGGACCGTTTTCCTTGCTGGAACTTCACTCGACGAAATTAGGGAATCGAGAGATGCAGCCTGCAATATCGTCCTTTTCCCCGAATACGGCAGAAGGGTCGCGGAGTGGTACAGGGAACGCTTCGGAACACCTGCCGTGTTTTCTCCTCTTGGGGCTCCCATTGGGTTTGATGCCAATGAAAGCCTGCTTAAGGAAGTTGCGGCTGTCCTGGATATCGACCCTGCCCGTGCCCTTGTGGAAATCCGGAAAGCCAGGCAGACCAGTTATAAACAGATTTCACGTTTCCATTCTTTCTCAGGGCTACCCAAAGGAGCCAGTTTTTCAATCAGGGCAGAAAGCTCCCTTGCCTTCCCCCTTACTCACTGGCTTTACTCCTATCTGGGGATGGCTCCCCTTGCAATAAAACTTCTTCCCGGAAGCGACCCTGAAGCAGCAGCATCTCTTAAGGCGTTTCTGGAAGAAAAGGGTTTTTGCGAAGCCTGGGACAGGGACCCTGCCCTGGAATCGGCTGATATTGCCTTTGCTGACGCCCATACCCTGCAGCTTTTAAAATCAAAGGGGTGCTGCAAAGCCGGTATCGAAATCATCCTTCCGGACGGAGGGTACATCCACTTTATCCCGAAAACGTATCTGGGAGTTTCGGGGACCCTCCTCCTTCTGGAAGAAATCATAAATGGGCTGCGTTCCACATGAATAGCTGTCTGGAATCCGGATTTTTCACAGGATTATTTGGGAATTTCACATATGCCTGTTTCCTGCAGCATTATTGAGGTCATTAATTTCAGTGGTCTGTTCGGAAAGGTTTTTGTAATACTCAAAGAGTTCTTTGCCCCAGGACAGAGCTCCTGGCTCAAAGTTTATCAGGTATTTTCGATCAAAGACAGCATCTTTAGGAAAAAGTGCTATTCCCATGAAATTGTCTGCCGCTATAATAGTAGGAGTCTTTTCACAGTCTTTGCAGGCCAGGAGTTTAGTATTCTCCATTTTCAGAAACTGCCTGGTTTGTTCCCTGTAATCATCTTCAATCCACCTTTTAAGTATTGATTCGGGAAGAATCAGTGACACTGCTGTACCTTTTTTTGCAAGCCCTAGATAAAAGGAAGGAAAAAGAGGGTGAAAATAAGAAACGAGCGCTTCTAACGTTTTTGCCTCTTCAGCATTTTTTGCATACTCGGGAATCATTTCGAACAGATGTTCGAGCTGAGGTTCAATTGTAATGCAATGCCCGAGTTCTCCTATACGGTTCAGAAGAAAAGACGGAATTTTACTCATATCCCTGTCAGCCCAGTAATCTATATTTTCTTCCAGCACAGAAAGGGTATCCAGCAGGGGTTTCATTTTTTCGGTTATGATTTTTCCTATCTCGCTAAGCCTGTAGAACTCTTTATCCTGGACTACAAGGTGTTTTTCCCTGAGCATTTTTACCTGGGGCTGAACTGAAGTTGCACTTGCTTTAAGGGTTTTTTTTATTGTATTGATGTCCTTTGGCCCTTCAAACAGCAGGAGAAGAACTTTTTTTCTTTTTTCTGACAAAAAAATAAGGTCAATTAAAGAGTTTTCCATATTATGCACCTTGATCTGATCACCTGTAGTTTCTGGACTGTAATGTATATTTATTGAAATAAATGTTATATTGAAGAATCCTCTGTAATAATAAAATATATTCAGAGGTTTATAAAATATTAATGACTTATTATTAACATATTTTTTACCCCTTAAAAGAGGGAGGGGTGTTAGGTATATGATGCCCTTTTTCCCGGGAAAAAATAAGTTATTGATTCCTTTTTCTCTCAGGATTTTTTAATCTTTTCGGTTATGTCTTCGATAATACCCTGGAAATTGGTCACCTGCCCTTCCTGATTGCGCTGGATAAAGGTTTTTTCTTCTACCAAGCGTACCTCTCCGGTTTTTGTCAGGATGCGGTACTGCCGGTAAAACTCTTTTCCACCTTCTTCACAGTTTTCATCAAGTTCAAGTTCCACAAGGAGCAGGTCTTCAGGATGGATGATCTTTCCGTAGAGGATTCTTCCTGAAATGAAATCTTCAGGAGCGTACCCGAACTGCCGGACATTTTCTGATACGTAGAGAGTGGGCCAGTACTTTTCTGCCTTCCAGAGAAAAACCACCACAGAGCTGTTGTTGATCACTGTTTCCAGTGCTTTCTGCCGCTCAAGCAGGGCTTTTTGTTTTTCCATAAGGGCTTTCTGGCTCTCAAGGGCATCACTCAATGCTTTTTCGTTTTTTATCTCAGAGGTAACATCCCTGACTATTCCCTGGAAATTGACAACATTTCCTTTTTTATCGCGCTGGATAAAGGTCTTTTCTTCTACCCATCGGATTTCTCCCCTGCCTGTAAGGACCCTGTATCTATTGACAAAATCATTTTTTCCGATTTCACAGCATCTGATGAGTTCTTTTCTTATCCGGTCTATATCCTCGGAATGAACTATATTTGCATACATTATCCTTCCCGTAAGGAAGTCTTCTGCACTATACCCCAGCTGGGTCACGTTTTTCGAGACATACCTGGCAGGCCAGTCCTCTTCCGGGGTCCAGAAAAAAGCCATTATAGGGCTGTTATTGATCACGGTTTCCAGAATTCGCTGCCTTTCGAGTGCTTTATCAAGAATCAGTTCGTCACTTTCAGCTACCTGATTGAATCCCATATTATCCCTTTTCCTCCAAAGCCTTTTTAAATCCAGAGCCCTAACGGCCACAGGTAAAAATGTATTTATAAAACCCTCAATTAATAATACAATATATTTTGACATCTTATAAATTAATGTCCTTTTTTACACAGGGGGAAATGTTCTGGACTCTGAGGTCTCAACAGAAGGCAGAGAAAATGCCGAAGAAGCAGAAGAGTTCTCACGGGAGATGCCCGATATCACCTTGAAATCCAGGGAAATATACGGAAAGTATTTCGGGATCTGCAGTTCATACCACCACCTGAAAGCCTGTGTCTGCAAAAACTGTCTTTCTTATTCAGGGGGCACAGGGATGTTCTGTGCCAGAGGCAAAAGCGAGGTAGAGGGAAATAAAGAGGGATGTCTCTGTGAAACATGTGAGCTTTTTAAGAAATTCCGGCTTGAGGGTGATTATTTCTGCCAGCCGAAAGAAAAAATGGAAGTTTTTGAAAGAACCCACCCCCCTCTGAATATCTGTACGAACTTCCAGACGAGTGCCGGAACAATAAAGGTCTGCGTGCTGGATGGTCGGAATATGCATTCAAAGTAACGAAAGAACAATGCGGAGATTCTTTAGGAATCGATTCCTGAGAACTCGGATTCACTTCCTAATTTTTGAATTCAATTTTGTTTTTCATCCCTGTTTTTATTTATGTTGAAAATTTCAATGCCATCAAAAAATCTTATTGATTGAGCCTCAACCGAAGAGCCTGTCCTTTTCCTTCGGTCCTTCACAATGCTTCCGGAAGGTTCCAATTCCATACCATTAAGAAAAAACACCATCGTCTGGGCTATATATTTTTACACATATAATTTCTATACTCAGGAATCAAACTTTAGTAGCGATACTTAGGATGCTAAAGCGGGTTTCTGACTTAATGGAGGTTTAAAAATGGCAACTAAAGAAGAACTTATTCAGGAGCTTTCGGATACGGTAATCTCCTGTAAAAAGGATGCAGTACTGGCTGCTGTTGAAAAAGCAAAGCAGGTCATGGAACCCGCAGAAATCATTGATAAAGGACTTTCAGCAGGCATGAACCAGGTAGGAATTCTTTTTGAGAGAGGGAAACTTTTTCTGCCCCATGTAATGATGGCTGCTGATGCGATGACAGCAGGAGTCAAATTACTTGAAGCTGATCTCCCTACCGGGAGCGAGAGCAAAAAGCTCGGTGTAATTGTAAACGGGACGGTTGAAGGCGATGTGCACGACATCGGCAAGTCGATCGTGTCCACAATGCTGCAATCCGCTGGTTTTGAAGTTCATGATATCGGCAGGGATGTTCCTATAAAGAACTTTGTTGAGAAAGCAAAAGAAGTCAATGCAAATATGATAGGGCTTTCTGCCCTGATGACCACCACACTTCCCGGACAGAGGGAAGTAATCGAACTCCTGAAAGAGGAAGGGCTGCGCAGCCGCGTCAAGGTAATGGTAGGAGGAGCACCTGCAACCCAGGCCTGGGCAGAAAAGATCGGGGCAGACTGCTACGCCGAAAACGCAAGCGAAGCTGTTGCAAAGGCAAAGGAACTGCTGCTCTGATTCCGGTTCTGATTCCGGTTCTGATTCCGGTTCTGATTCCGGTTCTAATTCCGGTTCTGATTCCGGTTCTCATTCTGAGTCTAGTCATCTAAGTTCAATCAATATCATTTATCAATGGAGGATATAAAAATGGCAACTGAATATGCTTTGAGGATGGGAGACGGGAAACGTGTCTTCCTTACCAAAGAAAAGATTGTTGAGGAGATTGAGGCAGGCACGGCTAACGCCGCTGACCTCGGTGAGATTCCTGTTCTCAGTGCTGATGAACTTGAAAAGCTTGCAGAAATCCTGATGATGCCCGGAAAGGCAGTCAGTGTCGAGCAGGGCATGGAAGTTCCTGTGACCCACGATATCGGTACTCTCAGGCTTGACGGGGACCAGGGCAACAGTGGTGTTGGTATTCCTTCCAGCCGGCTTGTCGGCTGCATGATGCATGAGAGAGCCTTTGGTGCAGACACCATGGAACTCGGGCACATCGATTACAGCTACAAACCTGTAAAACCTGTAATCTCAAACGAGTGTCAGACCATGGAAACCTGCCAGCAGAACATGATCGTGCCGCTCTTTTACGGGGCAATGCCGAACATGGGCCTGTATTATACTCCCGATGGTCCCTTCGAAAACCCGGGAGACCTGATGAAGGCTTTCAAGATTCAGGAAGCCTGGGACTCCATGGAACACGCCGCAGAACACCTCACAAGGGACACCGTGTGGGTTATGCAGAAACTCTTTGCCTCCGGGGCAGACGGGATCAACTTTGACACAACCGGTGCAGCCGGGGACGCAGACATGTACGGGACCCTCCACGCTATCGAAGCTCTCAGGAAAGAATTCCCAAACATGTACATCGAAGCCGGGATGGCAGGAGAAATGGTGCTCGGGATGCACGGCAACCTGCAGTATGACGGCGTAACCCTTGCAGGGCTCTGGCCACACCAGCAGGCTCCTCTTATTGAAAAAGCAGGTGCAAACGTTTTTGGTCCGGTGTGCAACACTAACACCAGCATGACCTCTGCCTGGAACCTGGCACGGGCAGTCACATTTATAAAGGCTGCAGTAGGTGCAACCTCAATTCCATGTCACGTGAACATGGGTATGGGTGTCGGCGGAATCCCTATGCTTGAGACTCCTCCAATCGATGCCGTTACAAGGGCAAGCAAGGCAATGGTCGAAATTGCCGGCGTTGACGGCATATAGATCGGGGTCGGCGACCCTCTGGGTATGCCGATTTCCCACATAATGGCTTCCGGTATGACAGGCATGAGAGCAGCCGGTGACCTCGTTGCAAGGATGCAGTTCTCAAAGAACATGCGCATAGGAGAGGCAAAAGAGTATGTGGCAAAGAAGCTGAATGTCGACACAATGGACCTCTCAGATGAATATGTCATGAGAGAACTCCGTGAAGAACTCGATATTGGCGTCATTACCTCAGTCCCAGGTGCTGCAAAGGGAATTGCTGCAAAAATGAATATCGAGAAGTTGCTCGATGTTAAGATCAACTCCTGTGATCTCTTCAGGAAACAGATCAGATAAACATATCGAATAGAACCGAATTTGCACAAAAGATTGCAATAAACACGAATAGCGGGGGTTTCAGGAACCATATTCCTCTGGAATAATTCAGGAAACGTGGCGAAACTTTTTACGGGTTGCTGCTACAGGCGGAAAAACGCAGGTGCACCCTCCCGGCCTGGTTTCTGAATATCTTTCCACTTTTTCTGCTTGCAGGTTCTGCAGGCTTATTTATGCTGCAAGAGCTGTGCGAATCTTCAGGTTATGTCAATAAACAATTAAACGGAGTGTGTGTTGAAAATGAGTGACGAAAAAAGTGAATCAGGAGGGCTTCAGCGGACAATTGACTGGAAACAAGGGCTTGCAATCGCCCTTGGTGTTCCTGTGCTGATCCTTCCATCTATCGGTTACTTTGCAAGCTATGTCTGGGCTTTTGCAATCGTCATCTGGATTTTTTCCGTTTTCCAGGGCTTTATGCAGAACTTTGCCTATGGAGAACTTGCAACAATGTTCCCTAAAGCCTCAGGGCTTCCGGGATACGCCCAGAGTGTGTTCGGTACGAATAAGGGAAACAAGAAATACGACCAGGGTAAACTGCTCGGAGGGTTCAGTGCCTGGAGCTACTGGTTTGCCTGGAACCCCGTGCTTGCTATCTTTGCAATTCTTATCGGAAGCTACCTTAAAGGCCTGATTCCTGCCTTTGCTGGTGTTCCTGACCTTGCTCTCTATCTTGCTTCCGGAGCAGTTGTTTACATATTCCTTATGATAGTCAATTATCGCGGGCTTGCCGGCGGAGCGACCCTTGGGTACATCCTTGCCGTGCTTTCTCTTGCCCCGCTTATCATCATTGCCCTTGCACCTTTCATAACCGGGCAGTTTGAAATGAGCAATATCACAGGAGCCTGGCTGCCCACAGACTGGAGCTGGGATATACCGCATATCCTTATCCTGTTCGGGATTTTTGCAATGGCTCAGTGGAGTGCCTGTGCCTGGGAAACCGCAGCTATCTACGGGCCCGAGTATAAGGAACCAAAATCCGATGTTCCCAAAGCCCTCTTCATCTGCGGTACTATCTGCCTGGTGACTTTCATCCTTGTCCAGGCAGCCTGTACCGGAACCCTGGGAATAGCAGGAATTCTGGCAGAACCTTTCTCACCAATGCTCCCGATGGCTCAGATGACTCTTGGGCCCGTAGGTGGGGCTCTAACCATCCTCATGCTGATTGCGGCAATGGTAATGATCATCCAGACTGCTTTCCTTGGTGCTTCAAGGGCAATGTATTCTATGGCTACTGAAGGAAATCTTCCAAAGTTCTTCAGAAAGATGAATACTCACGGAACCCCCGTTAATGCGATGATCGTCATCGCTCTCTTTAACATGGGTTTCATTTGCCTTGGAACTCCTGCAGCCATTCTGGCGGCATCTGCAATCGGATACGTCTGTGCCAACGGAATCAGTCTCTTTGCTTACGTGAAGGCAAAACTCGATCCCCGATTCTCAAAGCTTGAGAGACCTTTCAAAGCTCCAGGGGGCTGGAAATACGTTGCTCTGATTTTCGGGCTCTTTAACCTGCCTCTTTGTTTGATAGGGGTTATTTACCTCAATAGCCTTGAAGTGGGCTGGACTTCCACTATAGTTGGTTTCGTGGTGCTTGCCCTATACGTCCCGCTCTGGTTCTATTCCCAGAACGAGAACCCGGCGAGGGTGGAAAAAGAAACCCATGTATTGGGTGAAACCACGACATAAATTTTAAATAGGAATGCAGAAACATATCCTGCATTCCTTCTTTTTCCCGTATTCCATTATTTTTATTGAATATTTTTATCGGATAATTACTTCAAACAGGCAATATCTCAAAACATGTAACATTGTAAAATATATAATAAAATTCTCTGCCTGAATCTAGAAATTGCCGTCCTGAAGTTTTATAGAAGTATTTAAATGTTTTAAGTGCTCATAAAATTGAATTATTAAATACTCGATTGTACCTGATTTGTCTTCGGGTCCATAAATTCGTCTGAAGTATGTAAGTGAAAGTTGCTTTCTTTTCACCCTTTAGGCAGCTCAAAACGAGAGGAACCACGAGAGGACCGATAGTGAGAGGCCAATAGTGAGGAACCAATAGTGAGAGGCCAATAGTGAGAGGCCAATAGTGAGAGGCCAATAGTGAGGGTTAAATAATGTTCAGTGATACCCCGTTGAAAACAAAGATGATCCTCTATACCGTTCTCGGGGTTTTTCTAATCCTTACGGCTTCCACAGCTGTGATTATTTCCACGGTTACAACGCAGGAAGAAAAGCTGGCCTACCAGCAGTCAGTTGAAATGGCTTCCAATTATGCAAACCAGTTTGATACGGACATGAAAGCCAACCTTGCCATTGCAAGAACGATTTCCACTACCATGGCAAGCTATGAAACTGCAGACCGGAACGAAGCTCTTCTTATTCTGGAAAACCTGCTCCTTGACAATCCTCATCTCCTCGGGACCTATGTGGCTTTTGAGCCCGATGCCTTTGACGGGAAAGACGCTGAATATGTAAATGCTCCTGCCCACGATGGAACTGGCAGGTTTGTCCCTTACTGGAATAAAATGAACGGGACTATTGCAGTTGCACCTCTCCTTCATTATGACGATTCTGATTATTACCAGCTTCCAAAAGATACGAAAAAAGATCTGCTTACTGAACCCTATTTTTATGAAGGAGTCTTCATGGTGAGTTACGTTTCTCCTATCATTAAGGGTGGAGAATTTGCAGGGATTGGGGGAGTGGACGTTTCCCTTGAATATGTGGATGAAGTGGTAAGTGAGGTCCGGACTTTTGATACGGGATACGCTTTTATGGTCAGCAATGAGGGAATTCTTATGTCCCATCCGACCCATAAGGACTGGATCGGAAAAAAGAACCTGTATGATTTTGGAGGAGAAGAACTCAAAAAAGCCTCCATTGATATTGAAAAAGGTGTTGGTGGACACCTTGAAACAACGGACCCGACAACCGGAAAAACCGTTATTATGTTTTACGAACCTGTTAAGACCGGAGACTTCGCTTTTGTACTGGTAGTCCCCAAAGAAGAAATGCTTGCCGGAGTTACCGATCTGAGAGACAAGCTTCTTATTATTTCTGCAATCTCAATCCTGTTTATGGCGGCTCTGGCTTATATGATTGCAAGATCCGTAACAAAGCCGATTAACAGAATTGTTGATAATTTTAAGAGCATTGCTGAAGATGCAGTTAAAGGAGAACTCGGAGTAAGGGCTGACACGAATGTGGGAATCGATTTCAGGGAAATTCCCAGAGGTTTGAATGAAATCCTCAATGCTGTGGTTGTCCCTATCCGGGAAACCATGAGGGTGACCAATGCCCTTGCACAGGGAGAGTTGAAGGAAAGGGTCAATGTGGACGTTCAGGGAGAGTTCAGGAAACTTGAGGACACGCTGGATAAGTTTTCCGAGACCCTTAATATGATTATTGACGACTCGAACGCCGTACTTACAGCTTTTCAGCACAATAATTTCAAGCTCCCTATCCGGATACAGGGGCAGGGAGACTTCAAACTCCTGACTGATGGGATTGAAGAGACCCGCCTGGTCCTTGACAGGATTACAACCCAGCGCAGGGAGGCAGAAAAAGCCTTAATTGAGTATGCGAGAAAACTTGAGCACTCAAACAGGTTAAAAGAAGAAATGGAACGGATAATTAACAACAGCCCTGTGATCGTCATTTTGTGGAAGTATGAGGAAGGCTGGCCAATAGAATTTGTCTCGGAAAACGTTACCCTACTTGGATATGAAGTAGAGGATTTAATCTCAAACAGAATTCTCTATGCAGACATTGTCTATCCGGATGACTTGGAAAAAGTAGATAATGAACTTGCCAGAAACGTGGATGTGGGCTGTGATGCCTACAACTCGGAATACCGGATCTTTACAAAATCCGGGGAAGTCCGCTGGGTGGATGAGAGAACTTTTATCCAGAGAGATGGAAAAGGAGAAATCCGCCTGCAGGGGATTATCCTGGACATCACCGAGCACAAAAAAGCCGAAGAAGCCCTGTTGCAGATGGAAGAGATCCGCAAAAAAGAAATTCACCACAGGATTAAAAACAACCTGCAGGTAATCTCAACCCTGCTCTACCTTGAGTCCGGAAATTTCTCCGATGAAAAGGTAATAGAAGCTTTCAAAGATAGCCAGCACAGAGTAAAGTCCATGGCACTGGTCCACGAAAAACTCTACCAGTCCGAAGATATGATAAGTGTGGACTTTGCAGACTACATCCAGAACCTTGCAAATTACCTTTTTGGGGCATATTCGGTGGGGAGCAGAGACATCAAGTTAAAGCTTGACGTTGACAACGTTTTCCTTGGTATGGATACGGCTGTCCCTCTCGGTATCATTATCAATGAACTAATCTCAAACTCCCTTAAGCATGCCTTCTCAGAAGGAGAAAGCGGCGAGATTTGCGTCGGTCTCAAAAAAGAAGAAAACGGAAAGGATGGCAAAGAGACCGGACGGCTTGGCACCGGTAAAGGAAGCAAGGCAGGAATCCCAGGAAATTGTTTTTCACTTATTGTCAGGGATAACGGCAAAGGTTTTCCGGAAGATATTGATTTCAAAGAGACCGATTCCCTGGGCCTGCAACTTGTTGTTTCCCTTGTGGACCAGGTTGAGGGCAGCATTGAACTTGACACGAGCAGGGGAACCGAATTCAGGATCATGTTCCGGGAATTAAAGTACAAGCAAAAATTATGAATGCTGCTATAAAAGAATAGGACTTACGTACTTGAAATGAAAAATAATGCACATGCGGACTCGTCAACACTATTTAAGTTTATACAGTTAAGTATTTCTCGCTCGTGGTCTTAAATTCAATACCGTTAAAAGTTTCAATCACTTGAAATAAGGCAGGCCAATCACTTGAAAAGAGCAGGTATTATTTGGAGGTACCTGAGGAATATGGCCTTAAATCCCACGGCTACAGCCCTCAGGTAAATGTTGTAATGCATTTGCTGGAGTTCAGAAGCAGTTAAGAAAACTGCCTGGACATCTCTGATGGCAATCAACTGTTCTTTTTCTCATTATTCTCAGTTTGTCCCGTAAGTGTCGGATTGCATTCCCACATGCAGCCCGGAAAGCTTTCGTTCTTCCCTGAGATTCATTTCACTTTTTTTCGATGATGCAACAATTTTTCTGCACTGTGTTTTATCCTTTTTTGTGTCTTATTTAAATCTGTTTTCAAACCTTCTCTTTTATTGTACCGGGGATTTACTCAAGACAATTTGCCTATCCCAGAAGGTTTGATCACTTTCCCAGTGTGTAATTTATTCTATAACTCCGATAATATATAGCCCAACCTATGGGGTTTTTTCATAACTTTCGGGTTAAGGAGTGAGTAATGGGGAAATGCCATAGAGAGGAGATTTTTTGATGCCGTTAAAATTTTTGAGAGCTTTAAAAGGCCCCTTTTCGGAAAAAAGGTACATTTTTCAGGCTTTTTAAATTTATTTCTTGATAATTATTCATCTCCTCATAACATAACATATTAATAAAAGGTTTTCAATATTATAAAAGTAGCAATGAGCTCATCTTTATGTGATACTATCTGGCTTTCTGAAAAAAAGAAAAACCTTCTCCTCCTGTTGATGGAAGGGCCCCGGAACATCGAGCAGATCAAGACCTCTCTTAATGTGACTGCTAAAGCGATGATGCCTCAGATCAAGATCCTGAAAAAACAGGAGTTGATCCTCCAGAAAGAGGACACTTATGAACTTTCGGAGATTGGAAAATTGGTGGTAGGGAACATGCTGCCCCTGCTCAACACATTTGAGGTCATCGAAGAAAACAAGGAATACTGGGCAAGCCGGGATACGAGCATGATACCGATGGACATGTTCATGCGCCTTGGTGAACTCGGGGAATGCATGGTGATCGAACCTGACCTGAACCACCTTTTTGACCTCCCCAGGGAATTTACTGAAAATCTTGCAAAATCCAGGTGCATCCTGAGCTCCCTTTCTTATTATCATCCTCTGTATCCTTCTTTATATTCAAAGCTTGCAAAGAGTGAGGTTGAAGTGGAACTCGTGCTAACGGAATCCGTATTTGAGAGGCTTAAACATGACTCCCCCGGCGACCTTCAGTCCCTTTTTGACTCAGAAAATACAATTGTAGCGGTCTGTGAAGAAAGCCTTGGAATTCCCACCATTGCTGTCACTGACCGTTTTATGTACCTCTGCCTTTTCGACAGGCAGGGAAGATATGACCACAGAAAGGTGATGAGCTTCGATGAAAGTGCACTTCGCTGGGGCAGGGAACTTTTCATGCATTACAGGAAATCCGCCCGGGAAGTAACAGACGTTTAATGCCCATGGTTTTTAAAACACTAAACAATAACCGTTCCATCCGGAGTCCTTTCTCAAAAACATCAATTGCGGGAGTTTAGTACGATGAGGTTCAAAGAGGTCCCCTTAAAATCAAAACTGGTTATCTTTATTGTTGTGGGGATTTTTCTGGTTCTGGCTGTATCCACGGCAATTATTATAAACACGGTTACGGCTCAGGAAGAAATGTTGGCCTACCAGAAATCCGTTGAAATGGCTTCCAATTATGCAAACCAGTTTGATGCGGACATGAAAGCAAACCGAGCCGTTGCAAGAACCCTTGCGCTTACGATGGCCAAGTACAAAGCTTCCGACCGGGAAGAGGCAATGGATATCCTGAAAAATATCCTCAAAGAAAATCCAAATCTTATAGGGGTCTATGCAGGATATGAGCCGGATGCTTTTGATGGCAGGGATTCCGAATATGTGAATGCGCCTGGACATGATGCTACAGGTAGGTTCGTTCCTTACTGCAATATGATTAATGGTCAGATAACTATCGATCCTCTTGTCAATTATGATTCCTCGGACTACTACCAGCTACCGAAAACTACAGGCAAAGATGTCCTGACAGAGCCCTACTTTTATGAGGGAGTATTTATGGTAAGCTACGACTCTCCAATTTTTAAAGACGGAGAGTTCACAGGGATAGCTGGTGTGGACGTCCCCCTTGAATATGTGGATGAGATTGCAAGCAAGATCAACACGTTTGATACCGGGTATGCTTTCATGGTAAGCAATTCCGGGATCTTTCTCTCACATCCCACGCAGAAGGACTGGATCGGAAAGAAAAGCCTTTCCGATTTTGACGTGGAAGAAATTAGAAGGGCAGCCGATGATATCCAAAAGGGAATCGGAGGAAACATTGAGATCAATGACCCAATCACCGGCAAGACCGTTATTATGTTTTACGAACCCGTTGAGACCGGAGACTTTGCCTTCGTCCTGGTTGTCCCAAAAGAGGAAATGCTTGCCGGAGTCACTGCCCTGCGGAACAGGCTGCTGATCATCTCTGCAATCTCGATCCTGTTCATGGCTGCCCTGGCTTATATGATTGCCCGCTCCATCACAAGACCTATCGATGAAATTGTTGAGGACTTCAAGAGCATTGCCCAGGATGCGGTTAAAGGAAAGCTTGATGTAAGGGCAAACACCGATGTGGAAATCGATTTCCGGGAAATTCCAACCGGCCTGAATGAGATCCTCAAAGCCGTAATCATCCCTATCCGAGAAGCCATGAGGGTAACCAATGCCCTTGCACAGGGAGAGTTGAAGGAAAGGGTCAATGTAGATGTTCAGGGGGAGTTCAGAGATCTTGGGGACACCCTTGATAAATTTTCCGAAACCCTCAACAGGATCATTGATGATTCAAATGCTGTTCTGATGGCTTTCCAGAATAATGATTTCAAGCGAGAGATCCTTGTGCACGGGCATGGGGACTTTAAGCTCCTTACGGACGGGATCGAAGAAACCCGCAGGGCTCTTGATCTTGTTACCGCGCAGCGCAGGGAAGCAGAAAAAGCCCTGCTGGACTACTCTCTGGAGCTGGAACGTTCCAACAAGCTTAAAGAAGAAATGGAACGAGTTATCAACAATAGTCCGGTAATTGTCTTTTTATGGAAATTTGAAGAAGGGTGGCCTGCGGAATTCGTTTCGGAAAACATTACACGGCTTGGCTATGATGCAGAGGATTTTGCCTCAAAGGAAATTCTTTACGGAGATATCGTCCATCCCGAGGACCTGGTAAAGATGCAAAAAGAACTTGCCAGAAATGTGGAAGCGGGCTGTGACGTCTATACCTCGGAATACCGAATCTTTACCAAATCCGGGGAAGTCCGCTGGGTGGATGAAAGAACGTTTATCCAGAGAGATGGTAAAGGAGGAATCCACCTACAGGGCATTATCCTCGATATCACCGATCACAAAAAAGCCGAAGAAGCCCTGCTGCAGATCGAAGAAATCCACAAAAAAGAAATTCATCACAGGATCAAAAACAACCTGCAGGTAATCTCAACCCTGCTTTACCTGGAGTCCGGTAATTTCTCAGACAGAAAGGTAATAGAAGCTTTCAAAGATAGCCAGCACAGGGTTAAGTCAATGGCTCTTGTCCATGAAAAACTCTACCAGTCTGAAGACATGGTAAACGTGGACTTTGCGGACTACATTAAAAACCTCGCTGATTACCTCTCCCAGGCCTACTCTACAGGCAGCGGAGAAGTCAGCCTGAAGCTTGATGTTGAAAACGTTTTCCTGGGCATGGATACGGCAGTCCCCCTGGGTATCATTATCAATGAACTTGTCTCAAACGCCCTTAAACATGCTTTTTCCAAAGGAGAAGACGGGGAAATCCGAATCCAGCTGCACAGGGATGGAGGAAACCTACCCGGGAATAGAGATAATTATAAAAATGCAGAAGATCAAGTGGCTAAGAGCGAAAAAGTTGATAGTACCGGCTTTAGCAGCATACAGGGGAATAAAAAAGTAGAGGACAGGCTGACCATGATTGTAAGGGATAACGGCAGAGGATTCCCCAAAGACCTTGATTTCAGAAACACGGATTCTCTCGGGCTCCAGCTGGTGACTGCGCTTGTAGATCAGATTAACGGGAGCATAGAACTTGATACCAGCAGGGGAACCGGGTTTATAATTGTCTTTCAGGAGCTGAAGTACAAACCAAGGGTGTAAAGAATGGCAAAAGGAAGAATTCTGATAGTCGAAGATGAACATATCGTTGCGATAGGAATAAAGCGCATGTTGAAAGGTCTGGGATATACGGTTACAGGTGTCGCTTCATCCGGAGAGGATGCCATAAGCAAAGCCGAAAGCACCTTTCCTGACCTCGTGCTGATGGACATAATGCTAAAAGGAGAACTTGATGGCGTGGAAGCTGCAAAGGAGATCAAAGAACGCTTTGATGTGCCTGTGGTTTACCTGACTGCTTATTCTGATAGCAATATTGTCGAACGGGTTAAAAAGACCGGACCCTTTGGCTACATCGTAAAACCCTTTGACGAAAAAGACCTGCACAGCAATATCGAAATAGCCCTGCACAGGTACAGGAAAGAAAAAGAAAATCTCGAGGAAACGATTGAAGAGGAAAAATAACCGGTGAAGGGAAAGATAAGTCAGTAAGAAAAATAGGTCAGAAAGAGAGATAAGTCAGTAAGAAAAATAGGTCAGAAAGAGAGATAAGTCAGTAAGAAAAATATGTTAGTAAAAGAGATAAGTCAGTAAGAAAAATAGGTCAGTAAGAGAGATAAACCATTCTTGATTTCAGCTCTCCATCAATCTTGATTTCAGCTCTCCATCAGTCTTGATTTCAGCTCTCCATCAGTCTTGATTTCAGCTCTCCATCAGTCTTGATTTCAGCCCTCAACCCTGATTCAATTTCTCATACATATCAGCTTTATTCACATGTTCTTCGTGGGATTTGTTCTTTTGGAATTTTTTCCTTATAAGTTTCTTCTAAATTTGAATATCCTGAAGAAAATGAATATCATGGAAGAGGACAAATTTTTAAGGTTAAAATTTTGAATGGTGTCAAAATATCGCATAGCCTTTGCCATAACCTTTCCGTTCTGAATAGGATAAGGTCTTGAAATTATCTCTTCTCTTATGCCAGTACCGTATGGAGGAGGCTATATAGTTTTATTTATATATAAACTATCAGAAAAACTCTCGGGTTGAGTCTTTGTTTGACCACATTGTTTCTCCGGTTATAAAATCCGCTGGATGGATGAAATGATGGTAGTCTGAGGGGTTGCCAGGGGGATTAATATGGAATTTGCAAATTATTCAAGAACATTAGTGATTGCCTTTTATCTTTGCGGTGATAGAAAGATTGATAATGATGTTGGTAGTGAAATCAACAGCTTCAACAGGGTAAATAGAAGAATAAAAACTATTCAGGAGCTGAAGTAAAAAACGAAGGTGTAATTAATGGCAGAAGGAAGAATTCTGATTGTCGAAGATGAACATATTGTCGCAATGGGAATAAAACGGATGTTAAAGAATTTGGGATATACACTGGCAGGCGTTGCTTCATCCGGAGAGGACGCTATAAGCAAAACCGAAAGCACTTTTCCTGACCTTGTGCTGATGGACATAATGCTGAAAGGAGATATGAACGGGATAGAAGCTGCAAAAGAGATCAAAGCACGCTTTGATGTGCCTGTGGTTTACCTGACCGCCTGCTCCGAAAGCAAAATAGTGGAACGTGCCTGGAAGACAGGGCCTCTTGGGTATATTGTGAAACCGTTTGACGAAAAGGACCTGCAAAAGAGTATTGATGTAGCTCTGTGCAGGCACAGGATGGAAAAAAATGAGCTTGAAAAGGGCTCTGATAAAGCTGAGAAAGTTTCTGAAAAGCCAGAAAAGCCAGAAAAACCAGAAAAACCAGAAAAAGATTTAGAAAAGTGTGGAAAAAACTCAAGAAAAAGTCTTGAGTCGGTTGAATGCACTGAAAGATTTCAGAATTTAAAATAATTCCCTGGATTTTTTAAGCCTTCTTCAATTCTTCTTCAAGGGTTTCAGCTACGGTTTTCAGGACTTTTACTCTTGAATAACGTTTATCCCTGGATTCGATAACTATCCATGGGGCACCTGTAGTACTCGTTTTCTGGAGCATCTCATCGACTGCAACTTTGTATTCATCCCATCTGTTCCGGTTTCGCCAGTCTTCTTCTGTAATTTTCCAGTGTTTTTCCGGGTCATTTAGCCGGCTTTCAAAACGCTCGAGCTGGGTTTCTTTATCGATATGAAGCCAGAATTTGAAGATAATTGCTCCCGCATCAGCAAGGATTTTTTCAAACTCATTGATTTCCCTGTAGGCTCTTCTCCATTCATCTTCCGTGCAGAGCCCTTCTACTCTTTCTACGAGGACGCGGCCGTACCAGCTCCTGTCAAAGATAGTAATATGTCCTGCCATTGGGATTGCGTCACAGAAGCGCCAGAGGTACTGGTGGGCTTTTTCAGTATCATTTGGTGAACCCACAGGTACAACCCTGTAAAGCCGGGGGTTAAGCACTTCGACAAGGCGGTGAATATCCCCTCCTTTCCCTGCGGCATCCCATCCTTCAAAGATTATAATAACTGAGCGCTTTTTTCTAAAAAGCTCATACTGGAGGGCTTCGAGTCTGTGCTGGTAAAGTTTTTTAGACTCTCTGTATTCTTCTATAGAAATATTTTTTGAGAGGTCAGTCTTTTCCAGAGCTGAACTGTTAAGGACTGGGAGATTTGTAGTTGACATGTCAAGATATTTGATCGTCTGTAGCCCCGGAGTCCTTGTTATCTTTTCAATAGATTTCTCAATTGCGTGAGTTACTGTTACCATGATTTTCAGGACTGCAAAGTTCCTGTCGTTTGCCTCGACTATTGCCCAGGGGGCATTGGGGACATCTGTTTTCTCAAGTATTTTTTCTATAACAGGTAGGTATTCATCATATTGATCGATAAAATCCTGTTCTTTTCCGTTTTTTCCTTCATATTCATCGAGAATAAGGGGGATATCCTTTTTTTTGATTTCCTTAAAACGCTCTTTCTGTTCTTTCTCACTGATGTGGAGGAAAAACTTGAGTATCAGGTACCCGTCATCTGCAAGCTGGCGCTCAAAATAGGTGATTTCTTCCAGAGCCTTTTCCAGAGCTCTTTCATTTTTTTCTTTTCCGAAGAGCTCGATTATTGCTCTGCTGTACCAGCTCCGGTCAAAGATTCCAATTCTTCCTTTTACTGGAATCCACGCCCAGAACCGCATAAGGAAAGGCTTGAGGCGGTCCTCATAACAGGGCCTGATCATGGTATGAAAATCAAATCCCCTTGGGTCCAGGGGCAAGATAAAACGGTTGATATCCTCCCCCATCCCTGATGCGTGCCAGCCTTCAAAAACAAGTATAATAGGTATTTTCAGCTCCCAGGCTCTGCGTTGAAGCTCGCCGAGTTTAACCTCAAGCGTTTTTATACTCTTCTTATATTCTTCGTTTGCTATTGCCTGGGATAAGTCAACGTTTTCAAGCATGTAGGAGTCCCGCGTTATTTTTAAAAATCAGTTTATTCTCAAAAATCAGATTTCTTAGAATGTGCTTAAATTTTTTGATCGAGTGCCCGGTTGAAGACAAACCTGCAGCTACATGTGCTGGTTAAGTTGTCCAGCTTGTATTGTAGGATTGAGTCTAAAATTGAACGCTTTCATCATAAAAGTAATTATATGATTTAACAACTTATATATTTTTTGGCAAACGTGATATACGGAAAAGAATATCTAAATAATTATTATTGGAGTAAAAATACATTACGGAATCAGGGTTGGAGTTGGCGCTTATGTCCCTGAGCTGAAACTCAGGGGGTTGATGGAAATATCTTCAGAGTATTCTCTGCATTATACACTGTGCAATACACTGTGCAATACACTATGCAATATTATTTTTTATTTATTCATTCAGATATATCTGCTTCAAATATGTTGGATACTCCTCATATTTACTCCAATAAGATTAAATAAATTCAAACTTTCATTTTTACTTATAAATATATTTTTTATGCATGATTCATACAAATAGTCCTAGACTGATGAGTTCAAAAAATATTTTATAAATATTGCTTAATAATTAGCAACTGAAAACCTGAGACAAATTATATTTTCTTCACAATATATACATTATCAAATGTACTATAATTCTGATAAATGATCTATATATATTAAATATTCTGTATATAATTAGAGATATCTATTAAATAACTCATTATTCAATGAGTAATGATTATTCTAATATGTTGTTATAATATGAGATGCATCTAATTAACTATATATTATTTGACAAAGATCACATAATATCTGTTTATTAAATTTGTGGTTATCTGGTGTAACGATAATTTATATGTAATATAAAAAACATATACAAAAGAACATATATCCTGATATACTTATTTTATACATTCTAATTATTAGACGAATTCTCTTAATCCATTATCTAATTATAATTTATATTAAATATGTCCTTGTATGCATAATAATGCGTAGCTATGTTTAAAAAGATATACCATTAACTATGTATATAATCAATAATATATTTTTAAGTCAGTGTATATCTATTGAGATGTGTAAAATATTTATTAAAAAACATGTTTTAAAGTATTATATAATTATTAGATACTATCATTATTAGCATTCATCAATATATTTATATCAATGAGTGATTGTTACATTAATTATTTTATTTAATGCACCTAATTAATTATTTATTTTACAAATTATTTAATTTATAGTTATCTTTATTGTAAGCATATATAATTATATCTTATTTAGCATGTTATTCACACCATATATACATTAATTACTCAAAAATATAGTTATATATCATATGGTGTATATTTTTTGAAGTCATGACATCATTTACCAACTCACATAGTTTTATAAATAATTTCACCAACTATAAAATAATATTATACAGTATCTTTAAAATCATCACATATTTATAATATGTTTTTTCAGACAAATAGGGTAGACTATTTGACCAATATATCATCAAAACCACATAGGAAAGAAATGAATGAGTAGTACTATTTATCGAAAATTAATATTATTAATCAAAACGAATGTCTATTTTGTAAGGAGAATCGTTTAGAAGCATAGAATTAATAAAAGTTTCTGTACATATATACTATGGGTATGATTGTGCTTATTTTCAGAACTTGTTTGCAGCAATATTATTTCGCATTTAATGGGGCGGTGATCGGTCAAAAGGAGTCTATTCACATAGTATATGTAACAATCGACTTAACAAAATATGGGTTAATCAGTAGATTTCACCAAATGAAAAATTAATTCATATATTGTATGAGAATAGTTGACCATAACTATTTCTTCGGGATCAGGGACCTGGCTTAATTAAAGGAGCTTGAAACCAAAAACGACCTGTATGCAAATAGATAATAATTAATTTAAACATATATTAAAAAAATCATAGTCTTGTTCAGTAAAAATAGCACTTATATGTTTTGAGCAATAAGTTCATTATTTTGAGCAATAATTTCATTATTTTATAGATGACACGCTCTAAAATTTACGGTCCTTGAAAGAAATAAATCTTTTTTTGAAAGAAACTCATTTTTGTATTTAATTAGTTTATCTTTATATTAAATTTCCATACGTTATATATATTTTATGTAACATTTTATATACATTCATTGTTAAAATATTATTTTATTAGCCTATTTTTATATATTCATATATCTATCAAATATTCTATACTTCATAGGTTAAAAAGAGGTAAAAACACATAGATATAATAGGGGGAAATTGTCCTAACAATAGTCAGATCATATATTATATATTAATACTAAGCTAAATATCGAATCAGTTTGGTTTTTGAAATAAATTTATTTTCTGACTCAATTTATGATCTTAATGGCGAAAAATAGATATCTATAATTATTTGGTATGAATGTACTGACTCATAGAAATTATCAAATAGTTACATAATCGGTATAAGTTATTTTTAGGATACATTTCGTCATTTTCTGGTATTTTTGTAAGGGCTTTGATTTAAACTCGAACTAAACTCGAACCATAGTGACTCATGTTATTTTGAATGAAAAAATTGTTACCAATGATATTATAATTCATATGTATTTATTTTAAGTGATATTATTTTATTACATACATTTAATTAGTTTTTTCGCGTTTATTTCATCCTCTTTTTGCTCAAAAACAGAAATTTTATGTAACGAAATTATAACTCCAGCCTTAAATCAAAGATTTCTTCAAAAAGTTCGTACTTTTTGCGAGCTCTGTAAAGGTACTGACGGATCGGGTTTTTGTCTTTTGCCCGTGCAAAAAGGGCTTCAATCTCTCCTCTTGAAAAAACAGCTTCAAGCTTTTTGATGGAAACAGCTTCAAGCCCTTCCCAGCTATCAATTACAGGGTTACTTATGAGGATGGGGATGGGAAGAAGCGTTACCTGGACCTCGCTTACCCAGTTCCAGTCAGAATCATATATATTCGCATAGAAGGCACCGCACGAAACACACTTCGTAATTACTGCTATATTTTCCCCTGCAGAGTGATAGCTAAGACTCATGAGCATGGAGTCGCAGATGGTGCAGTTTCCAATCTCGTTTTTTTCCAGGCTATACGCAGGTATTCGGTTTCCTTCGATGTAAAGAGTTTTCTCATTAAGGTCATACCTATATTCCACATTATCCGCTCCTGAATGAGGCCTGAAGTCCCGGAAAGTTATTTTTTCTATTCCAGGTCTGGATATTTAATTTCCTCTTTGATTTCTGTCTAAGGTAATAACCCTATTAATATTAATCCCTCTTTTGATGAAGAAATTGAGAGTCCAGAGACATCCCTGTTGCTCCCATGTCCTCCCAGCTATTTTTTACTTTTCCTGTTACCTTACTCCTCTTTTGTTTTTTATAAAAAAGTTGCCGCACGTTTCTTCAACAATAGACTGTTAAACCTCTTTTTTGTGTGGAATCGATTTACTTAAATAAAATAAGTGCTATGCTGGATTAAAAAAAATAACCCTGAAAACATTAGCTTCTTCAGGGTTCCCTGTATTTTTCAAGATTCCAAAAGGAAACAAATAATACCATGAATAAACATAAAAATCAAACTCTCGTTATATCAATCAAATAAACTCAGCTCATTTTTGCCAATTAAACACAAACTTAAACACAAACTTAATATGTTTATTCATAAGAAAATTGTAATGTTGTCAAATTAATATAGTATAAAAATATATTAATATCTAGTAGAAAATTTAAAGGTTTTTTAAGCTCTAAATGGAGTAAAAATCTTTATCAAAGAAAGTAGTTAAATACAAAAATATAAAAAGTCATGCCTCTATGCAGAACAACTCCCGGAAAACTCCGGGATTTTGAGAATGGAAATGGATCATAAAAAGCGATATATTGGATAAAGGATATATCTATACACAAAGCTGAACTTGAGCAAAGTAAAATTGCCTGAAGAACAGGAGCTTTAATATCCATTCCCAGCAGAACGAATAAATTTACAAACCTATATATAGAGCTATAACTGAGATAGTTTACTACATCAGTAGAGGTGGTAATTTATGGTATCCATCCGAGCTAAAATTAAATCCAGACTAGAGAAATTTCTTGAAGTAGATTCCAGTGGATATCGAAGGGCTATTCTGTGTATCTTCATCAGGGTAAAGAAAGCAACTATTGATGAGCTGCATGAAATGCTTTCAAGCAGATATAATGTATCAAGAAATACTGTGGCATCAATGGTAGGGTACATTCATTCGAAACTTGGAATTCTAAGGGCACATAAGGAATCTTACAAAACTCCAATGGTTTATCTTTTAAGAGAAGAGTATATAGACCTGCTTATGAAGATAGTTGCCTCACCCACGAAAAAATCTACTGATTCCGCAGCCTGAAAAGCTTATCAATTCACCCCAATTGCCTGATGGACAATGTCACTTGTGAAAAACGCACCAAGAACGGCAACCACTATCGTAGTACGATCGGATGCCAATGCCCGTATAGGTCACTCAAGAGACCCATATTATAATCTTATGAGGCGTATTTTTCAGGAAGATGCCACTGCTATACGGGGTCAAAAATTCCTGTCAATGGTTGAAGATCGGCAGGCAGCAGGCAATGCCATCCGAACTGATGAATGGAAAACCATTCTGGAAGAACTCCAGATAGGTCGTGCCTCTTTTTATGCAATGCGCAATAAGCTCCTCGGAGCCGGGCTTATTTCAATAAAAAACAAAGAGTACCGGCTTTCCGGCCAATTCTCAAAAGACCTTATAGATATGGCCCGCTGGTGGTGGACTGCTGTCCTCAACCAGTCCGAAGAAAGCCTGTAATCAGACAATTTGAGCAATATCCTTTCTGACTGAGTAATAATCCCACTTTTGAAATTAAACTTTTTAAAATTCTGAGATCCTATCCGATAATTAAACTTTTGACAAATTTGGGGGTGCCCAGCCGAAAGTTATATATATATAATCTTCCTTTAGAAGATACGCTTCAAGGCGCAAGAATCACGCCCCGCAGCGAAAAATCATCGAAGCCCGGTAGTGTAGCGGTCAATCATGTGGGACTCTGGATCCTGCAACCTCGGTTCGAATCCGTGCCGGGCTATACACACATTTTTTTGTAATCTTTTTCTATTGACTCAAAGCAAAACATCTGATTTTTTTCGAACTTTTTATAGTTGTTTTTCATAGAATCAAAAGAATAATTTTGGATTGATTATCTCTTATTGGCTTTTTCTTACATGAGCACGGTTTCAAAGTCCATAGAAATATTTCATAATAAATTTACAGTCTGAATTTAAATTCAGCAAACCACTATCCAGTAGATTCCCTAATCTCCAGCTTTAATCCTCTTTTAGAGACATTATTCTCAATCTTATAAAATTTTGAATTTTTGAGTTAATAACTGCTTAATTCTGAATTTTTCAATTATTAACAGCCCTTTCCATTAATTCTCTTTTTCCGATGCTGTCTTCTCCCCATTTACGTTTCATCTCTTCACTCCATTTGAGCCTATCTTCTCCAATCATAGATATTGGAATTGTAAACACTTTTGCCCTTGTATTTCTGGGAGTGCTGCACTTTAACCATTTATACTGGTTTGTTTTAGCATCATATACTATGGAGTAATCAAGTTTAAACGCGCCTGGTATCTCTGAGGGTTTATCGTATACTTGCTTTCCCCCTTTTGGCTCCTTTCTTTGCTTGTGCTTTCCACCAGTCTCCTTAATTTCTACTTTTCTTATATCTTCTAAGTACCTTAAGCTTTTATCAATTTCACTTTTAAATATAACCATATGCCATTTTAGAGACAGTGGATATTGTTTTTTTAGAAGTTCATTTAATTCGACTATTAGATGGGAATCATTTGTTGTGCTTTCAATTTCTTCCATTATTCTTTTCATTTTGGCTAGATTTGCCTTCTGTCTTTCTTGACTAGTTACCATAGCTGTCGCCAACATTTGAATTTTAATTATACAGTGTATATAGGAGGATCATGTTCTTAAATTTTTTCATCAGTTTATGGTTTTCATTAGTGGAGGATAAAGTTGAAAATGAAACTGAAAAAATGGAATAAACGAAAAAAAACCTCATTACAAAAATTCCATAAAAAGTGAATGTTAAGGAGTTAAAAAGTTTTATTTTCCTGTTCCGTTTAATCCAAATGAAAAATTAATTCAGGCAAAAATCGATATGTATAAAACATGATTCCCATTCAAAATTTATAAACTGGAAACAAGAAAAATAATCATACTGTATACAGTAGCAGCAGGAAGCAAAAATATAGTTTTAGATTATGAAGCGCCTTATTTTTATCAGAATTTTTTTAAAATATATTTATCGGGCATTTTTAGATAACAATATTTTATCTAAGTTTGGTTGTTTTATCTAGTTATCTTACACAAATATATTTATAAATAATATTAAATATTATCGGATACAATTGCTATATCCAATCGATATTTTGTTACTCATTTAACTAAATTTTAGCAAAGTGAGTGCGCGAAATGAGTGCATGGGTGGAGATTGTAAACATATCGCTTTTTCTCAGTAAATTGAGCGATTGCTGATTGGAGTTCTCGAAACAGAATCGAAACAGAATAATTCTTTTTCGATTTGTAACTATTTATTTTTCAATAAGTTGCTCATTTCACAATAAATACATATATAATTATATGTTTAACCCGATATGGCAATATGTGGACATATAGAAATGAAGAATTATGAAGTATAATTATAAAGTATAAATTAAAAAACCGGGGAGTACAACTTAATTAAGTGTTACTAAGTGGGGAGCATACTTAATTAAGTGCTTTAGTTCTGTTATTGAGAATTACGACCCTGATTACTCTAAGTTTGGGGGGAGAAATAGTTGAATAAGAAACTGAGAGTTTTATTTATAGGAACTTATGTTCCGAAAGAATGTGGAATTGCTACATTTACTTTTGATCTTTTGAATTCAGTATCCGGGGTGCATGACGATATACATTGTGAGGTCATCGCCCTCAATGACCCTTCTGAAAACCACAACTATCCTGAAGAGGTCGTTTTTCAAATAGAGAGGGACAAACTCGAAGATTACTACAGGGCTGCAGATTTTATAAACCAGTCCGATGCAGATATCGTATGTCTTCAACACGAATTCGGTCTTTTTTGGGGAAACGCAGGCGATTACATTTTCGCTCTTCTTTCAGGAATAAACAAGCCTGTGATTACTACAATGCACACAGTGATACGAGAACCGGAACCGGAATACCGCACATCCACGGAAAAACTCATACAATACTCAGAAAAGCTGGTAGTGATGAGCCAGACTGCAGTCGATATGTTAAAAGATGTTTATAAAGTTCCAGATGAAAAAATAGAGATCATTTTTCACGGCTTACCTGACTATCCATTTGACAACTGCAGCAAGTATAAACAAATGCTGAATCTGAAAGGGACTCCCCTTATCCTTACCTTTGGCTTGCTGAGCCAGAATAAAGGCATTGAAAGTATTCTTGAGGCTCTCCCGGAGCTTGTAAGCCAGTATCCTGACCTCGTTTACCTTGTACTGGGTGCCACCCACCCCATGGTCAAAAAACATAATGGAGAAGCATACAGGCAGTATCTTATGAAGAGGGTTTCCGAACTCGGGCTTGAGAATAACGTAGTGTTTCATGATAAATTTGTCGAAAAAGAAGAGCTCTGCAATTATATCCTTGCCAGTGACATTTACGCATCTCCCTATCTTTCCAGAGAACAGATAGTAAGCGGTGCTCTGACCTACGCGATAGGCATGGGAAAAGCAATAGTATCCACTCCTTACTGGTACGCCCAGGAAATGCTTTCCGATAATCGTGGGCTGCTTGTAGATTTCGGAGACACTGCAGGCTTTAAAAACTCGCTTTTATACTTAATCGAAAACCCAAAAGAGTGTAATAATATGCGCAGAAATGCATACGATTTTGGCAGAAAAATGACCTGGAAAAATATAGGCAAAGAATACAATACTGTGTTCAGCAAGGCTTTAAAGCACTACAATGTCTCTCCCGGAGTACAAAACAGATTTAATTTCCTTCCAGACCAGCTTCCCGAAGTAAAACTCGACCACATCAAACTGCTGACCGATGACGTGGGAATTATCCAGCATACCAATCTGGGTGTGCCTGCCCGCCACTATGGATACAGTACCGATGATGTAGGCAGAGGGCTCGTTGCCCTGACACTGCTTATCGACAGCCAGGAAAAAGCCGCAGAGCTCTGGAAGTTGATTACCACATACATGAGCTTTCTCGAACATGCCCAGACCGATACAGGGCATTTCCATAACTTTATGAGCTATAGAAGGGAGTTTCTGGACGAAGAAGGCAGTGAAGATACTCTCGGGCGCGCGGTCTATGGGCTTGGGCATGTGATAAGCTGTCCTTATCTGTCAAAAAACATACGTACGCTTGCATATACACTTGTCAGTAAATCCAGAAAGCAGATGGAAAGACTGAGTTATCCGAGAGCAAAAGCCTATACAATGTGCGGGCTGTATGAAATGCTCAGGGCAGGTGTGGATGAGGACTCTTTTGAATCCATATTTAACACACACAGGGATGCTGGCAGGTCCATAGACTCCCTTATAGAAGATAACTTTGAATCCATATTTATCAGCCATGCAGACTCTCTGATAGACCTGTATGAGGCTAACAGGAAAGAAGGCTGGAATTGGTTTGAACCCACAGTTACCTACAGCAATGCAAAACTGAGTGAATCCCTTATACTGGCGTATAACTATACCAAAGACCGAACTTACAGGAGAGTTGGGCTTAACACCCTTGACTTTCTTACGAACATCCAGTGGAAAGGCGAATTTTTCGATATTGTTGGAAATCAGGGCTGGTATTCTTGTGATGGAGAAAAACCAATTTTTGACCAGCAGCCCATCGAGGCAGGTTACCTGACTCAGGCGTATATTTCAGCTTATGAGACCGTCCGTGAGAGAAGATATCTGGAGCTTGCAAGATACTCTTTTGAATATTTCCTGGGCAGAAACCGCCTGCAAACTCTCATGTATGACTATTCAACAGGTTCGGTCTGCGACGGGCTCAACTGCAACGGGATGAACTGCAACCAGGGAGCAGAACCCGTAATCTGTTTCCTCATGGCTTTAAGCTCTTTAAATAAACATGCAGATAAAGCCTACAGTACATTATTCCAACCGGCAGCAATTGAAGAAGTCTTGCCGAAGAGAAAGAACCTGTTATCAGTAAATAAAGCAGAGTGAGAAATGATATCATGATCTGGAAGGACCACGGAGAACTGTTTGTAAGGCATAAAAAAAATCCTATACTCACTATTGAAGACTGGCCATATCAGGCCAATTCGGTATTCAACCCTGCAGCCGCTATAGTTGATAATAAAACTCTATTACTGGTGCGGGTTGAAGACCACAGGGGCTTTTCTCACCTTACAGTAGCCAGAAGTAATAACGGGGTAGATGGTTGGGAGATCGACTTTGAACCAACCTTTGCCCCGGACCCTGTAAACTATCCTGAAGAGCTATACGGCGTTGAAGATCCGCGTATAACCTACATAGATGAGATGGGAAAATGGGCTGTAGCGTATACTGCTTATTCGGATTCCGGTCCCTTAACATCTCTTGCCTTTACAGAGGATTTCCGCAATTTTGAGCGGATAGGAGCTACCATGCCTCCTGAGAATAAGGATTCAGCTCTGTTTCCTGTAAGGTTTAACAACAAGTGGGCAATGTTACACAGGCCGGTCTCCTCAATGAGCGGAGCGAAGGCAAATATCTGGATCTCCTTCTCTCCGGATATGAGACACTGGGGTGATCATCAGGTTCTCCTGTATGCCCGGGAAGGAGGGTGGTGGGATGCCCGCAAAATAGGTTTATCCCCACAGCCAATTCGTACATACGACGGATGGTTAATTATGTATCATGGGGTACGCCAAACGACATCTAAAGCAAGTTATCGACTTGGGCTGGCTCTTCTTGACCTTGAAGACCCGAGGAAAGTCCTCCACAGGTCAGAAGGGTGGGTTTTCGGACCCCATGAACTTTACGAACGCAGTGGAGATGTTAATGATGTTGTTTTCCCCTGCGGATGGGTCTTAATTGACGATCAAATCCGTATTTATTACGGAAGCGCAGATACATCTGTGTCCATGGCAAGCGCAAAAATTTCCGATGTCCTGGAATATATCCATGGGTGCCCTGAAGAACAGATCTGCAGAGTTCTGCCGATCGGTGAGGGGAACATGCACATAACTCCTGAATAAAATAGAGAGATAGAGGAGCTTAAAAATAAAAAGTACTGGGGGAGACCTTTATCAGAATTGCTATGTTATCTCCGATTGCCTGGAGCACACCGCCTAAGAAATACGGTCCGTGGGAGGCAATGGTATCCTTATTAACTGAAGGGCTGGTGAAACGGGGCATCGATGTTACGCTGTTTGCAACAGCTGATTCGCATACTGCAGGCAAACTTCATGCAGTGTGCCCGAGTCCGTACGAAGAAGATAAAGATATGATTATAAAAGTTTATGAAGGCCTGCATATCTCAGAGGTTTTTGAAAGGGCAAATGAGTTTGACATAATCCATAACCACTTTGATTATCTTCCTCTCACTTACAGCGGACTTGTAGACACGCCTGTCGTAACAACCATACACGGCTTTTCTTCGCGGAAAATTCTGCCGGTTTATAAAAAATATAACAACAGTACTTATTACGTATCCATAAGCGATGCCTCCCGGTGCAATGAGCTGGACTATATAGCAACGGTCCGGCACGGGATAGATATCGAGAGTTTTCCATTTAAAGAGAGGCCTGAGGACTATCTTCTTTTTATCTCACGTATTCACAGGGACAAAGGCGCAAAAGAGGCAATAGAAGTTGCAAAAAAAGCAGGAATGAAGTTGAAAATGGCTGGCTTTATTGGAGACTCTGAATATTTTAGGAATGAAGTTGAGCCCCAGATCGATGACGAGCAGATAATCTATGAAGGGCATGTCTCTCAGGAGCACAAAAAGGAGCTGCTCTCAAATGCCCGTGCTCTCCTGCACATGATCAACTATGAGGAGGCTTTCGGGCTCGGGGTAGTCGAAGCCCTTACCTGCGGGACGCCCGTAATTGCAATAAATAGAGGTGCAATGCCTGAACTGATCATGGACGGAGAGACCGGATTCCTGGTAAACGATGTAGACGAAGCTGTAGAGGCTGTCCAGAAGGTTAACTCCATATCACGCAGAAAATGCCGGAAAAGCGTGGAAAAACGTTTCTCTGTTGGTCGGATGGTAGATGACTATATCAGGGTATATGAAACAATCCTGGAAAAGCGCAAACGTGAGGCAAAAAGGCCCTGGGGTTTTTATGAGGTGCTCACGGATAAGCCAGGATATAAGGTCAAACGCATTACGGTCTTGCCTCAGGAAAAAATTTCACTTCAGCGCCATTCTCACAGGAAAGAGCACTGGTATATAATCAGCGGCGAGGGGGTCGTAACTAAAAACAGTGACAAGATAAAGGTCCTTGCAGGAGATTCGGTCGATCTACCGATAAAAGAAATACATCGCATTAAAAACACAGGCAGCCAGAACCTGGTATTCATTGAGATCTCGCAGGGAGAGTATATCGGAGAGGACGATATCGAAAGGCTTGAAGATAAATACGGGAGAGCGTAAGACGGCTTATCCGGACCTGTATCTTCAGGCAGGACATTCGGAATTTTCATATGATTTTCTCACCTGAGATGCAACCTCTTCCCCTAGCCTCTCTGATACGTTTTCCACAAAGAGAGTGATGTAATCAAAAGGTACGCAGCCCAGGCTTTCTTCTCCTGACAGAATAAGCCTTACAAGGTATTCAAGGTCATAAATGGACAGCAGCTTGATCCTCCTCAGAAAATCGGCTGCATCTTTTGAGTAGTGGTTTGCCAGAGGCGGGAGAATGGAACGATAGGGTACTCCTGAGCCTGAACAGAGGAGCCCCTCACATTCCGGGGCGACAGTTTTCAGAATGCCAATATCAAGTTCGGAAAGTATTCTTGCCATGATAATCACCGTGGACAAAATGTAATTCTGGTCTTTCAGAGCTTTTCATAAACAAAAGCAGACTCTCTTTTTTGCTCTCCATTAAAGTAAATCTCGGTAAGATAAATTCTAGTAAGACAAATCCTGGATTGAGCCTAAGATACTTTAAACAGATGGAAAAGCCGGGGATTTTAAAATCCTGTACTTCTCCAGATTCCACAAAATTTTTGATTCTAATCAGATTTCAAATGTTCATAGTTCAAATGTTCATAGTTCAAATGTTCATAGTTCAAATGTTCATAGTTCAAATGTTCATAGTTCAAATGTTCATAGTTCAAATGTTCATAGTTCAAATGTTTAGTTCAAATGTTCATAGTTCAAATGTTCATAGTTCAAATGTTTAGTTCAAATGTTCATAGTTCAAATTTTTGCAATTTGAATTCCTTATTGAATTCCTTATTGAATTCCTTATTGAATTCCTTTATAATTCAAGCTTCATCAGGTCTTCTGCAAGGATCACCTCTCCGTCAACATAGTCCTTGAGGCGGTGTATTGCTTCTTTACCATGCCCCTTCATTTCCGGATAGAAGTGTGTAAGGCAAAGACTTCCGATTTCTTTGTTGTAGTCTTCAAGCATTTCAGCCAGAGTGCTTGGGGTTGTGTGGTTTGTTACTTTTGTGCCGGGGGGGAAGGAGCATTCGTGTATCAGGAGGTCGGCTTCAAGTGCCATGTCCATTATATTTCTGCAGGGCTCGGTATCCCCTGAGTATACGAATTCTCCGTCTTCTGCGGTCACGCAGTATGCCAGAGTCGGAACACTGTGGGCAGCAGTTGCACAGGTTATTTCACAGTCAAACTCCTCAGGTGTAAACTTCCTTCCGGAAGAGAGTTCAATAACATCCACGTCCACTTCGTCCAGAATATACTCATAAGCTCCAATTACCTTTGAGAACCAGTCATCAGTCCCTTCAGGACCATACACTCGCATATCGGTTTTTCCTCTAAGCCAGTTTGCTTTAATGAGGGGGAGAAGGTCAGCAACATGGTCAAGGTGAAGGTGTGATAGAAGTACGGTATCTACTTCCGTATGTGAGATTCCGGCATCGGGGAACCTGCTTAAGACGCCGCTTCCACAATCAACAAGCAGAGGTTTGTCCTCAAGACTGACAAGTAATCCGGACTGTACCCGACCTTTTTCAGGTATAGCAACTCCAGTGCCAAGAAATGTAATCTCCATAAGGTAAGGAATAAACTTTAAATAATTTAACTCTATTTAGAGCATGCCCGCATAAGGAAATTTTTGCGGCTCAAAACCAGCCTGTTTTTTCAAGCACAAGAGTCGATCAGCAGTTCAGAGGCATCAAACTTAAGGAATTATTATATGCTTGAACAAAACCCCGAGGAAAAGAGCTAAAAGCAAAAAGGCTGTTAAAAGGTAGGACAGATAAAAATAAAAAGTTACTCTTCAATTTGCGAGGGTTGCCCAGCCAGGCCAAAGGCGCCGGACTTAAGATCCGGTATTGAAGGATTTCGTGGGTTCGAATCCCACCCCTCGCATTTGTTTTAAGGGATCTAGGTAACTCAAAAAAAGTGTACGCTTTTGCAGTTATAATGCACAACCTCTTATTTTTCAAAAATTGCCTTAACTAACACTCAGTTTTTTCTTATTGTAATTATTTAATAGAAAGTTTATTTTTGTACGCTAGTGCAAAGATAACGCAGAGCCTCTATTTTTGGAAATCGCCTTAACTAAAAATTAACATATTTTATAATTATTGTATAATACAAAAGTCGAATTTATTGTAAGCTATAATTCCAATAGTATTTTTTATTGAGAGTAATCCACAATTAATATTTTTTTAATTCATTTGATTTTAACTTTAAATTTACTACTACATAGAGTATAATTAAAGCAGAAAAAATGGAGAGTAATGTTTTTTCTTGAAGCGATGGAATAACTTCGCTAGAAAATAATTTACTCGCTTCACATCCTATAATAAAACCAACAGCCCATACAAGAGGTTTCTCCGGTTTGTCAATAATTTTTATGAAACCATATGTACAAGCGATTAAGAACCTATCCGAAAAGTCCCGCTGCTCTGAATGTTATCCATGCGCATGCGAAATGAAGCATCGCAAAGTAATTCTCAATTTTCTTTTCCCATCTAATAAGCATTCTTCTGAATCTGTTTATCCAAGAATGTGTCCTTTCCACAACCCATCTTCTTGCCCTAAAACCTGGTATCTCTATTCTTATGTTTTCCTCTCCACGGCTTTTGATATGGGCAGTATAACCATATTCTTTAACTAATTCTCTGATATCAGGAAAATCATATCCTTTATCCATACATATATTCTGAATAACATCATCTTGAGACGGTCTTTCAAAAATAATGGCATCTAAAGTCTCTTTTACAAGCTTTTTATCGTGACGATTTGCTCCATCAACAGTAACCGATAGTGGTATACCTTTACCATCTGTTAACAGACTCCTTTTTGTACCTTTTTTGCCACGATCAGTTGGATTAGCTCCGGTCCCAGCTCCACCTAGTGGAGCTTTTGTCATAGCACCGTCAATTGCTTGCCACTCCCACTCTAATCCGTTTTGATTATCATACTCCACTAGACCAGCTTTCCACATATTCTCAAATAACCCTGATCTTTGCCATTCCTGAAACCGATCATGGACAGTGCTTGGAGCTCCATAAAAGCGTGGCAACGCCTTCCATTGGCAACCAGTACGAAGAAGATAAAAAATACCACTCAGTATTCTCTTATCATCTTTTCGAGGTCGTCCAGGCTTCTTTTTGGGTTTAGGGAAAGGTAATAATGGTTTGATTTTAGTCCAGAATTCATCAGAAATCTCGTAGTCATGTCCGTTTTTTCGTGTTACCACTAATCAACATTACCCTAAAATATAGTTATTCTACTTTTCGGATAGGCTCTAAGTAAGATATTACTGGCAGATATCCATAAACCAATAATTGACCAGCCATAGTTTTGATAATGAATAAAGATAATCCTATGCTGCAAATATACCAAATAGGATCATCTTTTATTACTTCTATTAATGAATAGAACCAATATTTAATTTTATTTTTCAGTCGAATACCCCGCTAGCTTGCTGCGGGGATGAAAAACTTCCCCGGTAACCGTTAATGATAATATGATTTATCAATTCCATCTTTCGTTTATTGACTTCTGCTCGAACTAAACCGTATTAGGGTTATTGTTTCCTTTTACGGTATTTGGGGCGGTGGCGCGAACATACCCCGTTGCTTTCAGCGGGGTGCGCCAGCGCAACTTTGATTTTCTAAATCCATGATAATAAGATGAATATGAAAATATATAAATCTTTTAAAAGTACTTGACCAAAAAACACTCTATTTATATATTCCCCTTCAAATAAAAAGGTATACTCTTTTGATTGGATAATGCACATCTGATTCGATTCAAGAGTTGTCTTAACTGAAAAATGCAGTTGATGAAGCCCTATTGCCATAAGTCAATATATGGGAATGGCTTGAGGGACCCTCCTGAAAAGCAGACGAATTTGCGAAAGCAAAAAGGGCTGCGAGCCCAGAGATTTTAAGTGTGTCTGATGACACCCCCTTTATGCCACTTTTTTTATGATAATAAGTGAATCTTAGTCAAAAAAATTAGTACAAATTGTTATGTAATCAGAGTTTAGAGAATGTCCTTTTATCTTGTATCTTGCCTCAAGATCACTCTCATTTACCCCAAGACGACTTTTAAGTTGATTTAAAAATTGATCATAATTATTGATACTTTTGCCATAGTAGTTCTTGCTATCGTAATCAATCGTATTGTTAAACATATTATATAATTCATCGAAAGAAATCTTTTTTCCTTCACATATGGAATAGCTTATAATATGTTTAATTATATCGTCTTCTTCAAACAGTTTTTTTGTTTTATATTTTAGTACCAATGCTTTCCATGCTTCAAATAAATCTATCCATTGATTAGATTCAAAGTATTCATCAATTGGCTTATTAAGATCAAATTCTGGCATATAATAAGGAAGTACACCTTTTTGAAGAATACCATCATCAATTACTTCTTTCTCTCTAAAAATTAATATTGGTACCCCAATTTGAAACGCCATAGACGGCTCAATTTGGCAGTAAGGACTTGTAAGCCATTTTTTAGAAACAGGGTATTCTTCTTGATCTTCAAGATCGGTATTGAGTTTTCCAGTGCCTTTTTCTATATATGCCCGTCTGAAAGCGATTGATAGCAGCCCAAAACATTCGTTCATCTTTTTCTTTATATTTTCCAATGGTGCCGAGATATCATGGAAAGTTACTCCAAGAGTTTCGGGTTTAAAGTCATTTTGTACTAAATGCAATTTTACTTTCTCTATAAATATTTCTTGTTTTTTATTAAATGGTGTTGCATAACTAAGAAATATTGGTATTGGTATATTACCGCCATCCAGAATTATCTTTAATTATAATTATCAACTGATATTGCACGGTAATTGGAAATATAAAATACATATATCTTTTGATTTTTTATGATATCTAAAGCTTCAAGGGTTACTAAAACATCCAACATGGTTTATTCTCGGTGATCTCATGCAATAGCTTCATGTTCAATTTTCTGTAATATGTAAAATTTATTAGATTATACAACCCTTTTACAGTAAAATTTACATTTTCTCCCGATACTGTTTTACTATTTTACTGTAAAATTGATAACTTCTCTTGATGTCGTTTTTACTATTTTACTAGTAAATTTTACATTTTTACATTTTACAGTAAAAGTATACACATTTTTACTTTTGGCTTGAAACCAAAGCTTCCCACTTATTCACCCTTTCCAGAACATGACTGTTAAGAGTAAACGGCTTATCTGACTTGGCGTTCTGCTTCATATAATGCAAAGTACCTTTAGAAAACCCTAACTTCTTCCAATCAACATAAGAAATATTGAGAATCTTTTGCCTTATATCATAAGAATCAATTCTCTCAATTTCATACTCAGGCTTAACAAAATCCAATTTCTCCTTTTTGCTTGTGAGGTAATGAGCTAATTCTCTTACCTTCAGTACTTCACCAACTCGTAAGCAGTGATTCTAATATCGATTTTCCGACATAATGCCAAAATTATACATATCTGGATTATTTTATTCACAACCTATGGCTAAGGCAAAACACAAATCACAAAATATTGATGTTTGTACTTTGGATGGAGCCAAATGTATAAACCCCGTTGTAAAATTGCTTGTTAAACATGTTCCAATGTTTATCAGATCAAGCCAAGCCCCTAATCAATTTTTCAAGGTCCTAACGTCACTGGCTATCCAAAAGTTATCCATTCACTCAATTCAACGTCCAGGTTCAAACATACACAGCGAAAACTCGTTACATCATAATCTGAAAAAAATCGACCTAGAGCAGTTAGAAACAGTAAATCACCTTATGTTTGCTGAACAAGTTAAACCTTTCATAATACCTGGCAAAAAGTATGCATTTGCTATTGATCTTACAGATGATCCTTACTATGGGGAAAAGAATGGAGATTATGTTGTTGGTGGAAAAAGAAAAGCATCAACTAACCGTTTTTTCTCATACGCAACGTGTTATCTAATTGATGGGAATAGGAAGTTTACAATTGGAGTTATTCCAAAAAAAAGAAAATGTTAATGATTGATTTCGTAACTAAAATCACAGAAATTATTTATGAACTTGGGGTCAAAGTAAAAGTTCTGTGTATTGATCGCGAATTCTACACACATGCAGTGATGGGATATCTCCAGTCAGCGAAGATTCCATTTATTGTTCCCGTTAAGGTTCAAGGGGAACAGATGAAGAAACTGCTACGAGTAAAGAAATCATGTTGTTTTGAGTATGTTATGTCTCCACAAGGAAAAGAGCCATTAAACCTCAATATTGTAGTCTGTGTGAATTATTTGAAAGGTAAAAAAGATAAAAATAGATTAGAAATTCATGCTTTTTCAGTTGGTGGTTTTACAGATCCAAAAAAAGTCTCAAAAATGTATGAGCGAAGGTTCTCAATTGAATCTTCTTACCGAATCCGCAATACATCCAAACCGAGGACTTCGTCTAAAAAACCAGAAGTACGCTACCTTTATACGATTATTTCGTTTTTAATCCAAAATCACTGGGTAACATTACAGTGGAAATACTTTGTGAAAAGACAAACTGGTCCAAAAATTATTGATGTGGACAAATTTCGCTTTGATACATTTAAAATGATTTCGTGGAGCTACTTAAAAAGGTTGTTTCGAATCCCGGATGGGGTGGTTACTCTAAGCAATATTACGTACGACTGAATGCAAAAGGCATTTAACGTAGTTTGATTTGAAAGATACAGTACAATAGTTATAGCGTAGCATATAGATTTTTAGATATCAGTGGCCTCAAAACACGAGCTAATTCTATGTGTTTGAGGTAATTTCAACTGGAAATTTTTAATTTATCCAGCCAATTCCAACTTGATACTAATATTGTGAAAGAGAATATCAAGGCTTAACACTCAGTTATTGTAAAAATAAAATAAGTACATGAGATCTTGCTGATAATTCAAGTCAATTGGGGAAGTACTGAAAAAGCAGCATCCCGCCAACCGTAGGAACAAGGTGCCCCTGGTGTTTGGTGACAAAGCGCAAGGATTCCAGGTCCTTTTTCACCAGTTTCCTGTGCCGTTCAAAGCAAGCCGTTGCAGCGTCAAAATCCAGGTCATCCACAGTCAGATCAGGAAGAACCTGTTCATCAAAGGACTTACCTTCTGCCCCCCGTTTAAGCTCTGCAATAAGCTCCCTGTCCGCTTTCCTGTTGGTGGAACCCAGCCGGACATAAACTCCATTATCCGGTCCTTCTTTTTTCAACCAGTGGGGTCTGGAACCGCTTGGATATACCTCCACTCCCAGCAAAGTTTTATCACCAAAGGCAATCAGTTCCACACTGGGAACCAAGCGAGGCTCTATGTTATCAGCGATCAGGCTGCACAACCGCTCTTCTTCATCCAGAGGGTTCTCAATGCTTAAAAGCTCTCTGGAACCATCTTCCACTCCAATCAGCAAGCGCCCTCCTGCAGTGTTAGCAAAAGCCACCAGCGTTTTAAGTATATTTCTGGGGGAGGACAGATCCCGCTTAAACTCCAGCGTTTTGCCTTCGGGCCTGGAGAGCAGTTCAGCAATTGAGTGAGTCATTTTTCCTCCTTCTGGCCAGCACCACTAACCCCTCTAAGGATCATGCCGCCTTTCGCATTGGCAAAAGCTACAGCTGATTCTACGGTTCTGTCATCGAATTTTTCTTTAAATTCAAGGGTTTCGGATTCGCCGGAGTTGAGGAGTTTCTGGAACTTCATTGCACTCGGTTCCTTTTTTCGGTTATTTAGTTGCGACTGATATTTGAAGAGTTTTATGCACTTTTTCGATTTGTCTAATTATGGCATTGGCACGTTTATGGCGTCTTTGGGGGATTTTGATGTCATCCTTTTTTCTGGTTCATTAGGCTTGATTATAATTTTTTAACGTCTTTAATCATGACACTTTTGGCGTGATTATGGCGTGATTGTGGCGTCTTTGTTCCCTTTATATCCCGTTTGTGGCCCCATTGTCCCGTTTTGATTGTGATCTCTTTTACACAAACTTATCAATCTTCTAATTTTGTGGCTTATGCGGCTTATGCGGCTTTAGTGCGGCTTTAGTGCGGCTTATGCGGCTTTAGTACGGCTTTAATGCGGGATTTTTGTTCCCCTGATAATGTAATAAGTACCTTTTCCAGTAGTTCCAATTTTTTTGAAGACATCCTTATTAACAAGATCTTTTAGCTCCTTGGTTGCAAGCCTATCTTTTACATTACACAATTCTTGATATTCCTTATTTGTTATCTGACCTTTTTCTTTAACGTAAAAGAATGCTTCAATCTGCCTTTCATTAAGACCAATATTTCTAAGATATTCTTCATTTAAAATCCCTTTTTTGAAGATCACACGAAAGCCCTGATACTCTTCAAATACAGGCTCCAGAACCCCTGCTTCTTTGCAGTATTTTTGAATTTTTTCTATTCCGCTCCCCCACTGCTCAATAATTTTCGTATCGAAGAACACTTCTGCTATCCCTTTGTTCCTCAATTTCGAGGCATGAGGTTTGAAAAGGTCTTCCATTGTGAGTCCCAGGGGAAGCCCACCCGGACTCCAGACAATCAGTTCATCGTCATAAATCCGGATTTCGATATGGGACATAACTGTGTAGTCCCTGTGACAGACCGCATTTATAACCGCCTCCCTGACCGCTTCCAGCGGGTAGTCCCAGACCTCTTCCCTTTCAGGCTTTCCGGTCATAACAAACTTCACGTTGGTGTTCTTCCTGACAAAATCCATGGTTTCTTCGATCTGCTCAAAGAGTGGCCCTTCGATCAGCCGGTCATCGATTACAAGAGTTTGGTTCTTAAATCGCCCGCAGTGGACCACAGCCTGTGAAAGAAAACGCCGCCCTTCCTTGCAAAAAAGAAGCCCTGCCGCCCAGGTGGGTTTCCCTTCCAACACAAGCTTCATTTTTTTGAGCACCTGAATAGGGTTTCTTTCTTCCTCTTCCCCAAACCCTTTTCTTCCAACAGCCCTCGCCTTCCGGATATAATTCCTGATCTTTTCAAGGTCAAGGCTTTCAAGCGTCTCCCCGGCTGCCGGAAACCTATCCCAGCTCATCCCGGTAGACTGCAGGTGCATTTCCGCAATTTCCTGCGCGTTCATGCTCCGATTGCTGTTATTTACCCGCTTGAAACACCTGCCCCGGACGGAAACGGGTTTTATAGGATACTCCGGGACATTTACCGCTACAACCTGTTTCCCCTCAAATTCAAACACCTCGATTTCAGGGATAAGCTGTGGCTCGGTCTTGTCTGAGACCTGGTTTGCCCATTTAGCCAGAGTTTCTTTTCCAATATTTACTCCGGTGACGGCCCCTTTATCAGAAACCCCTATAAGGATCATGCCGCCTTTCGCATTGGCAAAAGCTACAGCTGATTCTACGGTTCTGTCATCGAATTTCTCTTTGAATTCGAGGGTTTCGGATTCGCCGGATTTGATGAAGGATTGAAGGTTCATGTTTGTAAGAAATATTTAAGCTGATTTCTTGGGCAGTTCTTTAGCAATTCCCTTATAGATTTTTTTGTCTACCAAATCTCCATATAATTTATTTCCACAAATATCTATAAATTCAAAAAAAGATTCCTTACTTTTAATTTTAATTTTTTCTCCATCAGATTCAACATTTAAAGCATAATCTAATGAAGAAGCGGCATTGTATATTAAGAAGAATCGATCAAAATCAATCTCTTTAAAAAAATTTCCTTTATTCAGTTTACAAATTCTCTTTAAATTTCTTTTATCATTTGTGATCTCTTTAAATAAAGCTTCTTCAATTTCAACATTACCGCAAGATTTGAGAATGGTATAAGCTGCTTTCGCATTTGATTTATAAAATTCTTCAAATGAAAACATGTCTTCAAAGTTACTTATGTTCCTTACAAACATAATTTTTGAACCATTTTGATCAGGGTTATCTAAATCTACACGTTCATAATACATTGCATCGATAACGTCGTCATATTTGAATACATCACCTTCTATTTTATTGAATTTTCCTTGCTTATGTTCAAATACTTTAAAAAACTTTGATTTTGCAATCTTCGAGCCAACTTGATACTTCCTGAAATATATGCATGTCTCTTCGATTTTGTTTTCCCCACTATCATCACTGAAGGCCATAGATATTGCATAACTTTGTAACTTATTTATTGTATGATCATTAAATTCAGTTACACTTCTTGAATCATCTTCACTTTTTATTTGTGAAATTATTGGATTTAATGTTCCAACTGATTTCATATCTTCTTGATTTATTATTGATATGACATTGTCTTCGGGATCTTCTGAAAAAAAGTCAATATAAGTTAATTCGCTATCACTCATCAGCTCATTGCATTTTTCGATAAGATTTTCCTTAAATGAAGTTAAAACCTCACCATCTACTTCAACATTAAGTATCTGCCTTTTCTTTTCTTCTTTTTCACTGGTTGTTTTTTTCAATAAGTGCATTTGAACATTATGCCCTTGCTTTGCAACACGAAGTAAATCCTGAAGATAAGAGGCGTAGTCTGTCATTCTGTTTGCTCCTGCTCAATATCTAATGCAATCCTTTCCGAAGATCCACTTATATAAACCACTTTCAATATTTTATCTGGATATAACTGTTTCTCTTTTGAAAGAACCATATATTCATTTTGTTTTTTAGTGTAAACTTTGAATAAGTTATACCCTCGAATACTAAAATTAATATTTACATATAGTAAATCTGAGTTTATGTAAATTATACAAATAGTGAACAATAATATTAGCAGTGAAATCATATCGAAAAAATTAGAGAAGTCAAAAGAAAGAAAAGGAATTATGTAAGAAACAAGATATTCCATATAAATGTGATTCATTTTTTGAACTGATTGAACATATAGATCTTTGAAATCAATTGAACATTTTGTTTCCCTTAATATAGATTCTAAAACCAAATTCGGAACTATAATTATAAAAATGATTGTGACAATCACAACCAATGGAATTATGTTTAAAGAAATAAATTCTGTTTTGTGTTGAGCAATAATTTGGACTTGTTCAATAAATGTTATGTTCTCCGAAACAGCTTCTGGAATTTTTAGATTAGCGTAATCCTGAACCTTTTCTAAAATATGTGATATTGCTTTCAATAACAAAATTAAAAATAAGGGTGTGTAAGAACTGAGAAACATCAATATTTTATACTTGGTTTTAAGGGCGCTCATATCTAAAATACCTTCAAATAACTGTTTTTGAATCAGTTGCCATTAAATAATCTGTGGATCACATAAATCGTCCTGCTCGTAGATTGAATTCATACCAGTTTATTTGCATCAATGTCGTATCCAACTGCCTTTAATTCCCTCACAAGATCGAACTGCCACCTTCCAGAATTGTCAAAGGGTGTGTACAAAATCCCATCATAATCACTAGGACCTTCAAAATCAGGATCATTCTTAAACAGAGCAGCTACATTATGCCTTCCAAGTTTCCCTAAGAAAAACCCAAGTTCTAATATTACATTTTGACGGGCTCTGAATTTTGCAGCTTCTGAACTCTGATCTTTTCTATAACCTATGTCATCAGGTGAAAGAAGCACAACAGCGAAAGAAACGCTGTCTGCATACTCGGCGAATTTTTCAAAGATTGTTCTTCCTTGATTCGGTTGTTCATGCAAAACGATGGGTTTTAGCTCCAATTTTTCAAGTGTTCGAGCAACAGCCTGTTTCATCCCATCGTCACGCCCGTGAACGACAAAAATTTGATTCCCTTTAGGTTTTACCTCTCCCATTTTTTCACCGAATTTCTTTTTCTTATATCCAGGCTCTCCTTTAATGAGATCATCAGTAACATCTTCCCCTTCCTTAGTCACGAGCCACTCAGTTGAGATTTGTGGTGCTACAGCTTTTTTTGGTCTTTTTGCTCGAATAATAGGTATCAATTCTGCAGAGTTCATTTCTGTTTTATTGATCTTTATCCTCTCAATATCCTCAGGAGGAATACTTTTTCCATTAACAAAGATATTCTCACCATTTTCATAGGGAACTATAAATTGACTAAGAAGTTTTTCTTCGCTCAAATCAAGCTTTAATTCATCAGTCACTTTACTGGATTTCTGCCTAATTTTAACGTGATAGTACATTTTGCCACCTCAAAAATCCATTAGATCTTCCCAACTAACCCCTTAAACTTCTCATAATTCACTTTGACCCCATCATCCAGATCAATCTCAATCATCTGATCCGCTTTATGCTGAAGCAGTTCATCGTATTTTATGAGCTCTTCAATTTTCTTATTAAGTTTTGCAAGCTCAGTTTCTGCTTTCCCGCGATTCTTGGAATTTTGAATAATTTCTTTTTCAAGAAGTGGCCTCTGAGCATCCAGCTTCGACTCAAAATCCAGCAGATAATCGATTCTCATCTTCGCCAGGGTAGTTTTATCGTACCTGTGCATGTAAACGAGCGCATTGAACACTTTTCCTTTTTCTGAAGAAGTAAAGAGCCAGTAAATAGGTCTTTTCTTATACATTTTCAGGTGATCGCTGTAGAAATCCTTCAGGAAATAGTTTCGGATAACCTTTTCAGGAGCTTCTCCTTTCTTCGAAAGTGCCCCTGCAATAAAGTCCAGGTTTTCGGAAAGTGTCTCCGCTCCAAAAGTGAATTTCAAAAACTCTTTGAACCGGTTTACGATGTCATCCGTGTAATATTCGTCATCGAGAATCGGGATTATATTGTCTTCATCCGGCAGGAAAGAAGCTTCAGGCACTTTTTCTTTGAAATCAGCCAGCTTTTCACCCTGATTTGCAAGGATCAGCCCTTTCTTTTCCGGTGAATATCTTCCGAACATGCAGCCGACAGCGTAGGAAATTAATTCTTTTATGGTATCTGTCAGTAGCAGAGTTTCCAGTTCTTTTTCGGTTTTGTTGTTAGCGTAGCGATAATAGGGATTGCATGTTAGAGTGATTTCAGAAAGTGGAACCTCTGGAGTTAATTCGTCCTGCAAACCGTAAGCTTCGATAAAAATCCGGTTATTTTCTTCTTCCAGCCGCTGCATTTCAAGGGTCATTTCTTTCCAGTGGGCGCGGAGTTTGGTGTAAGTTTCACGGAGAGTTGGCTGGCGGTGTTCTGATAGTAATAGTGGGAGGGAAGTGAAATCCCAGGAGGTTTCGTAAGAGTCCCAGTCAGATTTTGATATTTCGACTAAACTTGTTACATATTTAATTATTTCAATAGACTTCCCATTTTTGAGAATATTGCTAATAAAAGGGAGATTCCCGATATCTCGAGTTTGGTATTCAATAGTTGGATTTAGGAATTTAAGAAAAAATCTAACTTGTTTGCTTGCTAGAAAACCAAGGACTATTTCATCTGGCAAATCATTGGGAAAACAACAAGAGCCTTTTACATCAAATAAAAAGCCCTGATAGGACTTTCTTACTCCGAAATAAGAAGAGCTAGTAGCTGTCCATGTTATGGCAGGAAGGAAATAGTATTTTTCATTTGAAATCTTCCAACCCAAATTATCCCAAGATAGTTGTGGATAATTCAAAAGTGTATTCTCTTTTATCTCATAACCATTATTCAACCAGTTGACTACATATTCGTTATTTCCATACCACTTCCTGAAATTTCCACCTTTGTTGTAAGGAAACCATTTCTTTCCAGATTTTTCAGCATCAAGTGCATCTTCAAAATTGAAGCCGGAATTCATATTTGAGACCTCATGCCAGAATCTTAGAAAGCGATCGTTATCACCTGTGCGCATTCCAATTTTCGCAGGTGCAATTCCTGATAGTTGTTCTCCTTCCTCAAAAATCTCCTTTACCCTATCACTTACCCAATACGCAATCGGACTCCCAGGTATTTTCTTGAAGTCGGCGGCGGAGGCGCGAAAAGGTTCAGATTTTTTTGCTTTAAGTTCAGTTTCCTTATCTACTTCACAGTTCCCATCGATTAGTCGCAGGTAAGCTCCTTTGTGTTCCAATCGTTGAAATTTTTCGATAACAAATGCCGTTGTTGAAACAATCTCCCCACTGATACTGTCGAAAGCCCTTGCTCCAAAATGAGCCATGGATAGGATAGTGTCGTTGTTCAGGATGCTTTCACGGAGTTTTTCATAGGACGAAAGGAACATCCAGCTCTGCATAGTGATCATTGCAACTGCACCTTTTTGCACTGCAAGATCCAGATTGCGCTCAATGAACATGGCAAAAAGATCAGATTTGCTGTCCGTGTAGTTCTCCTGAACAAAGGTCTTCAGCCTGTTATTCATTCCCTTGCCGCCCATATATGGCGGGTTGGCAATGACCACATGATATTTTGGGTTGAGGTAATCTGCCTGCTTCAACACTTGAAGGACTTTCTGATGAATAGAAAGGTGGGAAAGATTGCCTGAAAGGTTTTTCGATTCCAGCAAGTGCAGGAGGCTCGATACATCTTTTGCAGCCGGGCGAATAAGAGAACCGAAATTATCGGCTTCTGCGAACTGGAGCAGAGTATCTCTATGGGCTTTGGTGAACAGGTCACTTCCGACTGCATCGATGTAAGCATTGATTTCGCCTTGCTCAAAAGCGACATTCTCCAGCATACAGACATTAGGCTGGATCTGCTTTTTGAAAAAATGGCGGTCTTTGCCCCTTGCCTTCATGGTCAGTGCAAAGCCGGCAAGTTCCCCTGCACGTTTATCGATCTCGATCCCGAAGAGGTTGTGGGTCAGGATCATTTCCGGAATCTCGGAGGGAGTGTAGCCGTCCTCTTCGTAAATCGCATACAGCAGGTCAAAAGCATAAACCAGCATATGCCCTGAACCGCAAGCAGGGTCGCAGATCTTGAGCTCTTCAGGAGAATTGATTTTCAGAAAATCGGTTTCCTGCTGTTCCGGCTTTATGTAATACTCCATCCGGTCAACAAGGCTGGATTCCGGGCGGTTGAGCATCCACAGGCGGCCCAGGGAGTTTTCCACAAGGTAGCGGACAATCCAGTGAGGAGTGAAAAGCTGGGTAACTGCAGGGATGTTTTCCTTGCTGATCTTGATGTTCTTCTTCAGGTCGGCAAAGACTTTGTCCTTCTTTGGGGCAATGTAGTCCTGGTAGATCCAGCCTATGATTTCAACTTCTTGCCAGTCCTCATCCGGGATAATTGAATTCAGGTCATGCAGGACAGAACCTGTATGGAGAAGCTTGTCAGGGAAAAGGAGTTCGGTGTAGTTTTCGATTTCCTCAAAGAGGAAGGGCATTATTTTGTTCAGGTAATTGCAGAGTTTGAGAATCAGGTATTTGTAGAGCTCTTCGTCTTTGTTTTCGGCTTTGAAATCCAGAACCTTGTCTCGGTCAAGGTTCAGAAAGTCAAGTTTCAGGGCGTTTGTGAGGAGGTCAGGTTCGGATTTATTCGGGTCAGTTGAAGTGAAGACTTTGATCTGGTCCGGGAGGCAGCCGTTCATCTCCATGAACTTGAGGGCCACAAGGCGATTGAACCAGGTATAGGTGACTTCTTCCATAACCTGGGCGTAGCCTTTTTCCTTGATCTGTTTTACAAGCTGGGAACGCTGCTGTTTGATATGGGCATTGAAGACTTTGCCGTTGATTACGACAGAATCACCGTGCTCTTCTACGGCGTGGATTTCTTTGGAGGAAATTCCGTAGCGAGCTGCCTGGCTTTCTACTTCTGCGTTTAACTTATCCCTAACTTTGTTTGAGAATTCGATAACTTTTGATTTGTCCATTTTTCATCCAGCTCCTTTCTTAGACCCTTATGTTCTTTTCCTTGAGAATTTTCAACAGCTTCTCTCTGAGCTGTGTAATGTACTCCTCGATATCTGCCTCGTTTTCCAGCATTTTTCCAGACTTGAAAAATGATATCTCGCTGATAATTTTGGTATTTCTCTGAGGAACTGCCGGAGGAACATATTCTGTTTCTGCTTCATTTTCCCGGTCTACAGGCTTTGTTTCCGGAGTTTCCGGATTATCTGGGGATGTAGTGCTTTTCTCAGAGGCTAGTTTCTGCTGCCCATCCCGGATTATCCAGCTCTCTCTCTGCTGCTTTTCCCGGATGGTCTGGCTCTCTTTATCTATCTGCCTGTAAGCCTCTACCCGGAGAGAATTTATCATCGGGAGCTGGCTCTGGACAAGAGCGCAGTCCTCAGCGTCTTCTATGGTCCTTTTGACTACATTGAAGAGCCCAAGTACTGTTTCCCTGAAGTCGTCGGAAAATATTTCGTCTGATAAGTCCTTTTCAAGCTCTTTTGTAACCGTATCAAGGCTTTCTCTGATCTCTTTTTTCTGGGTAGAAAGGGCCTCCTGAATTGAAACTTCTATCTTCTTCTCCAGTATGGGAAGCCTGCTGATCTGAGTGTAAGGTTTTTCCAGACTAAGGATTTCGTTGACCTCTTCAATGGCTGATTTTGTTTCTTCCCCGAGGAACTGGGTGTTTCTGCAGTAAGCTTTGTACTTTCGGGCAAGCCTCTTGAAGATATCAACCTGGGTACCTCCAAAAAAGATCTTCACAGGCTCTGCATCGGCGTGAAGCTTCTCAAACTCGGTTTTTTTGGAGGCAATGGCTCTGAAAAAGGCTGAGGGGTCAGAGTTCTCTGTCAGTTCCTTCAGGAATATCCTGTAGGCTTTTATCTGAGATCTGCCCGGAAAGCTCTTTTCTTCCTCATACCTGCCTTCGATTTTTTGCAGGTTTGTAAGTTCTTCTGAGAATATTTTTCTCGCATCATCGTATAGTTCTCCTTCTTTTTCTCGCAGGTTTAATTTACCAAAAAGATCTTTGAGGATCAGCCGTACGACTTTGAGGTCTTCTTCTCCGGTCTTTTCCCTGATTTCTATGACCAGCTTGTCAGCATCATCTCTTCTGGTCAGGTGCTTTGCCGTAGCATCCGCGGCATTGAACAGGTATTCGGACTGGTAGCGGAGTTTAATCTCCTCTCTGAGGTAAAGAATAGCCACAAGCCCTGAAATCGTCATATCTTTCCAGCCGTAGGGCTTTTTCGTGAAGCGTTCCTTTAAGTCACTTAACAGGACCCTGCCGCTTCTCCCGTACTTCAACCGGATGTAGTCAAGCATTTCCTTTAAGGCCAGCCTGTTTATATCGCTGCCTTCAACTCCGAACTTCTCAAGGTCGTCCGAGCGCAGGACTCTGAGCACTTCACTATCGTTTTCATAGTCCTTTGTAACATATCCGGCTTTGTTGTAGACGTTCTGTATAAGAAGGTCAAGCCCTTCCTTTACACGCTCTTTCGGGCTGGATTTTTCAGGAACTATTTCCTTGTTATCAACAAAAACCCTTGAATTCGAGACTCCTTGCTGGACCAGTTCCAGGGCTTTTGCTCTTGCACTGTTTGCATTCTGCTGTTTTGTGGAAAGAATATTCTGGATTTCCACATTATTCCGGTTTGAGGAGTTTTGCTTGAGGTATTTCTCTATTTTCAGGTAGGACCTTATCTGGTCGATCAATTCGTTGTCCGAAAGTATGAAAAGTAGGGTGTCCGTTGAATCGATATTGCTTAAAGTATCGCCGCTCAGAGACTGCTGATTCCCTTTTTTACTATTATACAGGTCCGAAAGGGGAGTCAGAAACTTGATTGTAAGGTCTGCACCCGTGACGGTCTTCACCCTGTCATCAATCGCTTTGTTAAACCTGTATTCCTTATGGGAAGCCGGACAGATCCCCTGTTTCTGATCATAGAGCATCCCGTGGATTTCTTCAAGGATCTGGTGCTCTTCGATTTCTACCCTTTTGATGTCCTTGTTGATCTCCTGCTCCTCATTTGTCAGGAAATAGTACTTGTCTTCTGACTTGTTTATCAGGGTCTGGTTTTCGAGTTTTCGCAGGGACTCAACGATTCTCTCTTTCAGTTTGATCTTGTCTTCGTCAACCGAGGAAATGGAAAGCACTATCAGGTTGTCGAGGTTCGGCTCAATTTCCTGAATACTCCTGATCATAAACAGGATTTCCAGAAGTTCACAGTCTTTGTCGTTGAGTTTATCGTTATTCCGGGCGTGAGAGATTGTTCTTGCGATAATCGGGTCAAGGAAACCTTCAATAGTCTCATAGAAGGCGTGGAAAGGAATTAGCATCCCCACATTATTCTCGCAGTAGTTCTCAGTTGACTCCTTAAAAGCGCTGAGCATTGACCTTTCCCCTTTTGCCAGGTGTTTGCCCGTAAATCCTGTTTCTCTGATCCTGTCAAAGACCTTCTGCACAAGGTTGAACTGGTAGGGGACAAAAGGATATACGTTTACAAAGTCATCTTCGTTTTTGTAGACCTTTATTTCAGCCCTGTTTGAAAACGCAAGTAAATTTCTGAGTATTGTTTGCTTTTCTGCATAGTAAGAAGCAAGAACTTCTCGGTATTCCTCCTTTTTACTAAGGATCCTTTTCTTGATAACCTCATCTACGTTAGCGCTGGTAAGGCCCAGCCGGGTGTTAAAGCGTCCCTGGATCTTGGAAAAGTCGTAACCTTTCACGTGTTCCTTTGTAACAGTATCAATATCAGCCTGTGAAGTGACTGCAACCCAGGCTTTTCCCTGAAGCCTGGTTCCCAGATCTTCAACAATGGTCTGGAGGTTGAGCATCAGTTCGCTGTTTTCCCCGATATACTGTCCAATTTCATCCACAAGGAAAATTACCTGATGGGCTTTTCCTTTTGATTTGCAGTACTTATCGAGCTTATTTGCAAATTTCTCAACGCTGAAAGTGAAGCTTGCCCCATCGCTTTCAAAGAGCCTTGAAGCAGCCTCCCTGCTCATCGAACCGCAGCTTGCAAGAGCTTCTATAATATCATCCTGCTCAAAACCGTAGGCTACTCGTCTCTCTTCCCAGGGCTCTCCGTTTATGCGCTCAAACTCTGTTTTGAAAGGCTCATAGAGTCCTTTTTCCTCAAGCTGTTCTTCAAGGTCTGCGATCCAGAAAACGTCTCCCATATACCCGCGCATATCATTGAAAGCCCTCATGAAGATGTTTACAATCTGTTCATCGCCCTTGTTTGCAGTATTTGCTTTGGAATCAATATTAAAAAGAATAACGTCTTTAGTGCCTGTAGTAACAGCTTTCTCGATATTGGCAAAAATCGCAGGGTCTGTAATTTTTTCCCTGAAAAATTCGAGTGCTGTCTTTCCCTGAACTTCTCGGTTTGCCAGTAAATATGACAGGATTTTGAGGAAATGTGATTTTCCCGAACCGAAGAACCCTGAGATCCAGACTCCTATTTTATCTGTGGGTTCTTCCAGTGTCGCAGTATAGTTCCTGAAAAAGGTATCAAAATGCTTTAGAGACTCGCCTGTCACCACATACTCATCAAGTTCAGTATAGACGCTTCTCTCGTCTTCCTGGTCAACTTTAATTACCCCGTTGATATCCCTTCGGATATCTTTCTCAAATAAATCTTCTATTTTTATATCTGTGGCAGTCATGTTTAGCACTCTGAATAGAATTCCAATGTGAATAGAATTTCAATATGAATAGAATTTCAATATGAATTAAATATAAAGATAATTATGAGTGTAGCCTGAAAGCTTAAAACTTTCCTTCAACCTGAAACTTCCCCTCAAAAAGAATTCGGGGCAACTTTCTTAAATTACATTGCTTCTGGCATCAGGCGGAAAGCTCTGTAGTAATTCTTGCTTTTAAATTCACCAAATAAGCTCAGGTCAAGCCCACTGAATTTTCCCGGATAAAACATCACAAGGGGCTTTTTGCCTGTGACAGAATGAAGGTTGTTAAGGACGGTATGAGCTCTGGTCATTGGCCATGCATTTCCTACTCCCGTCAGGAAAATTAGGTTGTAATCGACTTTAAGTATCTCAGTAATCTCTTTTTTTGTGGCTTCTTGATTCAGAATTAATCTTATTTTCTCAAGCAAGGCATCTGAACCTTTTTTCGTTTCGAACTGAATTATTTTTTCATCCGTAAGCTTTTGATTCAGGATCTTGAGACACAAATTGTACAGATTTATCTCAACTATCTTAATCGAGTGTTTACTCTCAAAACTTGAGATTATTTTTTCAATTGTATCCCTTACAAGGAGCTCTTTCTCCGGTTCGTAATCAAAGATCCAGTATGGAATCTCGTTTCCCAATCCCTTACAGTCCAGAAAATCTGTTGTTATTATCTTTTCTTTAAAGAGTTCTAGACGCTTCTCAAGTTTCATAACTTTAGAATACAGGCACTGTGTATAAATTGGTTATTATTTTCAACTAGTAAAATGTTATTTTTCAGTCGAATATCCCACAGCTTGCTGCTGTATGGAAACTGCCCAGAACCGCAGAAATATTCCATTATAGGACTTACGTACTTGAAATACAAAATCAAGTACAACAGAAGTTGTGGTTGAATTTGTGATTTATACAGTTGAAGGTCTAACCCGATTGATTTTTTAATTCAACCGCGTAACACCTTTATGTTATTTCGCTACGGGTCCTAAAGGAAAAGAACGATAATACAACATGAAAGAGTTATGAGAAGAAGGAGCCAGCCTGAATGAGAGATAATTTAAGGCATTTGAATCTAGACCCCGAAGAAAAATACCCATCTGACGGCCTGCGCCAGGTGGAAATAAATGCTGAAAGAGTACTTGTTCTGTTGCCGAAATCAATCGTGGAGCGTACGAGGGATTGCATCCAGCTCAACTGCAACGGAGAGGACGGCATTGTTGTCCTTGTGACTGCGGAAGCAATCGAGTTGAGACTGCCAACCGTTGAATGGACTATGGGGACGTACGGGCCAGCTGCATCAAGCAGATTCTGGAAGCGAATCCAGGTAAGTGAAATTACTGACCAGGAACTGGAAACCCTCCTGAAAGAAGCTTTAAAGGAACGCCAGGGAGAGTTCAGAAGCTGCAGATATTGCGGAAAACCTTATCCTCCCGAGCATATGCATAGCAAGGATTTGTGTCATGGATGTGCTGAAAAGTATTTAGGAGTTATACACTAATCAACTACCCCTGAGTTAAAGACTCAGAGGCTTGTCTAACAAGCCCTGGTTGACCAGATCACCGATTAGGAGCTTTGGAAAATCGGTAAACGATAGGAAAGAAATAGTTACCCTTGAATGTCACCTCAGTTTAAGGCTCTAAGGATGCCGGTTAAACAGTCCTGAGAGGTAGGGACAGTGCTTACATCATTAAACCTTTCCATATCAGATCAAGAGGAGGACGAATTCCGGAATTGACTTGTTCCAACTACGAAGTTGAAGTCCTTCCAACTACGCTGTAATACTCCAACTTCACGAAGTTGGAGTCCACAATTCGGATACGCATAACTCTTCGGATGAAGACTATATGTTAGTTTTCGTAATCAATCAAAATAAAAAACCACTAATGCCCTGTAAACCTTCAAAAGCCAGAAAGCTACTGCAAACAGGAAAGGCAAAAGTGTTCCGAAATACGCCATTCACAATTAAGTTACTTTTCGGAAGCAGTGGGTATACTCAACCTGTAACTGCAGGGATGAATACCGGCTCTAAGGTAGTGGGCTGTGCAGCCATTACTAACAGAAAAGTGTTGCATCAGTCAGAAATTTACCTGAGAGAAAACGTTTCAAAAAAGATGCAACAACGGAAGATGTTCCGGAGAACCAGAAAAGGTAGAAAAACAAGGTACAGACCCTCAAGATTCGATAACCGGGGAAATTCAACAAAAGAAGGAAGATTGGCTCCTTCTATCCGAAGCAAACTTGAAGCTCATTTCTGGGAAGGGAATAGGGTTTGTCAAAGGCAAAAAGTCTTCCGGCTTCTTTGCTATTTCGGATATGTTTGGAAAAAAAATATCAGATAGTGTTAACGTGAAGAAAATTTGTGAACGATTGAGGGTTAGGACAACAACACTAATTCAACAGAGCAGGACAGGGAAGTTTACGCATTCCTCCCCTGAGCTAAAGACTCAGGGGGTCCTGCTGAGAGTTTATGAAAAATCCAAACCCCCCGTATCTCGATATACAAAGTCAGACAAAGAGGCAATTGATTTCTTAACAAAGAAATTCTGATCATTTCATTTTTTAATCGGGTAATGGTATTTCCATTTAAGATTAGCTTTTTTAACTCAAGGGTGAGAAATCTACGTACTCGACAACTGTAAGCTGACAAGTTGGGTAGGTCAGCACACAGGGAATTGCACTCAACTACTGATCTTTTCATCTCACCGGATTTCCAGTTTTAGCATAGACAACTCTTCACATATTTTTAGAATATGCATTTTACCCAACTTTTTTTCCCACTTTTTTCTGAAATAAGAGCCATGATTTTTGGCTCTGGATAATGTGTTAAACAAGTGACCGTCCCATCTACAAGCTCAGCAAAATCTTTTAAAAATCAAAGAGTATTTCATGGATAAAGTATCTAAATGTCTAGCTCTCATTCTAAACCATTCTGATTAACAGCAGGATATGGATTTTCATGGTCAACGTAGAAAAAACAAGCCTGAGTATACTCAAAAAATTCTCCTCTTCAGAACTGAAAGATTATGAGAAAAGAAAAATAGTTTTCTGGTATGACAGAGATAAAATCGCCTGGGACCAAGAGAAACAGGCTCCCGGAGAAGAGCTTGAAGAAATAATTCAGGTACTGGAAGGGCAGGCAATAAAATTCCATATCCTTGACAATAACTATTTTGAAACTAAAAAACTCCTTGAAATAGAAGACTTGGAATCAAACTACCTCATCTACTGCCCGGAAAAGGAAAGGGCACACGAAGATAACTGGCTTTTTGATATCCAGCTCTATTCTTCCAGATTCGAAAACAGCCGGATTTCAGACATCAAGAGTGAGTTTGAGATTGACGGGCATGAACTTGATGACTTTTTCATAAAACATGAAAAGTTCTTTGGCAACCAGAAAGAAAGAGTCCAGCCTTTAAAGAAGCTCTACCAGAAAGACTGGCGTGAAAAAGAGTTCATTCTGGGCATGCTGGCTGTTTTTTCAAAAACGCAGGCCCTTGATTTCAAACTTATCGTACGGGACACCCTGTTGAAATCCCTGGATGAAGCTGAAAACCCGGCTTGGGAGAATATCTCAAAGTTCGGGCTGGAGGAAGGCTTCTGGGAACTGGCAGAAGAGGACTTTGGATTTTCGGCAAAAAACCCTACCCTGAAGAAGCTTTTCCTGAGTTTCCTTGTCACACACATAAAACGGTATTCCGGAATTTCCCTTTCAGGCTACGACCAGTATGTTGACCGGAAAGAAAACGAGTGCCAGATCTTCCTCAAACACTGGATGGACAGTTCGCGGGATTCCAAGATTTTTGAGAAATATACCAGGGATATACTTGAAGAAAATGGACAGGACATGGAAAAGAGCCTGCAGGCAGAGCTTGATAAACATGATGTTCAGACCTACCTTGAAGCCGAAGCCGTGGAGACCTTTGACAAAGCTCTAATTGTTCACATACTCAAATCCCTGAACAGTCCTGTAGATTCGACAGAAGAGGACTTCAGAAACTATCTTGCCTGGATCGATACCCGCAGGACAAAGCACTGGTTTTCTGAATACGAAAACATCTACAATGCGCTTGAATATGCGGTTAAACTCTTCTGGTTTGCGAGGGAATATTATGATAATCCAAAAGCATCTGATGCGCTTGAAAATACACGCAGTTTGTATGAGTTATTCAAAGCGTATGCTGAAACTTACTACCAGATCGATTACCTCTACAGGAAATTCTACTATTACTATGACAAAGAGCAGGAAAAGGATATCCTGAAAAAAAGCCTCAGGCCTCAGATCGAAGACCTTTACACCAACAAGCTGCTCGGAAAACTGTTATTAAAATGGAGCAGCCTTATTGATTCCGAGCTCAATGAACAGTGGAAGATTGAGCTTGCAGATAGCCAGAAGGACTTTTACAAGCGGCATGTAAACAAAATTCTGCAAAAAGATGACAGGAGTAAAGTTGCAGTTATCATTTCCGATGCACTGCGCTATGAAGCAGCTGTCGAGCTTTTTGAAACCCTCAACAAAGATACCTGGGGACTTCCCAAACTCAGCTACATGGTAGGAGTCTTACCCTCATACACGAAGCTTGGAATGGCAAGTTTGCTGCCACATCAGTTTCTGGAATACAAAGAAAAAGAGATTTTTGTTGATGGGATTAATTCTAATGGTCTTGAAAACAGAAAAAAGATCCTTCAAAACAATTGCCTTGAATCATTAGCTATTCGTTATGAAGACTTCATGAAATACAATAGAGATGAAGCAAGAGAACTTGTCAAAGGAAAAAGAGTCCTCTATGTCTATCATGATAAAATAGATTCGGTAGGTGACAAACAGTCCTCAGAAAATAGTGTATTTGATGCTGTCGAAGAAACAATTTTTGAGATCAAGAAACTGGTCAAGCATCTAAGTGAAACCCTAAACACGACCAATATAATTGTCACAACAGATCATGGTTTCCTGTATCGAAGAGACGATATGGAAAATGCGGATAAGGTAGAAACCTCATCATTTGACAAAACTCGAATAATTGATACCACAAAGAGATTTATCCTGAGTAACCAGGAGCTTGCAACGGATAATTCACCGAATAATTCACTGGATAATATACACAACTTTGACATGCGCCATATGCTCGGGAAGGAACATTCCCCTCTCTTTGCCTATGTCCCGAAAACTGACCTCAGGTTCAAACTCCAGGGAGGAGGGCTCAATTTTGTACACGGAGGAGCTTCTCCTCAAGAGATTGTCATTCCGGTCCTGACATATACCCACCGGCGGAATGAAAAAACTCTCGAAAAGAAAGGCATCAAATACGGCAAAGTCAATGTGTCGGTAATAAACGACCGGAAAAAGATCACAAGCAGCAAATTTAATGTAAAGATTTTCCAGACCGAAAAAGTAACCGATAAAATGAAACCCCGCACCATCAAAGTTTCTCTATGGGATATTGGTGGTGGGCAGGAAAAAATGGTCAGTGATGAAAAAATCATTATTGCCAATAACGAATCCGATGAGCCAGAAGAAAGGCAGTATAATATCATGCTCACCCTCGGAAACAATCTTGAAAACAAAACGTATTACCTCAGGTTGGTTGACGAAGACCCGGCTGAAATAAAAGATATTGCCCGGATTCCATTCGAACTTGACCTTTTGATTGGCGATTTTGACGACTTCTAAATTGAAAAAGGGAATCAGGCATAAAGATTCTGGAATAAAAAAAGTTTTTAGGGACAGGATAAAATGGTTGAAGCAGATCTTGAAACAGTAAGCCTTGAAACAGACCGAAAATTAAATAAGTACTTCTCTGGCAGGGTTGTGAGAAAAGACCTTACAAAACTGCTGAAGATCGGGCACAACGTCCCTGTCTATGTACTGGAATACCTTCTAGGCTCGTACTGTGCGGATGATGACGAGGATGTAATTAGGGAAGGCGTCCAGATTGTCAAAAATATCCTGTCCCAGAACTATGTCCGACCTGATGAAGCTGAAAGGATCAAGTCAAGGATCAGGGAAACCGGTTATTACACGGTTATTGATAAAATCACGGTAACACTCAATGAAAGAAGGGATATCTACGAAGCTACTTTCTCCAACCTTGGGCTCAAAAGCATTGAGATTGACTCTGATTATGTAATAAAATACGACAAGCTTCTAGGCGGCGGGATCTGGTGCATGATTAAGATGGAGTACTCTACAGAATCAGCTTCTTCGCCATTCATCATCTCCAGCCTGAAACCTATCCAGATCCCTAATATGAACCTCCAGGAGATCCTGGTGGAAAGGAAGAACTTTACTAAAGATGAGTGGATCGACGTCCTGATGAGAAGCATTGGGATGGAACCCACCCAGCTTGAAACTCCCACAAAATGGCATATGATCGAAAGGCTCGTTCCTCTTGTCGAGAATAACTATAACCTCTGCGAACTCGGCCCGAAAAGCACAGGAAAATCTCACGTTTACAAGGAAATATCCCCAAACACCATTCTGATCTCCGGAGGGCAGACCACAGTTGCAAACCTCTTCTATAACATGTCCACCCGACAGGTGGGGCTTGTGGGGTTCTGGGATGTTGTGGCATTTGACGAAGTTGCAGGAATCCGTTTCAAAGACAAGGACGGAATACAGATCCTCAAAGACTACATGGCCTCCGGTTCTTTTGCAAGGGGAAAAGAGCAAAAGAATGCGAATGCGTCAATCGTCTTTGTTGGAAATGTTAACCAGAGTATAGAGTCCTTAATAAAGACTTCAAACCTTTTTTCCCCCTTCCCGGACGCCATGAACAGCGATACCGCCTTTTTTGACAGGATGCACTACTACATCCCTGGTTGGGAAATCCCTAAATTCAGGCCTGAACACTTTACAGACAGATATGGATTCATAGTTGACTATATTGCAGAATTCTTCAGGGAAATGAGAAAGCGGTCCTATGCCGACAACATAAACAGGTTCTTTAAACTCGGAAACAACCTGAACCAGCGTGATGTAATTGCCGTTAAAAAGACCTTCTCAGGCCTTATGAAACTCATCTACCCGGATGAAAATATCACCAGAGAGCAGGCACAGGAGATCCTTGAATACGCTCTCACAGGAAGAAGGCGTGTAAAAGAGCAGCTCAAGAAAATTGGGGGGATCGAGTTCTTTGATGTCAATTTCTCTTACATTGACAATGAAAACCTGAAAGAAGCTTTCGTGTCCGTTCCAGAAAGCGGCGGGAATAAAATAATCCCTTCAGGCATTACAAAACCCGGAGAAGCCTATGCTGTTGCAGCTACCGACTCCGGCAAGATCGGGATTTATAAGTTTGAAGTTCAGGTAATTGCTGGTTCGGGAAAATACGAAAAATCAGGCACAGGGTCAAATTCTCAGACCAAGGAATCCATAAAAACAGCTTTCAATTACTTCAAAGCCAACGCAAAATCCATAAGCCAGAGCATCTCTGTAAAAGAAAAAGACTATTTTTTGCATGTCCAGGACCTCTACGGAGTTGGCATGTCCGAAGAACTCGCCCTTGCAGCCTTCATAAGCCTCTGTTCAGGAGCATTGGAAAGGTCGCTTCAGGAACAGACCGCAATCCTCGGAAGTATGACAATCGGAGGCTCTGTAGGTGTACTTGAAAACCTTGCCGGTCTTTTGCAGGTCTGTCTTGATGCCGGGGCAAAAAGAGTAATGATTCCGATTTCTTCGGCAGGAAAAATTGCGACAGTACCGCCGGAATTATTTAGTAAATTCCAGATTTCTTTTTATGAGGACCCTATTGATGCTGTTTACAAATCTATGGCATTGATTTAATTTCATATCAAATCGAGACAGATTTGAGGTCATAGTAAACTCATATAGTTGAAGGTTTAAAATTTTATAGAATATTTATAAAATTGATTATTAATTTTAAACACTTGTTTCTGAAGCCTTCAAACCAAAATATTTAATTTGTTTTAAAATATACAGCTAAATGTATAAATTTTATATGTATGTTAGGGGTACCTCCAATGAAAAAAAGAGAACTGTCGGTTGATACTGATAGGAACGGGACTTTGAGTTTTGTCCATGCAGCTGATTTGCACCTTGACAGTCCATTTGTAGGAATTTCCGGGATTGATCAAGAGCTGGGAGAAAGGCTTGCAAAAGCTACTTTTCAGGCTTATGAAGCTATTATTGAGCTATGTATGGAAGAAGAAGTTGATTTTCTGCTCATTGCAGGGGACGTGTATGATAGTGCCGACAAGAGCCTCTATGCCCAGGTCAGGTTTATAGAGGGACTCCGAAAGCTTGAAACCGCCGGGATTCAGGTTTTTATCTGCCATGGGAACCATGATCCTCTTGACGGCTGGTCGGCAAGCCTGAAGTGGCCCGCAAACGTGCACACCATGAGGGGAGATAAAGCGGAAGTTGTGGAATTCAAAAAAGAAGGAGAAACGGCTGCTTTTGTTGTTGGAATGAGTTACCCTACCCGTCATATCATGAAAAACCTAGTGAAAGACTTCCCGAAAAAAGAGAATCACTGGCCGTTTACCATAGGGCTTCTCCACTGCAGCGTGGGAAGTTATCCTGAGCATGACCTTTACGCACCCTGTACCCTGCAGGATCTCAGGGAGCCTGGCTACGATTACTGGGCTCTTGGACACATCCATACTCCTTCCGTGGTTTGCAAGGAAGCTCCTGTTGTAATATATCCGGGCAACCCGCAGGGCAGGCATCCAGGCGAGACAGGAGCCAGAGGGTGCTGTCTTGTGAACGTTTCTTCCGGAGGGGTTATTTCTACAAAATTCATCGAGACCGACTCTGTCCGCTGGCATATAAGGGAAGTTTCCATAGAAGGCCTGGAAAAAGAAGGGGAACTGGTAGAAAGCCTTCAAAGCCAGCTTGACGAGATCAGGGAAAATTCAGGGGGAAGGTCTGCGATTTGCAGGCTGGTTCTCAGCGGAAGAGGACCTTTGCACAGCACTCTCAGGAAAGAGGGTTTTCTTGAAGATCTTCTCCATACGCTCAGGGAAGATGAAATCCGTAGCCGGCAGTTCACCTGGGTAGAACGCATTGAAAATGAAACACTCTTTCCAATAGAAAGAGAACTGCTTTTGAAAAGGGAGGACTTTGTGGGAGACCTGGTTAAAATCGTGGAGGGCTTAAAGACTGATGAAGAAGCCCTGGACGAGTTTCATGAAGTCCTTTTCCCTCTCTTTAAATCCGGCAGTGGGGGCAAATATATCTGCAAAATTGATGATGATGAAATGAAATCCCTGCTCCAGTGTGCTGAAAACATCCTGCTTGATGCCCTGCTCACGGAGGAAAAGCATGAAAATTGATGCCATTCATATCGACGGATTTGGCAAGTTTTCCAAGCTTTCGGTGGAAGACCTGCCTTCCGGCCTGGTCATATTAACAGGAGCAAATGAGGCAGGAAAATCAACATTATTCACTTTTATCCGGAGGATGTTTTTTGGCATCCCCAACACAAGGTGCAACCTCTATCCCCCACTTGAAGGAGGGCAGCATGGGGGAAGACTTGTTGTAATCGATTCTGAAAGGAAGCGCTGGGTCATAGAGAGAAACACAGGCCGAAAAGACGATGTAAAAGTCGTGCTTCCCAATGGGAATACCGGGAGCAAAACTGAACTTCTTAAACTCCTGGGTCATGCAGACAGGAACGTTTTTGAAAACATCTATGCTTTTGGCCTTGAAGAGTTGCAGAGTTTTGAGACCCTGAACGACCAGAGCATCAACAGCAAACTCTACAGTGCAGGCACAGGGGTCGGAGTCTCCATTCCGGAACTTATGAAGTCCATCAACAACATGGAAAGCAACCTGTATAAACCCAGGGGCAGAAAACCCCTTATTAATGAGCTACTAAGAAAAATCAGGAAGACCAATGACGAAATTGCCGAATTTGAAGAAGCCCAGAAAAAATACGATACCCTTCATCTCGAACTTGAACAGAGAAACCTGGAAATTGATCAGTTAAAAGAAAAGTCCCAGAATATACGGAAAAAATTAAACCACGTCCAGAACCTGCTTTCCGTATGGGACGACTGGAGAGCCCTGCAGGAGTCAAAAACTGACCTTGGAACTTTGCCCGAGCTTGGGAGTTTCCCTGAAAAAGGGGAAGAAAAGCTTGAAAGGCTCCTGGATAAAATTGAGGGAATAAGGGAAGATGTTTCACGGCTGGAGCAGGATCTGGAAAAAAATGCCGTTAACGAACGAAACCTTTCTCCGGACGAAAGCCTGCTCAGACAGAAAGATGCGGTGCTTGAACTTGAAAGCGGGCTTGGGAAATACAGGTCCGAAGTAAAAACGCTCCCGACCCTGGAAGCAAAGCTCAAGCAGGAAGAAGCCAGGCTTTCCGAGCTCCTCCTGGAACTGGGTCCGGACTGGGATGAAGAGGCTCTGAACCACTTTGACCGTTCAATCCCGGCAAAGGAAACCGTCATCAAGATGCGAAAGGCGGTAGAGGAAATTGAGGCTAAAATAAAGGAGATCCAAAACGAGCTCAAGCAGGTCCTCACCAGCATCGAACGGGTCCTTCAGGAAAAAGACGTCTTTGAAGAAAGCCTCCTGGTGTACAGGAACCAAGTAATCGAACTTGGAAATGGAATCGAGAAATATCGGGCTGATAAGAACTCCCTCCTTTCCGAAACCCGGGAAGTTCAGGCCAGAAAAGCCGAACTGAAGGAAACCCTTTTAGGGCTCGGGGAAGGCTGGGACGAAACTACCCTTGCCCGTTTCGAGCATTCGACCCCTTCAAAGGAAAACGTGCTTGCAAAGCGAAGGGAAATGGAAGAGACTGAAAAAACAATCGAAAGGTACCACGACAGACTCGAACTTGCCCTTGGGGAAATCGAAGAAGTCCGCGAGGAAATCGAAGCCCTGGAAGAAAAACTCGGGGCATACTCAAAGCTTCCCGACCCTGAAGAGGTAAAGCAGGGACTTGAAGCCATAAGCTACCTCAGGGTGAAGCAGCCTCTCCTAAGGGAAAAAGAAAACGAACTCAAAAACCTGGAAAAAGACCTGGAAAAAGAAGAGATGCTTTTTGCAGCCTTCAGGCCCCGAGAAACTGAACATGAGGAAGGGCTTCCCCTCTGGCCTGCAGAAATGCTCCTGCTTGCAGGCAGTATGGGCCTGATTTACGAGTACATAAACGGAGCCCTGCTCCCCGGGCTTGGCATATTTTTCCTCCTTTTTGCTACTTCTGCCATATACTTCCTGAAAGCCAGGAAAAAGCCCTCGAGTCAGCCGTCAAGTCCTCCTGCCGGCGAGGAGCGCCTGAAAGGGACCGAAGCCCGGAAACAAAAAGCACAGGACTCAAAGGAAAAGCTGTCCGGAGAGATTGCTACCCTGAAAGAATACATGAAAATCCAGGCAAAAAAGTGTGGGTTTGAAGACATTCCCGATTCCTCGGTTCGGGAACAGAAAGCCAATGAACTGCAGAGAGTCCTGCTTGATTTGAAAACTGCCGGGGAACTGCGCCAGGGAAAGGACAAGCTCCGGAAGAAGCTGGAGAAGTTAGATGCAGCTTACCAGGAACTTGAAGGTAAGCTGAAGTCTGGAGAGAAAAAGCAGGAAGAGGTTCGCCAGGAATGGAAAGAATGGCTTCTTTCTTCAGGGCTTGACCTGGAACTTTCTCCTGAGCATGTGCTTGAACACCTTTCCACGATCAAAGCCTGCCTGGAAAAGCAAAAAAGCGTTAAAGAGCTGGAAAAACAGGTGCAGATCAGGGTAGCTGCTGTTAAAAAGTACGAAGAAAAAGCCCTTGGCGTTCTGGAAGCCTGCGAAAGACCTGTTTCGGGAATCACACTTGACAGTGAAATAGCAAAGCTCAGGGAGGATGTAAGTTTTGCATATAACCAGGCTGAAAGGATGAGGACCCTTGAACTTGAATCCGAAAGCCTTGAGCACAAAAAAGAAGAGCTCGAAGCCCGACTCCTTGAGGAAAGAACGCAAAGGGACGCCCTCTCCGAAAAGTGGACTCTCTGGCTTGGAGATTACGGGCTTGATCCCTCACTTTCTGTAGAAAGCGTGCTTGAAATCTTCTCGGTAATCAGGACCTGCTTTGATAGGCAGCGGACGATCCGGAGCCTTGAGGAACAGATAGCTTCCGGCAAAACTTCGATAGAAGCCTATGAAGCAAAGGTTGCCGGGGTCCTGCAGGAATGCAGATGTCCGTTTTTCGGGCTTTCTTTCGATACCCAGGTTGAAAAACTTCGTTCGAACCTTGAAGAGGCATCCGAGGAGGCAAGGAAACTGGAGCAGCTGAAAATGAGGTCAAAAGAACTCAAGATCGAAGTTCAGGCAGCCCGGGAAAAGTCTGAAACTGCTGAAAAAGAGCTTGCAGTTCTTCTTGAGTCCGGCTCTGCAGCAACAGAAGAAGAGTTCCGTGAAAATGCACGGCACTGGGCTCAGCGGACCGAGCTAGAAAACAAGGTAAGGGAAGCTGAACAGCAGATCCGAAGGGTTTCCGGGGACGGGGAAAAGTATAAGCTTTTCGTAGAAGAACTTCAAGCCTTAGACCCCCCAAGCCTGGAAGAAAAAAAACGCAGGCTGGAGGAATGCCTGGAAACCCTTGAACAGGAGACCTCCGAGAACATGGACAGACGTGGAGCGATAGGAAACCAGATCGAACAGCTCGAACACGGAAGTGAAGGTTCCCTGGCAAGGGTAATGCAGGAAAGCCTTCTGGGAGACCTTCACGAAAAGTCAAGGGAATGGGCATCCCTGGTCCTTGCCCGGAAAGTCCTTGCCAAAGCAATCGAAGTCTATGAAAAAGAAAGGCAGCCCGCAGTCATCGTGGAAGCCCAGGCCTTTTTCACAAAGGTCACTGGAGGCAGGTACACGCGGATTTATTCTCCGCTCAACTCTTCCGAGATTTACGTTGAAGACCGGGAAGGCCGCCAGAAGAGCGTCCAGGAACTCAGCCGGGGAACAGCTGAACAGCTTTATCTCTCCCTGCGTTTCGGTTTTATAAGGGAATTCGGGAGGCATTCGGAATCTCTTCCTGTCGTTTTTGATGACGTGCTGGTAAACTTTGACCCCGAACGCTGCAAAAGCACCTGTGAAGCCATAAAGGACCTTGTCCCGGGCAACCAGCTCTTTTATTTCACCTGCCACCCCGAAACCGTAGAAATTCTTGCAGGAAGGTTCCCGGAAGCCCGGATTGTAGACCTTGATGCGGTGTAATAAGGGAGTTGAAGCATAAAATAGTCAGACTAAAAGAATTAAAACTAAAACGTTTATGTATAAATTGTCGTGAAGCCCTTTAATCTGGGAACCGGATTCCAATTCCGGTTCCTGGTTTTTAGATATCACCTGGTTTTTATCTTATGTACTTTATATCAGATTTCAGGATTACATTGTAAGCAAATCCTCTGAATCTACAGTTCTCAACTTGCCGTATATTTCAGAAAAAGTCATTCTACCAGCTCATTTTTTAATTGACCTTACAGATTAACACCATCACAATACAACCTGAACCCACACCCCTTGCAGATTTCAGGATCCTCTGTCTCCTTAAACCCATGCTCAAAATCATGGGCAATATTTCGTGCAGTTTGGACCATAGCGTCAATTGCCCTACTGTCAAGGGGACTTACCCGGCCTTCAGTGCTGCCGTACTTTCCATCCTCCTGCAACTCAAAAACGCGAGGTTTTTCCAGAGCTAGCATATCAAGCGTGAGCCTCTTCACCCGATATTCCGGATGCATGTGTTCAAAACCTTTTGCGTAAAGCAGAAGCTGTCTTGAACGGTCTTCGGGGCTTACATCATATTTTCCGGTTTTGTAATCGATAATTTCAACCTCTTTTGTGGAGGGGTCAAGCAAATCGATCCGGTCGATCTTTCCCCTGAAAACAAATCCTTCGATAGGAACACTAAACCATTTTTCAACCATGAGATTATTTGAAATCCGGTCTTTATTTCGGAGCCAGAATACTTCAAAAAGAGGAAAAGTTGATTCCAGATCCACATACATCCATTCAGGCTTTTTATGAAGATTTTCAACTATCTTGTAGAGTGCCTGCTTTTCCGAAACTTTTTCTTTAACTGCAATCTCTAGCACCTCATGCACGAAACTTCCCTTTGCCATGACTCCTGTCGAATCTTCGTTCTTTCGGCTTGGCATGCGCAGGATTTCCTGTAATTCATACTGTCTCGGACAGTTTTCGTACAACTTCAAAGTGGAAAAGCTGAACCCAAACGCCTCCGGATTGAATCTCAAGCCGTTGCTTCTGGTCTCCACTTTTGAGAGGATCTCTCCTGCTTTTTCAGTCGGATCTACAAGGTCCCATTTTTGCTTCAATTCTTCTAGATAGTTTCCACATCCACCATCTCTTAGAGCCCTGTAGACCATCAAGTAGTGTACAGCTTCTTCAAGATCCTTATCAAGAGCCTCAATAAGCAGTCGAACACATTTGTTTTTCTCTCTTTCAAGCTCGTTGTCCTTTACAAGACCTGCGGTTTTAACCTCAAGGTCTTTCCGATAAGACAGGCTCAACTCATCAAAAGCGATTTCCTTTTCCATATCACCTTTTGTCCTATCAGCTGTATCGGTGTTTATATCCCGCCAGTGGTCATACCCGATTTCCATTAGAAACTCAGAGGGTTCTTTCTCCTTACCACCATATTCCAGAGAAAGAGTTAGTATAAGGTCTTCTTTTGCTCTTGTAAAGGCTACATAGCAGAGCCTGCGTTCCTCTTCGAGCTTGATCTCTTTTTTCCGCTCACGGATTGCCTTTTCAAGTGCGGTTTTGCTCAGGCCCATTGAAAATAGATCCCTGTACTGGTTCATCATTTCCAGTGGAATCAGGGGTTCCTGCCCGCCCCTGAATAGAGGAAATTTGTCCTTTGCCATGCTGGTCACAAAAACGACCCTGAATTCGAGTCCCTTTGCTGCATGGATACTCATTAGGCTTACAGCATCATCCTCCCTGATCTTTGCCGATGCAGGGTTGCCTCCCATTTCGTCCAGAATCTCCAGATAATCAATGAAGCCAAAAAGCTCTCTGTTGTAGAATTGTTCATAATTCTTTGCCATTTCGTGCAGGTTTCTCAGGTTCAGGAAAGCTTCCCTGGCTTTCAGCGTATCCAGCCTATTAAGGTGCCTCATAAGCCCACTGTGATCATAAATTTCAAGCAAAAGATCAGAAACATCCAGCAGGTTTTTCTCACCAAGGACCCTGATTGTTTCTTTAACCTTTCCAATAGTATTGCACCCATTTTCACTTAATCTGATCTCATCAAGATGATGGTAGATAGCTTCCTGAAAAGAAATCTTGTTTTTCTTGATGAACTCCCCTATCTGAACGGAGTCACGGTTCTCCAGGCCATTATTGTAATGAAAGAGCCGCCACCAGGCCTCCGTTCCTCTGGGAGTCGGGTCCGTGAGGTTATTTAATATATAGAGATAGGAAAGCACTGTTTTGATTTCGGGCTGTTTTAGATAATCAGCATCGTCTTTCACAACTACAGGTATTTCCCGCCTCTGGAGCGCCTGCCTGATCTGCCTACCCTGGTTATGGGTTCGATAAAGGACTGCAATTTCGTTTAGGGGAATGCCCTTTTCGATATAAGATTCGATCTGCTCGACGACTTTTCTTGCTTCTTCCCCTTCGTCTTTTGTTTCCTGGATGACGACGTTTCTGCCTTTGTTATTGTTGCAGTTTTTGAGGAGAATGCACTCGCTTTTCCGGTCTTCGGGATAATTCTGTGAGATCAGCTTGTGAGCGACCCTTAGGATTTTGTTCGTGGACCTGAAACTCACATCTAGAGACACTATATCCTTTTCTGAAATTCCGAATTGCTTTTTAAAATCCTCTATATTGTTTGAGTACGCTCCCCGAAAAGCGTAGATACTCTGGTTCGCATCCGCAACAACCGTGATATTTTGCTCCCGTGCGGTCAGGTGCTTAATAAGTTCGAACTGCACGTAGTTAGTGTCCTGGAACTCGTCCACAATGATGTGAGTATAGGTATCGTTAAGCTCTGCTGTGCCGCAGGTATTCAAGAACTCAAGGGCAATCCGGTTGAGATCTCCGTAATCAAGGCAATTTAGGGCTCTCTTTTTTTCTTCATATGTTACCCAGGCGTGGGTGAAATCAGCATATTTTCGGTATTCCTCATAAAGTCCAATGAAGTCCTGCCAGTTTTTCTTTTCATTTTTCAGGGCTTTTTGCTGGCTTTTATCCTTTAAATGAAACGTGTTCAAGTTGATCTTACATTCGGTATAAAACTGCTCCAATCTGCTTTCTTCAGCAAACTCAAGCAGGGATTCCTTCTTTGTTTCAAGATAAGCTTTGAACTCATCAATCGAAATGTTGAGGTCCTTTGCCTTTGCAATTGTGCTGGAATATAAAGCTGCATTTCTCGGACTGGTGCCCAGTTCCTTATAAAGCAGGATAGCTGAATCAATATCCTCAAAAATAGTAAACTGCTCCGAAACTCCACACTTTTCAGAATTATCTCTTATCAATTCGGCACAGAAAGCATGAAAAGTACTCACTTTCACATCTGTTCCCTGCCCGAGAAGCTCATGGATTTTCTTTTCCATATTTCTGGCGGCTTCCCTTGAAAAAGTAAGGGCAAGGATCTTTTCCGGTTTAACTCTCTGTACTTTGATCATGCAGGCGATTTTGCTGGTGATTGTTGTGGTCTTGCCTGTACCTGCCCCTGCAAGGATTAAGAGAGGACCCGAAGTGTGTTCAACTGCGTCTATTTGCTTGGAAGTGAGGGTTGCGAGGAGTTTTTCTAACATGGGAATACCCTAAGACAGTTCACTTTATTTTGTGTGCCAGAAAGCGAGACATATATAAAAAATAGCCTCTTTTTAGAAGAAAAATGCCTGCCTATTCAGAATTTTTAACCGTCAATCCAGTCAGATCACATTTTATTAGAGTTTTGCTTATTAGTTATTTTAATTAGTTTTTTTATTTTAGTAATAAGGTAAAATGTCCTTGCTTTCGCCCTATTCAAAATTATTTCATATGCACAAGGTATTATGGAAATTGCACCTTTGTCCCTCTCGCCAGGAGTACAATCAGGATTTACGCTGGCACCTTTTAAGAAGCATTGGATCCTTGTCTCAGTGCTAACCCCAATGCCACACTTTCTAAGTTCCATTGCATAATCTTTTACTTGTCTCTATTTATCATTACCAATTTCCCATTTACCCTTTTTAAGTTCAACGACTAAAACCTTATTAAGCTCATTGACTTCGCTTCTTTTATCGAAAGTAAAACTAGTATGTACTGATACAGAACCATTTGGTAAGACAACAAAGTCTTATTTCCTATTGGGAGCTTTAAAAGAATTAGAACCTGTAGATTAAGTGTAAAATAAGCATGTTTTGTTGAGAGAGGATTTACTCAATTTTTAAATGATTATTTATATTAAGAAACAGTCATTCTGTCACTTTTATATGGTCTGTTATTATATATATAATTTTATTCATACATTCTGGCAATCAAATTTGTTCCTCTCCAAATGACAATCAGTAACAAGCATTATTTCTAAAAAAAGTTGCCAGGGAAGTATCAGGGGTGGATGAAAAGTTTGATTGGAGAATTATACACTCTAATCTTGAAACGTTCACCTTTTCTATGCAAAAAGAAAATAATAAGAAATGTAAAACCATGGAGGTAAATGATATGTGGAGATATGGAAACGGCTGGGGGCACTGGGGCTACTGGTGTCGCTGGGGTCACTGCGGTGGCCGGGGCGGCCAGAGGCATTGGGGTCGCTGGCACTAACCTTAACATCTAGCCAGCAACTAAGTCTAAGACAGCAAATTAACCTAAAAAAAGTATAAAGCTATCTTTTCAAGACATTGAGGTAGATTCCTGGTAAACTGTCTTGAATTGATGGCTATAAATTTTGATACTTATTAATATCTTCCGGGGTCACCAGTCATTAGCCCCTGGAAATTAACGGCAATCGATTCAAAACCAAAAAGTAATAAAAAACCTCAAAAATACATTACTCGATTCATGACCATTCGATTCATGACCATTCGATTCATGACCATTCGATTCATGACCATTCGATTCATGACCATTCAATACTCTTGATTCATAAGAATTACAGTGAAATTGCTCAAAAGCCACAAGAAAAAATGGCTGCTGCAGAAAAAGTGATTATGCTCTTGCAAGCGTTGTAAGTAATCTCTTCCTATCCAGGAGCACTTCTTCAAGAGTCCTCAGGAAATCCTCATGATCCTCAAATGTAAGATATGCCTCACGATATGTCTCTTTTTCCATGTTAAAACCTCACCTGCACCTTAAGTCTTTCTCTGTATTCCTCAATTACTTCTTCCCACGCTTTCCGGAATGTTTCAGAAAATTAGTTAAGAAGTAGTTAGTAGGGTTTTGAGTCCCGAGCCCTATTCTCAGGTTCCTACCTGTATCCAACCCAAAGATTAAGAGGAAACCCTATTACTCTTAATCTATACTTCTATAATGTCTCAGAGATATATATCATAATTGATGCGAAAGATTGTTTCTGATTTGATATTTTTATATAATCAAATGGTTATGTTATATCAAAAATTTTAATGGTATTAAAATAAAACACATGAAACTATTTTTCACTTAAAAACAAATTTTTATATAAAAAATTGAAAATGATTTATCAAATTATTAGATGCTGGTGTTAGGAAATGGAGTTGGGAAATAGAGTTGGTGCATCATCAAAATAAAAGATACCCTGGAATAAAAATAAAAGACACCCCGGGGGCGCTGATCCGTCTTCGAATCAATTTGCTTGGGGGAGCATAATATTCGAAGAGACTGTATGGGGGATACAGTAAATGCAGCGTCTTCAGGCTTCTTCTACATTACTTATGCTGGGAATTCTTTATTGAGTCTTATTCAATTCTAGTATATTCACTTTAGATCTGATACATTTCTGTTCCTACTTTTCTGTTCTTTTTTCTCCTGTTTGTGCTTCTCACCATATCCTCCTCCACCCGGCGTCTCGATAACAAAAACATCTCCGTTTTTAAGCTTAATTTCTGCCTGTCCCCCAACCTCCATAACCCTGCCGTCCCTGCGGATTAGCGTGTTCTTTCCGCACTCACCGGGCATGCCGCCATTTAGCCCGAAGGGCGGGAGTTTCCTGTGGCTTGAGAGAACAGCAGCATGCATGTCCTTCAGGAACCTGATTTTTCGGATAACCCCATTTCCACCCCTGAATTTCCCCTCTCCTCCACTTTCCTGCCGGATGGAAAAATCCTCCAGAAAAACCGGGAACCTTGTTTCAAGGATTTCAGGGTCGGTAATTCTCGAGTTGGTCATGTGAGTATGGACAGCATCTGTCCCTGAAAATCCTGGGCCTGCTCCTGCTCCTCCGCAGATGGTTTCATAGTACTGGAAATCCGAATTTCCAAAGGTGAAATTATTCATGGTACCCTGAGAAGCAGCCATTGTACCAAGAGCTCCGAAAAGAGCATCAACAATGTACTGCGAAGTTTCAACATTGCCTGCAACAACTGCTGCAGGATATTCTGGCTTGAGCATGGAACCCTCAGGGATAATAATTTCAAGCGGCCTTAAACAACCTGCATTAAGAGGGATATCACTTTTTACAAGCGTCCGGAAAGTATAGAGGACAGCAGCCAGACAGACCGAGGCAGGGGCATTGAAATTATTTGAAAGCTGAGGGGAAGTACCCGTAAAATCGATCCTTGCACCCCGGTGCTTGCGGTCAATGGTGACCTTCACTTTAATGGCACTTCCGTCATCGAGCATGTAGGTGAATTCTCCGTTGGAAAGCCTGTCAATAACTCTTCTTACAGCCTCTTCAGCGTTATCCTGCACATGGTTCATGTAAGCTTCAACGGTTTCGAGGGAGAATTCTTCAACCATCCTGCGCAGTTCCTGCAGCCCTTTTTCATTTGCAGCTACCTGGGCCCGGAGGTCTGCCATATTTTGGTTCGGGTTTCTTGCAGGGTATTTCCCCGAGTTTAACCAGACCCTCAGCTTTTCTTCACAGAAATGACTCTGTTTGACTATTTTCATGCCTTCGCTGAGCACCCCTTCTTCTTCAATGGTCCTGCTGCCCGGAGGCACTGAGCCTGGGTTTATCCCTCCTACGTCGGCATGGTGACCCCGGGAAGCCAGATAAAACAGGACATCTCCGGAACTGCCAAACATCGGAGTGACAACCGTGATGTCCGGGAGATGAGTCCCTCCGTGGTACGGGGAGTTAATCAGGTAGACATCCCCTGCCTGCATTTCCTGAAACTGTGTTCGAATAAGGGATTTTACGCATTCCCCCATGGAACCCAGGTGCACGGGGATGTGAGGGGCGTTTGCTATAAGGTTTCCATACCTGTCAAAAATAGCACAGGAGAAGTCCAGCCTTTCTTTTATGTTTACCGAGTAGGCTGTGTTCTGCAGGGTATAGCCCATCTGCTCGGCAACGGACATGAACCTGTTGTTGAAAATCTCGAGCATTACAGGGTCAGCTTCTGTCCCTATGGCGGTGTGGGTCGGGAGAGGAATCTTACGATGCAGGAGAAGATGATCGCGTTTCGTTATCTCTCCTTCCCAGCCGGGTTCGATAATAATGGTCGTATTTTTCTCGATAAAAATCGCAGGTCCGCTTATGCAGGTTCCCGGTTTGAGTTCCTGTCTCTGGAAAACAGGAGTCTCATGGAATTCCCCATAGCTGTACATTTGAACCACCAAGACGGGAGAAAAGGCAGGGTTTGTTTCGGTTTTCAGTAAAGGGTCCAAAACTCTCTCAGTAATCCCTATGATTTCCACGGAAACGGCTTCAATAACCATGGCTTTACCCTCTATCACAAACCCGAAGCGTTTCTTGTGCGCTTCTTCAAAGCCGCGTCTGAGGGCGTCCTTATCTGCAAAATCCACAGCTAACTGCGTATCCGAACCCGCATAACGCATATGGGCTTTAAAGAGCACAGCAATGCAGTCTTCCTGCACTCCCTGTTCCAGCATCATCAGGCGGCTGTCATTTTCAAGCCTGGCAAAGACTGTTTTCAATTCCTCTATCAGCCCGTCGGAAAGTTCTGCTCCCACATAACTCTCTTTTATCAGCCTCTGGTCTGCAAGCCCCATCCCGTATGCTGAGAGCACCCCTGCATAAGGGTGGATGAAGATCCTTTTGACCCCGAGGCTGTCTGCAACCCTGCAGGCGTGCTGGGCACCGGCTCCTCCGAAGCAGCATAGGGTATATTCTTTTATGTTGTATCCCCGCTGGACCGAGATTTTCTTTATGGCATTTGCCATATTCTCGACTGCGACTGAAAGAAAACCTTCTGCTACCTGCTCTGGAGTCCGTACACTGCCTCCACTTACAGCCTCTTTTTCAGAAACTTCTTTTGCAATCTCTGAAAATTTCCGACGTACGATTTCGGAGTCAAGGGGCTGGTCCCCATCGGGTCCGAACATCTTCGGGAACAATTCGGGCTGCAATTTCCCAAGCATGACATTGCAGTCGGTAACCGTAAGGGGTCCACCTTTTCGGTAAGATGCCGGTCCGGGGTCTGATCCAGCAGAATCCGGGCCTACCCTGAACCTGCTTCCTTCGTAGTGAAGTATGGAACCCCCGCCTGCAGCTACGGTATGGATGCGCATCATAGGAGAACGCAGGCGAACACCTGCAATCTCGGTTTCAAGACTGCGCTCGTATTCCCCACTGTACTGAGCCACATCAGTGGAAGTCCCCCCCATATCAAAAGTGATGACCTTTTTTGCTCCTGCCATTTCCGAAGTTGCAACTGCCCCCACAATTCCACCTGCCGGTCCGGAGAGAATGCAATCTTTGCCCTGAAAAGTGTCCGCACCTATAAGCCCGCCGCTGGACTGCATAAACATGAGTCTTGGAGTGTTTTTTCCCCTGTATTTTTCTTCAGGATTTTTTTCTTCCGGACTTCCTTCCTTTTCGCTTTCTTTTTCTTCTATTTCAGCCCCTCTTTCTTCCAGAGTTTTCTGGATCATATCAATGTACCTGCGGAGTACCGGAGAAAGATAGGCATCCACAACAGTAGTTTCTCCCCTGCTCACGAGTTTTATCAAAGGGCTCGCCTGATGGGAAAGGGACACCTGTGTAAACCCTATCTCCCGTGCAAGCCTGCCTAGTTTGAGTTCATGTTCAGGATACCTGTAGGCATGCATGAGTACAATTGCAGCTGAGCGAATCCCGGCTTTGTAGGCTGCTTCAAGCTCTTTTTTAGCACTTTCGAGGTCCAGAACTACAAGTTCTTTTCCATCGGCTCTGAACCTTCCGGAAACTTCGATGACTCTTTCATACAGCTGGTCAGGAAGTTCGATCTTCTGAGCAAAAATATCCGGACGGTTCTGGTATCCTATCCTTAAAGCGTCTCCAAACCCTTTCGTTATTGCAAGAACAGTCCGTTCTCCTTTTCGTTCAAGGAGGGCATTTGTGCCAACGGTTGTGCCCATCTTTACGGCTTCGATCAGTTCCGCAGGCAAGGAAGCATCTTTTGGAAGCCCGAGGATCTGGCGGATCCCGTGCATGGCTGCATCTTTATAATGAGCAGGGTCTTCGGAAAGGAGCTTGTGTGTGATCAGTTTTCCGTCAGGGCTGCGGGCTACGAGATCAGTAAACGTGCCTCCGCGGTCTATCCAGAACTGCCAGCGGGCTTTTTGGGGTTGGGAAAACATGAGATGAATATAATTGTGTAAGTAATATTAATTCTTAATTCAACAGGAGCCTGTCTTGCATCAACCGAAGGCAACAGGAAGTCCACAAAAGTCTGAAGTTGATGTACTGACCCGGGTTGGATATGATACCGATTCAATTAAGAGTCAGGTAAAGGGTTGATTTGTGATATTTAAGTATAGAAACTTCGGGTCCTCACCGCCCGCTTACGGGCGGTCTTTCCAGTAAAAATTTGTAATAACTTATATGGCAACCCTCTTTCCCGTTTTATATTGCAAACATATCGAAACAAAAGGTCAGATTTGAACAGTAAAGTAGCTACCTGCATTAGATATTTAATATATATTTAACGGCGAATAATATTAAATAAACCTGTTTCCAAAGGAATAAACGTCAAATATTAAGGATTCTTTTTTAATTTAATAAAATAATTAATCTGACAATGTCAAGTTAAGTGAAGTTTTGGTTTGAATATCAAATCCAATGGAACGGCAGAGTCAGATGGAATTATTTCTGCTATGGTATGAACGGCTCCGGGTTCATGAAATATTCCATCGACCGTTTATATGAAGAAGCGTAAAACCCCTGAGTCTTTAGCTCAGGGGATATAAGCGTCAACTTCAACCCTGATTCCGTATGTAATATTCTGCCGCCTCTTTACTAACATTTCCGATAATAGACGCAAAATAACCATCACTCCATAACGTATTCTCACCCCAATAATACTTTTTCAGATATTCTTTTTGAGTTTTCCATAACCTGTTAGTATATTCTTGTTTCAATTTTCTGACAATTGACAAAACGCTAACTTTCGGCTCACTCTTGATCAAGAAATGAATATGGTCTTTGTCAGTTTCCATTTCAAGGATTTCAAAGTTAGACTCTTTTGAAATGTCAATCATAATCTGTTTGAGTTCTTCGCTAATTGGTTCAAGTATGACTTTTTGGTATTTGCAAACAAAAGCTGAGTGGTAGTTCACCTTATATCTTTCACAGACCCCGTTTTTTCGAAAAAAAACCTTCTTTTCACTACCGCCGGAGCTTTGCCGGATACACGAACAGGTACTGAAAAGAAAAATTTGAAAAGAATTGAAAGAAACAAAAGGTTAATCCTCCCGGACCCAGAGTCATTTTTACCGCTGTTCACATTAAAATTTCTTAAGCATATCGCGTAGCATTTAATCCTTTTTTTGCCCGAATCTTTCAAATATACTTACTGAAAAACTTTAATAATTTGGAATACTATATATAAAAATAATGTTAATGTGGAGTCCGGACAGTGGGAAAAGAAAGCAAAACGGTATAAAATGATTTTCTCAATGACAACTTTATTTTTTTGGGATTTCACCAAAAAACGTTTAGCAGGCATTAACGGCTGTAGATCTTGATTTAGTAGGCAAGGCTGCAAAAAAGGCAGTATATATGAAAGTTAGTAGTGTCGGAAGTGATTCTTTGACAGCTAAAAGAACAATATCAATAGAAAAGCCCTTAATCGCACTTGAAGACGTGGATCCCGCGGATGAAAAAAAGATCCTTGAGTTTTTGAATACCGTTGAGAACGCAGAGGAAATTGCAAAAATCGTAGAATTTCCCGACGAACCCGATATCGGGATAAAAGTTGCTGAAAAAATACTTACAAAAAAAAATAAGATCGGAAGTTTCAGTAATCTCAAAGAAGTTATGAATGTTAAGGGAGTGGGTCCAAAGAGGTTCACTGAGCTGGTATCCGCCGTTTCAGGCAAATATGAGGTCGCTGAAACGGAGAGGACTTACTTTAAGTACCTGACCGCGATAAACCCCAATTATTTCGGGAACCTGAAAGAAAGTTCATTAAAAGCTGTAAAGGTGATGGCAAATAAGACCACCTATGAAGAACTGAAATGTGTGGGTTTTAACCCCAGGTTCGAACGGATGGAAGCCGTAATACATATCAAAAAGTCTTCCGGTTACGGTGGCAATCTCTGTTCCGGCGGGACCCCCGAATATATCCGCTTCTATGTGGACTGGGACGATACGGACACATGGGAGGACCTTGGGGTGGTCAGCTTCAAGGCTTACAATATACCCGGAAACAAACCCCTGGAATATGCTGTAAGCATCCCTCTTGATGCTAAGAAGAAGTGGTGCATAAAAGAAAACATTCCGAAAGTACGGGCAATCCTGTCCTGGAACAACTCTCCTCCTGCTGAAACCCCGGATTTTGTACCGGTATGGGGGAATTCACTCGATGCATATATCCAGATAGATGCCCTCAGGTTTGTTCTCATAAAAGATGTTCTTGAACTGGAAGCGGTCAACATCCCGGAGAATATCCTGGAGCTTGTGGACCTTGAGAAAGAAATTACCTTCAAGGAACCTGAAAAGCTTGGCTTGCCAAAACTTCTCCAGCTATACAAAGACAAAGAAGTACCCGGACAGAGGTTCGGATTTTCACAGATCAAGAACCTGCTCGGTAAGGATACGCTTTCCCTCGGGCAAAAGGTTGCGGAAAAATCCGGCAAAAGTGTCATTGCCGCCAGCACCGTATCCCTGCATGACACCCTGATCGATTCAGGGTTTGAGCTCTCTGTAGTACCTGGCATAATTGAGGGACTCGTGCCGATATCCTCAGGGGACACGACATACGAGGAGCTGAAATGCATCGGCCTGAACGCGAACCTGGAAGAGCTAGCCGGTGTAATCGAACTCAAGAAGTCAAATGGCTATTCCGGAGGCCTGTGCACCGCCGGAAGTGAGGAGTATGTGGCGTTCTGGGCAGACTGGGGAGACGGAGACGGCTGGACATATGTGGGAACCTCAGTGGTGAATGTGCACGATATCAAAAATACCCCTTCGGGGAAACTGCAGTACTCCGTGTTTTTGCCCGTGAACCTCACAGGCCGCCACAAGCCCTGCAGTGAGGGAGCAAAAATTGTTAAGGTCCGTGCAATCCTTTCATGGGAAGTGGCACCACCTGCATGGGACCCGAACTATATTCCCAGATGGGGTAACCGCAGGGATACGCTTATGCATATACCTCCAGGCCCGACCGTCGAGGAAGGGGACCACACGCCTTACATCTCAATTGTCGGCAACATGGGGATCGAGGACATCGACAGCTCAACCGGGCTTGCTACCGGTACCGGAGTAATGGCTGCTTTCACCGCAAACGAAAGCCCGTTCGGCGGGGTGGTGACCATCTGCGGACATATTGCATTCCCGCCAAATACCTTCACAGGAAGCGGGACGAGCGTAATGCCCCTCAAGTACAGGGTGTTCGTACGCCGCAGCCTTCCGGGCGAACCCTGGCAACAGCTGACCAATTCCTTCAACGTCAAACTTGTGGACCAGGTGGGTTCCAGTTTCACCGGCCCCTATAACCACACACAGAAGCTTGATTCCGACGGATATTACACATATCTTGAAGATCTGGAAGGAAACGAAAGGCGTTTTGTGGAAGGCTTTGTACTGGCAAAGTGGATTACGAGCGCTCCCATGGATGGGTTGTGGGAGATTTGTATGGAAGCCTTCGACCCCATGACATTGATAACATATCCGGCACTGAATGCGGATGGGACTGACCAGATCATAAGGGTTATGATTGATAATACATGGCCGATACCTGACCTGAGCATTACCGGGTACATCCGGGATGGAGTTACAAATCCGGCAGAGGGATGTGGAGCTTTCAGACAGGGAGATATCATCCACGGCACCTACAGTATGAAAAACAACTATATCCGCAGTTTCTACCTCAGGGCCGAACCTTTGAACCCGGCGGATGGCGGAGAGTTGTGTGTCCAGCCAGGCACTACCCCCTGTACGGCAAGCTCGGGTTGGAGCACCCCTCCCTCGGTAACCCGGACTTATCCGTCTCCAGTCGTTTCCACCACCGGAGAAGAAGGTGTATGGTCACTGAAGACCGAAGAAATGGACCCCTGCGGTTACATCATGAGGTTGTACGGGTCTGACAGGACCATCATCAACAGCGGCTCTATTGGACATTACAGCGGAAAAAGCGTTGGATTCTGCCTGTTGAAAAAAAGCTGAAGAAGAACAGGGGATGAAAGGGTTTAAGGGCCCCTTCATTTACTTTTTTTCATTAAATATGATTTTGAGTGGCTCCGTCCATAACCGCTTATTTCATATCCTTTTTGACAATTCCGGACACGTCAACCTCCGACACTGTCTGCAAAAGCATATAATTTTTGCTGACGGAAGCTGCCTTTCTTGCCGCTGTCTCCATGGCAAGCATTATGATTTTCACCTCAATCTCCAGTTTTCCGTTTTTCCAGTTGTTTTTGAAACATTTGTTAGCTATTGTTTTTGTCTTGTCGCTATCAACAAAAAAGATAATAACGATCTCTTGTGAATCCTTCTTTGTTGATAACAAAAAGAATTTTATTATTCAATCGAATTGTAAGCCCATTCGATCCATTCACAGAGGCATTCCAAATCCTCTTTCTCGATGGTAGCACCACACCAGATGCGCAAGCCTGAAGGGGCATCCCGGTAAGAACCGATGTCATAAGCAACTTTTTCATTCTCAAGCATTTTAATCAGTGTTTTAAGCTTTTCGTCGGGTAAATCAACTTTAAAGCAGACACTGGTGCTGGACCTTATCTCTTTTGTTTCCGCTAAGAAATGGATCCAGTTGTTTTTAGCAACAAATTCCTCAAAGACCGCCAGATTTTCATTTGCCCGCTGGATAAGTTGTTTAAGTCCTCCGATAGACTCTGCCCATTTCATTGTTGCCAGCCAATCTTCATTAGCCAGCATGGATGGGGTGTTAATAGTAGAGCCTTCAAAAATCCCCTTATTCAGTTTACCACCTTTGGTCAGGCGGAAAATCTTGGGCAATGGCCAGGTAGGAGTATAGCTTTCTAACCGCTGAACCGCCCGCGGAGATAAAATCAGCATCCCGTGTGCACCTTCCCCACCTAAAACCTTCTGCCATGAGAAGGTAATGACATCTAATTTATGGTAGGGTATATCCATAGCAAATACAGCAGAGGTGGCATCACAAAGCGTGAGCCCTTCCCGGTTATCAGGAATCCAGTCGCCATTGGGTACTTTGACCCCGCTAGTAGTCCCATTCCAGACAAAGACTACATCATTCTTGAAATCGACCTTCTTTAAATCTGGTAATTTCCCGTATTCTGCCTCAAAAACTCGGGTATCTTTTAATTTTAACTGTTTAGTGATGTCGGTTGCCCATTCTTTACTGAAAGATTCCCAAACCAGAACATCAACCCCGCGACACCCCAGAATGGACCACAAGCACATTTCAAAAGCGCCTGTATCGGAAGCCGGTACAATACCTACCAGATAATCAGCAGGAAGTCCAAGCATATCTCTTGTTCTTTTAATTGTTTCAGCTAATTTTTCCTTGCCTAATTTGCTTCGGTGTGACCGGCCAAAAGGTGTATCCTTCAGCTCTTCAACAGAATACCCTGGATGTTTGGCACAAGGTCCAGAAGAAAAACAAGGATTTTTAGGAACTCGTGTTGGTTTCATTTTGTATTTTCCTTTTTTGGTACTGTTATGTCTTAGGGAGATAAGAAATTTTCCAGTTACAGGCGAAAATGTAATTATAGTCATCCCCGAAGATTTGACAGTGTACCTTTTATTTTTCTTTTCATGCTACTTTTACATGGTCAAAACCGATGTTCGTAGCCAACAAAAAAAGTGCCTATATATTTTTATAGTTTTTGTATTTGATGAAAGGTAATCGACCAATTAACCTGTATCTTTCTTTTTTTATTCTTTTTTATCCAAGTTCCCAATACTGGTTTTTTGGAAAAAATTTATACATTGTTGGGGAGAAATAAATCCACATGAAAAAGTACCTGGGGATTATTGTCGACGCCGTTTCCAGACGGCAGTTCAAAGGAGAGATTGCCGTTGAAAACGGGAAGATTATTCATGTTGAAGAAAAGGAACACGATTATGAGCATTATATCCTGCCGGGGCTTGTGGACGCCCACGTGCATATCGAAAGTTCCATGACCGTGCCTTCGGTTTTTGCCCGGATGGCTGTTGCAAGAGGGACGGTTGCCGTGGTCAGCGACCCGCATGAGATTGCAAACGTTATGGGGGAAGAAGGTATTGACTACATGCTTGAGGATGCGAAAAAATCCCCTCTGAAAATCTTTTTTGGGGTGCCCTCATGTGTACCGGCAACTTCATTCGAATCCGCAGGGGCAGTCCTGGATGCGGAAGCTGTAGACCGCCTGCTGGCAAAGGAGAACCTGTATTACCTTTCCGAGATGATGAATTTCCCTGGTGTTATTATGGGATTCCCCGAGGTAATGGCAAAACTGGAATCCGCAAAAAAGTACGGAAAGGTCGTGGATGGGCACGCACCCGGTTTGAGAGGAGCCGATCTTCAGAAATACATCGGGGCAGGAATTTCCACAGACCACGAGTGTTTTACTTACGAAGAAGCGGCTGAAAAAATAAAGCTCGGGATGAAGGTCCTGATCCGGGAAGGGAGTTCAGCCCGGAATTTTGAAACCCTGTATAGTCTGATAGATGAATACCCCGAAATGGTCATGCTCTGCACCGACGATTCCCATCCTGATACCCTTATCTATGAAGGGCATATTGATAAACTGATCCGGCGCGGGCAGGAAAAAGGGCTTGACATCTATAACCTTATCAGGGCAGCAGTGATCAATCCGATGGAGCATTACGGGCTCAATGTAGGGCTGCTGCGCGAGGGTGACCCTGCAGATTTCATCATGGTAGACGACCTGAAGTCTTTCAACGTACTGAGCACCTTCATTGAGGGAAAATGTGTTTACGAGAACGGAAAGGTTCTTTTCCCTGTAGAAAAAGTTCCTGCAAAAAATGTGTTCAACCGAAATAAAATTTCAATTAATGATGTAAAACTCGCTGTGCCGGCTGGAGAAAAAGGGGACTCAAAGGAAAGAATGCAAAAAATCAGGGTGATCGTTGCCCAGGGCGGAGAACTGGTTACAGGACAGGAACTGGCTCTGCCTGGAGTCGAAAAAGGAAACCTGGTTTCGGATCCTTCCAGGGATATTTTGAAGATGGTCGTCCTGAGCAGGTATGCGGATGACCCTGTTCAAATCGGTTTCATAAAGAATATAGGCTTGAAGAAAGGCGCTATTGCCAGCAGCATTGCCCACGACAGTCACAATATTATTGCAGTTGGAGCCACTGATAAGGATATAGTCGAAGCTGTCAACCGGCTGGTGGAAAACAAAGGAGGAATCGTTGTTGGCACCGCAGACAATCTTCTTGATCTTCCGCTTGAGGTTGCGGGCCTTATGAGCACCCTTGATGGAAAAGAAGTAGCTTCACGTTACCGGCTGTTTAATGAGGAAGCCCGGAAACTGGGAACATCGCTTGAGTCGCCTTTTATGACCCTTGCATTTATGTCGCTTCTGGTAATTCCTGAACTTAAACTTGGGGATAAAGGCCTGTTTGATGTGACGAAATTTGAATTTGTCGAGCTTTTCGTAGATGAGTGAGCAGAAAAGGCCGGTACAATTCCCCCAACTTCTGCTTTTTAGCCTTTCCTGCTTTTTCTGTCTTTTGCCTTTTCAGCTATTTCTGTCCTTTTCCACAATTTTCAAAACATCAACATTCGATGCTGTTTGCATGATCACGAACTGCTTGCTCACGGAAGCTGTTTTCTTTGCTGCGGTTTCCATACAGAGCATGAGGATTTTTACTGCATCCTGAAGGTTGCTTTTCTTTGTCCAGTTGTCCTTGAAACACTTGTTAGCAACCTGTTTTGTAAACTCATTTCCGAAAGCTATGAAATTGCTGCCTTTTCCCTGTGAGGTGAGGGTAAGTTCCGAGTCCCTGAGTTCAGCGATTGCATAATTTCCTGCCGAGGCATACAGCCTTCTTTTTTTAACGATGCCCCCTTCAACTGAGGAGACTTCTCCAATAAGAATGCTGTTTCTCTCCGACACTTTGCTCTTACAGTCAGTAACCGTTATTTTAATCCCTAATTCCTCTGCTTTTTTTTCAAGTTCCTCGTCTGTAACTATTGCCCCACTGTAAAGCTCTTTTTCAAGTTTCTGCCTTTGTGAGCTATCTCCCTCAAAAATAATTTCTCTCATATCTCCAGTCATTACTGCGCCATTCTTTCCTATAAAAGCGATAACTAAGGTCATTTTGATTTCTCCATAACCTATATTAAAGTGCCCTTCAGTCTTTAAAGTGCTTATTTCCTATTACTTTAGCTCTATAGAGAATCCTCAAGTGATGTAATTTGTTTTTTCTGTGAATTCCAGAAAGAGTAACTAAAGAAACCCCTTTACAAATCCATATGCTTTGAGATGAACCACACATCCTTTTGGAGAAATATCTACTGTTTCATGTATCAAACAAAACAAATTCTGGATTAAAACCACGTTCTTCGGCTTTGTCAAGCATATCAAGGAAATGGTCATTCTTTGTTTTGTCTTCTTCATCGATGTTATAAATTCGAAAATTGATAGATATAACGGTTGTACCGTTTGTCCAAACTAAGGTAACCAGACCCATTCCTTTTACAGTACGATGATGTTTTCCACTCCACATACGACGAACAAAAGCCATTTTTTTGTGTATGGTTTATTTAATGTTGAATCGCCAACAATTAGAAAGCCTTCCTTAGGCTTGACATGATTTTTTACTTCATTCCATAGTGTTTCCGTGTCTGAAGGTTGCCTTTGAAGGAAGTGCATAAAAGAGTCATGAGCAGGACCATTATCTGCAGAAAGAAAAACATCTAGCAGCTTTAGTACAGCTATAAACGTTAGGTGCCGAATTGAGGTAGAGCCTGTATGACTTGTTCTCAGTAGGGGGAAGGATGACTCAGGAAGTCGCTAAATTTTTAGTTTAGTGGCATTTCACAACCATAAATCCATATAATTATATATTTATATTTGTATAATTTTTTAAAAAGAATATACGGTGTTCGACCTTTCAAGCGTGTAAGTCCTATAGATGTGATATATTATAGCTCCTCGTTTTTTTGTGTGTTTAACCCACACAAAAACAGATACTGTCTTGAATTAAAACTGATCTTACCCACGGGAAATAGTGAAGATTCATTATCAGAGAAATAATAAATTATATCTATTACCTCTTTCAGATACCTATGTATGGGAACTGATGAGAAATTCAAAGCAGGTAATATCATAAAAATAATAACTAACTGGTACGATGCAATCAAAGTGAGACCAGAAGACAAGGAAATTTTTATGAAAATTTTGAAAGTTGATATTACTAACCCCGTATTCCATATGCACATCTCCAAAAATGGCGACGAACTCGATTATAAAAAACTTGCAAATTTTATCCGTGGGGACATAGAGGATATCGAAAAACTGATAAAAAACAAGAACAAATATTTTAACAAAGATCTTCATGAAGAAGTCGTAAAATTTAAAAACTACCTTGTCAAATACAGCGAATCAATTGAGGCAGGAGAAACTGCCAGGCTGGAAGAGATGGAAAAAACTATCCTGAACGTCTCGGAAGAATATTCTGCAATCCTCGACGAACTTTTCGTTGAATAAGATTTTGGAAACCTAAAAACAAATCAAAATCGTTGTATATTGACCAATCCAACCTTCAAAAAAATAATATATTTAATGGCTTATGGTAGCCCAAGCCCATGTATCAAACAAAACGAAGACACGGCACAGAGAATAAGGTTGTACGGGTAAAAGAAATAGTAATTTAGTTCTCTTGAGCGAAGATCACTGCTAAAATCTGTAAATTAGTCCTCTTGAGCGTAGCGAAAAAGACCACATACTGTTGCGATTACATCGCAACTCCCAGAAAATCTCCGATTTCCTGCGATCCCAAAGTGCAATTCGGGCAATAGGGAAATCAATAAAAAGCCATGAAGTTTCAATTTTGCCTTTTTACACTTCACAGCTTCAGCTTGTTTTTTTTCTCCAATTAATAGATGACTTCAATAGAGTTACCCTCTCTATCAGTAGCCTTTATCCTTATTAATTGGGGTAAATGAAATTTTTCATTTTGACGCATTACAGCCTCATAATTATCACTATTATACATTTCAGCATCAGGTATGTTTTTTTCAGCAAATGTTGGCTTTTTTTTCTCCAAAGAAGGCCTTTTCGAGCTCATTTTCGGAAATGGACGCATTCTTGAGATATGTGTTAACCCTCTACAGGCTGAACACTTCACTTTTTTTCTTCTATTTATTTGAAAATTGTTTCCAATCATGAGTCCCCACTCCTTTTTTACTCTCTTATTTTTATACTCAATTATTTTGTAAAATTTTTGATATTGATGTATATCCTCTCACCACATATATCTCTTTTGATTTTTCGACAGACTTGTCTTCAAACAACAGTGATTTAATAATTTTACTTTAGATTTTTTAGTCTGGGTTCCTGTTAGAAGAGTTGCTTTTCCGAAAAGAGCCTGGCTGATACCAAAAAAGATGCATGTGCTGTGACCTCCAGGCATTCAAGGTCATTAAGATCTCTAAATGTGAAGGACACAGAAAATGCTGCTGCTACACCTATCATACCATACTGCGGTATCAGTACAAAGTTAAGTACTGCACTGATTCCTGCACTTGCAACCGAGCATTTCCTCAGGAAATCTGAGTCTCCTGATACCATTATGGTATGGTAGTTAAATCCAAAGTAAGAGGAAGAAAGTTTCAGCCATTCTTTCAGGTTATCAGCTATTTCTTAGTCGTCACTATTCTTACAGGCTGTCAGCCATTCTTTAGACTATTATCATTCTTCCAGACCAACGCGGACTTAATCCATTCTACAATCAGGTTGGCCATTTCAAAGCCGATTACAGGGTTTTCAATGTTCTTTTCAGTTGCATACCCACTGTTGCCAACCCATAAATTAACAAATTTATAGACCTCACCAAAAGGGAGTCCGGAAAATAGTACAATTTTTATGAGGATTAATCATTAATTATTTTTTTTCGGGTTCATACACCTGTTTCTGTGTAGTCATTTAAGCTAATTTTTATCTACTATAGTTGTGCGACGGCAAGAATTCATCTTTTATTAATTTATTGGAAACTGGTAAGTACTCCCTCCAGATATTAAAAAATATAATTAAGGAATACATATATCCTCTAAAAAATTTTATAGAAAATTACCGGTAGTTAAACAAAATATTTGGATCAAGTAAAGCCCCAATTTAATGTTTCATTCCCTGATCCTGAAAATAAATTTGGATCAAGTAAAGCCCCAATTTAATGTTTCATTCCCTGATCTTGAAAATAAAAAAGAAGCATGGACACAAAACCGTTTATGTCCATCTCTTATCTTTTAACTCTGCTTCGTACGATACGGAGTACCGTCACAAGAATAGCGAAATTATCGCAAGTACAATAAAGATTATAACAAGCCACTTTGCGATATTCATGGATAACCCGGCAATTCCCCTCGCACCAAAAATATATGCAATTAGCGCCAAGATTAAAAATACTATTGCAAGTCCAATCAAATCTGGTATCTTTTATTCCCCCTCTGGTTGTTTAACCACTAAATTCATTATTAGATTAGAGATATTTATAATTTGACTGTCAAATTAAATGACTTTTAAATAAGCTGGAGTATTTTTTTCGTTCAAAATCCCTTTTTGAAATAAATTTGTGGTACTAATAGAAGAAAAAATAATTAATCCCGATTCAATATCAGTAAAAAAAGTTATTCCTTCATTATACAGAATTTAACAATATCGGACTTTGACAATACAGAATTTGACTGTACTGGACTCTGACTGTACTGGACTCTGACTGTACTGGACTCTGACTGTACTGGACTCTGACAGTTTGTAATGCCAATGATTTTTCAAATTTTTGTGGGTTTTAATTTTAAAAAAATTGTGAAACTCTTTGCCTTTGTAAACCAGATACAGGTAATTTAGTTAATATATAAAAAAAAATTGAAAAAAGAGTCAGTTTTCGTAGACCTATTTTTTTAATTTTAAAAAGACACTGACCTCATTGATTACATAAGGCTAACTAAACACGGTGCTCAAGAAATGAGACTTACGAGGACAGATATTAGGCAAGAAATCTGTACACAATGTTAGATATTTACATTCTTCACTATTTTCGTGGAAATCCCCTATAATTATACTCAGCCTGCGACCCCGTTTTTTTCGAATCCGGGATTCACGAAACGTCCCTGATTTTACGGGTTTTTTTGATCTTTTTTGTATGCTATGGCAGCGCAAGTCCTGTATTCTTGAGAATCTTGAGGGGATATTGCTTGCACGCAAAGCCCTTGCAGCCTAAGTCCTGATCAGCCTATCCTGCAAGTCCTATGGAGAAATAAAGTGACTGAAAAAAAGTGACTGAAAAAAGAAAAGAATGGTTGAAAAAGTTGCCGGAAAAATTACGGCATAATCCTTCTCGCTTCAATATAGTACCTTTTCTCGTTTTCCTTTCCAAGAGAAAAGGATTTCCTCGGGAGAATTCCCTTCTTTTTTATGAGAGCAAAGAATTCACTTCTCTTTAAAGCCGGAAGGAAAAATCCAACACTTTCAGGCTCTTTACCGAGTTTCTCAACCACCTCAGGGTCGTGTTCATATTCAACCGGATAAGCGTCAATAACCTCGTCAAGAGTCTCGACCTCCAGGTCATGCTTCGGGTTATCAAAGACAAGGACACCTTGCCTGTCTTTTGTTATAAAGCCAATTGAGTGGCTAATATCTGAAAGCCAGGTAATTGAGTCCCCGGCTGAAGATTCTATAATCCTTGCATTGAACCTATTTAGCAGCTCCTCAGGGTCAACTCCTCTTACTATTCGGTGGATCGGTTCAAAGGTAAGCCCGGGGTCATGGAGGTTTACAAGCTCGACAAGAGCATATCTGGCTGGGTGGTTGTCCGGGACTGTCCCTTTAATTTTCTCCCAGAAGCTTTTTGCTGCGGCAAGGCTGTGGTTTCCATCCCCAACAAGGAGAGTTCCAAGAGCCTGAATTCTTTTTGAAATTTCCCGAATTGTCTTTTCGTCACTGATCTTAAAGCCTCTGATATGGCCGCCGCCTTCCATCAGATCAAAATCATATACTTTGTTTCCTTCATAAATCGGATCATCGGTATTCAGGGGGATAATGGAAAAGTTCGGGTCATCATATAAAACAAGAACATGCGTAAGCTCCAGCTCTGCATTTTCTCTTATCATGACTCTTGCAGGAAGCCTTTCTTTGATTGTTTTTTCAGTCGGCCTGATAAAGGATTCGGACTCATCGTATTCGTATCCGTTCAGATCAATTGCAGCAACCAGACCTGTCCTTTCACCCCCTGGAACAGCACGTTTTACAAGAATAAAGCAGGGACCATGATCAACAAGAATAGCTTTGTAATTGTGCATTGCTTTATGAATCTTATTTACTTTATTTTCATCTAAAGGGAGATATATTTCTGGATAAATAATATTAAGAGCAGAAGGAGTATCTCCAACAAATTCTTCTACTCTTCTCCAGTACTCCATATCCTGAGTATGCTGGTCACAGGCAATTACCGCCCATTCTTTCAAGTTAGCTTCTGGAAGAAGAATGTGAGGAACGTGTAATATCATGGTTAATTAAAAAATAGAGAGGAGATATAAAGATTTCTAAACTCTTTCTCTGGAGACCTTTAAAAGTCACACTACCTTACTTCACGACTTCATACCCAGCATTCTTCCATGTGGTCATGTTTCCAAGGACATTGTATACTTTGTTATAACCATTTTTTTTCAAAATTGAAGCTACCATATTGGAACACCAGGCACCGCCGCGATAGACAACTATCAAACATTTCTTATGAATTTTGTCTAGATTATAGATTATCTTCTACTTGCCCGACATTTGTCTAGATTATCTTCTACTTGCCCGACATATATGTGCCTGGCTCCTTCAATGTGTCCCTCATCCCATTCATCGTTGCCCCTTATATCCAGAATCACCATTTCCTCGTTTTTTTCGAGTATGTCTTTAAAGAAAATATTAGTTTTTCTGATAATAAGTATCCACTTATAATTGCATTTTTGGCTACCCCGATGACGGACTCAGAACATGGTTTATGGCGCATTATTTCGATATTGGCCTGGTGGGTTATTTCCATCATATGCCCATAGTGGAACACTCTAGTTATTAATAGGAAGTATGATTTGGGATGTTATTTCATGTGGGATAGTTACTATATGGAATAGTCTCATTGAATCTGAATATATTGGTAAAAACAGTAAGCTATATGAAAAAAACACAATAATTTATTTCGCTATAATGCTCTTAGCCTTAGTAATAATAGTCGCGATAGTCGTAGCTTTGTAATAATAAAACTGAATATTGAATTTCCACCATCAAACTGGTGAGAATCTTCATTTGTAATAATAAAACTGAATATTGAATTTCCACCATCAAATTGGTGAGAATCTTCAGGATATGTGATGCAAGAAGATGCCCGAAAGCGCTGAATCTACTGTATTCCCCAATACAGTCTCTTCGAATATTATGCTCCCCCAAGCACATTGATTCGAAGAAGGAGCAGCGACCTTCGGGAGATTCGTTTATTTTGATGATACCCCTTTATTCCTCAACTCCAGTACATAATAATAGTACAAATTATATTAAATAAATTATATCAAAAATTCTTTTCAAACAAAAAATAGTTTGACGTAAAATATTTCAAGCTCATTATAGCCCTTTTCTTAAGTAATACTTACGAACTTGAAGTACAAAATCAAGCATTTTCGGCTTTGTAACGAGTTTAATGTTTTAGATAGTAAAATTTGCAAGGCAGGAGATAAAGAGATGGCTGATAGCTAAAAAGCAGTCCAGGTTTTTCTCAGAAATTCGAAACCGGATTTTTCGGCTTGCAGTTGTGATTGTTCCAGATTTCGGTCATAAACGTTTTTAGATACGTGCCCTATAATTTGCGACGTTGTCTCTTGATTCGTATATTTTTTGAATTTTTGGAGCCAATTTTCTTCAAGGTTGGAATGCTGTTATATGAAATAATCTTTCCAGCGTATCTGTTAGAAGCCCGGAACAGGGTTTTCTTTAAGCTTGAAGTCTTTGTACATCATATTCTTCGATTCGCAACATGATTCTCAAATCCAATATAATCCAAAGTTTAATTATAACATTTTTATTATAATTTTTTTATAAAAAACCTAGATCTTCCTAGATCTTCCTAGATCTTCCTAGATCTTCCTAGATCTTCCTAGATCTTTATACAAAAAGTGAAGTATTTACTCTTTGTAATCTTTGTTGCATATAAAAACATCGTTTGAGATATTTTCAGAATGGAAATTCTAGCAAAGATTATTTTTGAATATATTGTGGGGGAAAAAATCAATATTCAGAGAAGACGCAGGACTGATATCGCAGTAGCTATTTTAAAAATAGCAAATAATAGGGCAAAGAAAACTCATATCATTTATGAGGTAAATCTTAACTTCAACATTGCTCAGAAATACCTGGAAATGTTAAAAGAAAAAGAGCTTATCAGGAATGAAAATGGGCTTTTCATCACGAATGATAAAGGAAAGATTTTTCAGGATATAGCTAAGGAAATCGAGCTTTAAACTGCTTTCCATTTGCTTTTTTTAATTTTTTTATATTTTTTTAATAGTTTACTGGTTTTAGATCATGAGAGTCATTGACCTGATCTAAAAAGACGTACATTTTCTGTGCCTGGAAAAAATGTAGGGGGATTCGTGTGCTTACCTCTATCAAACCTTTTTCCATTACCCTCTTTTTATGCTCTTTCTCTTTTAGATATCGTGTTCAAAGCCATCACGAAGCTGGAAATGAATATTAGAGCGAGTACTGCCATATTTAATGGGCTATTTATAACCGAACTGACAAAAGGACCGGTAATAGAATAAGTCGCGGTACGCAGCCCGTAGTAAGACGCCTCCAGAAGCAATGCTATAAGTGAAATCAAAACTGCTATCAAAAAACTGCGGATTATGATGTCAAGTTTCATTTTCAATCATCTTTTATCTTTTAGAACTACATCTTGAAATATAAATAAACTTATTTCGGTCGAATACCTGTGGGTTTTTCTGTGGGGACAAAAAAGGGCATGAAATTATGGAGCCTGAATATTAACCTGGGCAACGTCATTAACTGTATCGTGTCGTTCTTTCCACGCTCGACGCAGGAGAGCGGCCTGTCCAAAAAAATGAAAAGAAGAAAACAAGGATAAAAAGAGACGCAAAAATTGCTGAAAAAACCAAAAAATGAAAAGACTAAAACCCAGGCAAAGGCAAATAAAAAGCTAAAAATATATGAGAAACTAAAAATAGCTGAGAAATACTTCTTTTCAATATTTTTCCTTCAGTATTAATTTTCTTTCTTTTTGTTAACGGGCTGCCAGACAAGCTGGTGGAGGCGCTGACATTAACCTGTAAATCAAAATGAATCCCCTGTCGCCAAGGAAATTATTCCTCGGACCGGACAGTGAATGTTCTCCATAATTTTTCTATAGTATTTCGGAAAAAGAGTAATTGACTGGTTAAAAGTTATTGTTTCCTTAATCATAGAAGAATGGAAAACTCTAAAAGTTCATTCACCAAAGTTAAACCGATCTCTCATGAAAATCCAAGTTCTCCAGCACTCCGCCCTCAATACCCTCGGCACAATCGAAGAATACGCTAAAACCAGAGGCTACCCCCTTGAGTCAACCCGTTTTTACGAAACAAAAAATCATCCCTCCCTCGATTCCTTCGACCTTCTCATAATCATGGGCGGTCCCATGGGAATCTACGACTACGCCGAAAACCCCTGGTTAAGAGATGAAAAAGCCTTCATAAAACAGGCTATCGATGCAGGAAAACCCGTGCTCGGGATCTGTCTTGGGGCTCAGTTACTTGCCGACATCCTCAGGGCCCGCATCTACGAAAACGGACACCGGGAAATGGGCTGGTTTCCCGTAAAGGCGGCTTGGAAAGAGGAAAATAAACCCCAATTTTTAAAAGGGTTGCCGGAAGAGATCACTGTTTTTCACTGGCACTCCCGGACCTTTGACCTTCCTGAAGGAGCTGTACATCTTTTCCGGAGTGAGGGATGCAAAAATCAGGGATTTATATATGGCGGCATGGTTGTAGCGCTCCAGTTTCACCCGGAGGTGCATGAAGAAAGGATTGAATCCATGATCTGGCGGTTCGGGGGCGAATTGGGAAACGGACCGTTTACCCAGAGGAAAGAAGAGATGGTCGAACAGGAGAAGCATCTGGTTGAGACAAAGAAATTCATGTTTGCAGTGCTGGATAAGTTTGAAAAGATTACGTATTCTTAAAATATATCTTTAAAAGGATCTTTCATCCCTGAGACCAGGGTTGCAATATCTTTCAGGGCAAGGCTCTTCTTAAACCCTGTGGGAAGAGCGATATACTTCGGGTTCCAGACCGGATTGAATTTTTCTTTATAAGCCCGCAGGCCTTTATAGTTGTAAATATAGTCCCCGTTGGCAAAGATTAAAGCCCCTACTTTGTGCCAGAGAGGGGCAAACTGCCTTTTTTCAAGCCCTGAAAGTGGAGCCATTCCAAGGGAAAAGTGTTTGTATCCGTTCTCTTTTCCCCAGAGTATGAGATTGACAAAAAGGTAGTCCATTGCCGGAGCACTGGAGTTGTGGCGCATCAGGTCAATACTGAACTCTTCTGTGCCTGCTCCTGTCCATATGTTTGCAAAAGCTACGATTTCTTCTTCGTTCCTGACAATGGCAAGCGGAAAATTACTGAGGTATTTTTCGTCAAAAAACCCGACTGAGAACCCTTTTTCTTTTCCGGTTTTCATTTCCAACCAGGAATCCGAGACCTTTTTAAGTTCAGGGATGAGGGCAGGTACCCCTTCTGGCGGAATAATTTCAAACCAGTACCCTTTTTTTTCTACATTTTTCACCGCATAGCGAAAATCCTTGCCCGTACTTCCTTCCAGCGTAAAGGACTCCAGGGGGACTTTTGCTTCTTCTCCTATTTTGATAAGGTTCAGGCCCAGGTCGAGGTAAATGGGAATATATTTTTCGCTTACCTCGTAAAAGACGGCTCTGACCTGGTGCAGTTTACTCATTTCATAAAAGTCCCAGATCAGCTCTTTTATCTGGCCGCTCTCCCCGACCGGGTCTCCCATAGCAATCCAGCTCTTTCCCGAAACTCCGTACATCAAAAAGGCCTTTTTCTCATCATCAAAAAGCAGATATTTGTCTCCGGTAAGGGCAAGGTTTCCCCAGGTTTCCGGACTTTCTCTAAGAATCATTTTTGCAAGCTCAAGCTCTTCAGGTCCGGGAAGATGAATGTCCCTGGAAAAGGGGCTTAACATTTTCATGACTCCAAGGACCAGCAGCAGGAAGAATATTCCAACGACAGCTCTTAAAAAGCTCGACGCCTGGGAATTTACCCCGAACTGCCACCAGAGTTCATTTGAATACTCCACATTCCGGTATGAAAAAAACCCTAGCCAGATGAAGCTTACCAGCACCAGAATTATGGCAATTATATTTTCCCTGCTAAAGGACTGGTGCAAAAGCGAGGACTTTCTGTAAAAATGTTTCCTTGAGGGGAAGAAAAGGACAGATAGGGCAAAAAGCACTGCAGCCTCATAGTAATCAAAATCCTTCAGGAGGGCAACGACCCCTCCCAGTAAAAGGACTATTAGGGAGAGCACATAAGCTCCATCGATCCTTTTCCAGAGTCCGTTTGCCAGAAGCAAGAGCAGCACACCGATTATGCTTCCAAAAAACCTGGAAGCTTCAATGAGAGGGAGAGGAACAATGTATGTGACTTCACGCAAGTATTGAGGGTTTGAAGGCAGGGCTCTGGAAAAAAGGAGGGAAATACCTCCCAGAAAGATCAGGACTGAAAAGATCTGGGGGGTTACTTCTGAGAAACTGGTATAAGTAGCCTTTCCGGCTTTTTTCAGGAATTTTTTTCTCGCTTCAAATTCACAGAAGATCAGAGCCAGGAACCCGAGCAGGAAAGGAAGGAAATAATAAACTGCTCTGAAGATCAAAAGAGGCCTTATTATATCAACCGTGCCGAAATAAGGCTTCAGCATAAAGAGCATCAAGGTCTCGAAAACGACAAACCCACCCGGGACCGTGCTTATCAGTCCGATCAACTGTGCCAGCGCAAAAAATACAAGCACATGAAGCAGGGTAAGCTGTGGATTTGAGGGCAGGAGGAAGTAGATTATGCTTCCTGAAAGCAGGTAGTCCGCTGAAGATAAAGCAAGCTGCATGAGAGCGATTTTTGGTTCAGGGATCCTGATCTGGTACCCCATTATCTCAAACTTCCGTTTCCGGAATGAAAAAAAGAAATATGCAGCAAGAAGCAGCAGTAAAAGAATTCCAATTATATTCAGTAAAACCGGAGCCGGGACCGGGATATCAGGAGTGTAGTCCGGCAACTTTACAGGATAAAAGGTGAAAAGCAGGCCTGCAATGAAACAAAAACCGATCCAGAAAGTAGAGATGCAAAAAACTATAATTTCCCAGATATCGAGAAAAGTCAGCCCATACAATGAATACAGTCTGTAGCGCAGGGAGCTGCCTGTCAGGAAATTAAAACCCGTGCTGTAACTGATGGACGTGCTGATAAAGGAAGACCTCGCAACCTGTTTATAGGAAAGGGAAGGGTTAATATGGCGGGTTGCAAGGTAATCATAGCCCGTTAGAACAGCATAGCTCAAAATAGTAAAAAAGACGGCAATTCCTATATGGCTCAGGGGAACGCTGGCAATACTTTTCAAAATATAACTCGAACGCAGATGGTCTATCTGTTTGTCCAGAGTCAATAAAGCCAGGCCAAATATGATGCCGGGTAAGAGGTAACTGACTACTTTAAGGGTTTTTCCCTGTATACTACCGTTTTGTTTCATCAGGATCGAGCATCCTTTTGAATTATGGGATCAGAGTTCAATATTTAAGTTAAGGACAAAGCTCAGGATTAAAGTATCTAATGTTGAACTATTCTTTTAAAGTTAATATATTTTTTGTCAGTTATCAGTCCGGAGTTTAAAATAAGTCCATATAAAAAGCTCAGCAAACTCCCGGTTTATGCAGAACTTACATATTTATATTACAGGGTGGTAAGGGAAATTACTGCCACTTTTCAAAACTGCAGGCACATAAAATAACATTGGAGGAGTTGGATCACGAGGTTTTCACTTTGTCAACTTGTCTGAAAGTAACAAACCCTTTACTCTCCTCGCTCCCTGCTTTTACGTTGTTTCTGGACACCGACACTACATGTTTTGTGTCTTTTGGTTGTCCAGTTCCTGGTTTTCCATTGTTCCTGAGAAATTCAAATTCCTTAGAAAGCATAACCAGCACCACTACCATCATAATATATTCCGTAGCCGGACCTGCAGACCAGACCCCATCAAGCCCGAAGAACCTGGGCAGGATAAACAGCAGGGGAAAAAGAAAAATGAAGATCTTTCCAAGATGAATGAAAAGTGCTGCTCTGACCCTGTTTATTGACTGATAATAGATGGCAGTGAGAAGCACTGTGCCTTCAACAAGCAAAGAGACCATACAAATGTTCATACCTCTAAGCGTAATTGCCAGAAGTTCGGAGTCGTCCCGGTTGAAAATCTGTACCAAATTCTCGGAAAAGAAGTAGATTAACAGAAATCCTAAAGCTCCGATCAGGATACACGAAAACATTGTCAGTTTCAGAGTCTTCGAAACTCTTTCATAGTAGCCAGCCCCGTAATTGAAACCGATAATTGGTTGTACACCAAGGGCTATTCCTTCAAAGAGCATGTAGAAGATTGAAAAGACAAAACCTATGATCCCGTAGGCTGAAACCGCAAGCTCTGAACCGTATATGAGCAACATGTAATTATGCACAAAGAGCACAAGAGCCAGAGATATCTGCATTACAAAGGACGGAAGGCCTGTTCTGAGGATCTGGAACAGGATTCTTATTTTGAATCTCATGGATTTAACCCGGAGTTTCAACTTTGCCTCACTGCCGAAAAGGTAATAAATGAGCATCAATGCAGACAGAGCAAAGGCAGTTACTGTTGCAATGGCAGCACCGGACATTCCCATTCCCATACGCATGACAAAGAGGTAGTCAAGCACAACGTTTACAACGATTCCGGCAATCATTATGTTCATACAGAGCTTCGGTTTTCCGTCATTCCTTACAAGAGGGTCAAGGGCAATATTAAGGATAATAAAGACAGAACCCAAGAAGATTATCTGCAGATATTCGCGGGCAAGGCTAAGGGCAATCCCACTGGCTCCAAGGAGACTGATTGAGGTTTTACAAAAAATCAGCCCTCCTATGGTAAAAAAAGCTCCTGCAAGAATGCATAAAGGAAAAGCATTGTTCACTATATCCAGTGCTCCCTTTGTATTGCCTTTTCCAAGTTCCAGAGCTGTAAGGCTGGACGAGCCTATTCCTATAATTATGCCAACTCCGATTATAACCAGATAAGGGGGATATATAAGGGTAATTCCTGCAAGTCCCTGGCTTCCAACCGCATTTCCTATGAAGAAGCCGTCGATTATTTCTTGGATTCCTGCAACGATAACCCCCACAACTGCCGGAAAAGCAAACTTCAAGAACAGACTCAAAATGTTCCCGGACCTCATCTCTTCGTCACTTACCATATCCGGGCCTCTGCAAGCTGCAAAACCGTTATTTTGGGAGCTTGCAGCCGGATTCCCGGTCCTTGCTGAGAGAGAAAAGCCCGAGCTATTCCTGCGATAGTTCTGTTCAAAGCAAGATCGGTGACATTATACTTATTCTGAGTTGTACGTTCTTTTAATAAATTTATACGATGTTTATTGGATTTTGTGAATAGTTGCTATAAAGACATTTTTTGTTCCGGATGAAGTTTCAGAAAATATGCAAATAGAAGGTCTAGCTGCTTTGTTGTAGAATTAATTTTCCTGCCTGCGCTGAACTGATAATTGCATATATTCTAAGGGTTGATTACTCATAGGGTTATTTTGCATTACATCTCTGCAACACAATTCTTTCTTTTACAAAACTTCATCATATATTAACCGTCAAAAACGGATTCAATCGAACAGATAATTCTGGATAGAGAATTCTAAATAGGAATTCCGGGTAGGAAATCCTGAAGAAATCCTGATAAGAAATCCTGATAAGAAATCCTGATAAGAAATCCTGATAAGAAATCCTGATAAGAAATCCTGATAAGAAATCCTGAATAGAGATTTCGTAAAAGTATAACCAAAGTAAATTCGCCAATATATAGATAATTCGTCTGATTGGCTGATATTTACGCGCCGCTAAATATTTACGCCGTATTTATACATTCACATTCTCTCCTGTTTTACCAGGTTACTGATCCTGAAGCCAAAAACAAATGTTGTCAGCCTATATCTGAAAAACGATGTGCAAAAGAATATGAGAAACTATATGTTTCTCAGGATGTATAGAGATATATTATCATTAATACTGATTATATTTTATTGAAAGATTATTACGTATATTATATATAGTTCTCTTACATATATAAAAGTTCTGTTAAATTAGATCAATTTTTTTAAAGTGTAAGAAAATCAATTTTATAGGAAGAATCGAAAAATAGTTTTGATAGAACATACTTTCGGTTAACCCCTAAATGGAAAATCAAGACAACAATACTTATACAGAGAGGCAGCATGTAATCAAAAGCAATGAGTCTTAAAAACCTATTTCCTCTGGCATTATTTCTCATATTTCTTGCAGGTTCCGGGTGTACAGATGCTCTACAAAAAGACTCGACTCAACAATTAATGGCTCCAAACTTTTCCTTCGACTCCTCCCCTGTAAAGTATGTTTCTGTTAACGGAGTCGAACTCGGATATAGGGAGTTCGGGTCAGGAGAGCCTCTTCTGTTGATTATGGGTTTTGGGGGAACCATGGATACCTGGAACAAAACTTTTGTGTGGGAACTGGCTCAGGATTACAGGATAATCACATTCGATAACAGAGGAGTGGGATACTCTTCAGATGATGGAGGAAATTATTCTCTTAAACTATTTGCCAATGATACTGCAGGTTTGCTTGAAGCGCTTGAAATTCCGGAGGCAAATGTCTTCGGGACCTCAATGGGGGCATCCATTGCCCAGGAACTGGCTCTCAATTATCCGGAAAAAGTTGATAAGCTTATTTTCTCTTCTGCAACTTACAGCATTAATGCCCCTGAAGCCGGGCTTCTCAAAAGTATGTTTCAGTCCTTTGCCGGCAATTCAGAAATGAGCCCCACAATCCGGAAACAGGCAGATGCAAACCTTAGATGGAACGGCACCTACGAACACCTGCCGGAAATAAGGAGTAAAACCCTGCTTCTGGTGGGTACGGAAGATGAGTATACTCCCCCTGGAATTGATCTTGCAATGGCAGAGAAAATTCAGGAGGCAGAGGTTATTGTATTTGAGGGAGCAAAGCATTCCGGAGAACGCTATTCCCCAGAGAAATATTCAGAGACAACCCTGGATTTCCTTAAGCAAGAAGAGTAACAGATAATTGAAATCTGCTCCTGCTTCTAATAGGATTAAAGGTCAAGATTAAAGGACAAGATTAAAGGACAGGATTAAAGGACAGGATTAAAGGACAGGATTAAAGGACAGGATTAAAGGTTAAGATTAAGGGGTTGTCAGCTTGCTTCTGGATTTTCCACCCTCAACCCCATGAAGTACGCTCAGAAGTCTTCCCCTACTTATGTTTTCTTTCTGCATAACATAAGAGACATTCCTGTTGAGCAGCTCTTTTTCTTCAAAACTCAGATCCTTTGCGGTAGATACGATAATAGGGATATCTACGGTCTCCGGATTTTCGTTAAGAGCTTTGATGACGTCAAAACCCGCAAACTTCGGCATCATCAGGTCAAAGAGAATTGCATCCGGACGGCTGTTTATGGTTTTATCTATTGCTTCCCTGCTCCCGTATGCGCAGATTGGTATATCCTTCCTGCTCGATAATGGAACCGAGGAGCTCGACTATAGCTGGTTCATCGTCCACAATTAAGATTTGAGGAGAAGAGTTTGCAGTCCCTGTTACTTTTGCTCTCTGCAGGCTGGAAAGGAGATGACTCTTTTCCACAGGCTTGGTCAAATGGTCAAACGCATCCAATAGAATGTTGCAGTTTTTATCATCATTCATGGAAAAAAGAGCTTTCTTCCCACTGGAAACCGTAGCAACCCTGTATCCTGCATTCGGGAATGTCTGAACCATTTACGCACTTTTCGGGAGTTTTCCTGCATTTCAAAGGCAGTTCAAATGAAAAAATCGAGTTTTTTCCAGTTTCACTCTCGACCCAGGCCCTGTATCTTTCTCCTTTTTCCCTGAGGATCTCTTCTGCCTGTTCCTGAAACGCCAGGGCATTTTCAAATTCCAGCCACGTCGCAGGAAGAAAATCCCGAGAGCAAAGGTGAGATAGACCGAAAGAGTGAATAAACCCCCGATTTCACGGCGGTTGTATTCTTCAACAAGTAAAAAGATGGACTCAAAAATACCAAAGTAAGAGGCAAAGAATGTAAAGAAATACAGTTCCCATAAAGCAAAAATAATCTCCCCTGCTCCCTGTTCCATTTCATGCGATAAACTGTTCTATAACCGACTTGAACCTCTGAATGTCTATGGGCTTGGAAACGTAACCGTTGAACCCTGCTTTCAAAAACTTTTCTTCGTCCCCTCGCATAGCATGGGCTGTCAGGGCAATAATCGGGATCTCACGTGTAGCGGAATCTTCTTTTAATATATTTAATACTTCAGTCCCGTCGATGCCAGGTAACTGTATATCTAATAATATCATGTTTGGGTTATTTTTTTTACTAAGTACTATAGCCATAGTTCCATCCCCTGCCTCTATTGGCTCATATCCAAATGAAACCAGCAGAGTCCTGACAAGTTCCATAATTAAAGGATTGTCTTCCACAACAAGTATATTTTTCATAGGCAACAACCGCTAAACATCTTTATTTGCATTATGCTCTTAATATTACATCCATAGCCTCATTAACTGTGAAAAGCACCTTCCAAAAATAAAAAACTTTTCCCAATAATACTAACATTTGTTAGTATATCTAGCTTAGTTATTTAAATAAGTTTTAGTATATATCCAAATATATAAATTAATAAATTAATAAAAATAACAAGCTCGAATCACATCAGATAACCCTCACTAAAAACAGGATAAGGAGCAATAAAAACAGGCTAACAGATACTGATCAGCTTTTATTAACATTCCGGACTTTACCATCCATTTTTTATGCGAGAAGCACCTTTACGTTTTAAATCGGCTCTGAACTGATTTGCGTAAGCTCTTTTTTACAGTTACCATACTTTTCAGCTACCGAAATTTTCCATTCACCAGAAATTACAGTTACCCGAAGAAAAATACCCCTGATCAAATATGTCTGACAATAATTATTTTTGCAATCCCCCGGAAATCCTTTCCCCGGTAGGTGACAACGAAGCTCTGCTCGGCGCAATCAAGGGAGGAGCAGATGCCGTTTATCTTGGAGTCGGTGAATTCAATGCCCGCCAGGGAGCCAAAAACTTCACCACTGATGAACTGAAAACTGCCGTTGACCTGGCTCACTCACACGGAGTCCTTGTCTACCTTGCCCTGAACATCCCGGTCAAGCAAAAAGAACTGCAGCACGCCCTTGAAATAGTGGACCGCGCATACGCAGCCGGAATCGATGCTATTATCCTGCAAGACCTCGGGCTTCTCAGGCTTTTGAAAGAGATCTATCCTGACCTAGACCTTCACTCAAGCACGCAGATGACTATCCACAATAAAGAGGGAGTGGATTTTGCAACAGACCTTGGAGCAAATAGAGTGATCGTTTCCAGGGAACTTACCACAGACGAGGTAAAGGATATTGTGGACCACTCAAAAGTGGGCATTGAGGTCTTCGTACATGGAGCCCTCTGCTATTCCTACTCAGGGAAATGCCTTTTCAGCAGTTTTCTTCACGACCGGAGTGCAAATCGTGGAGCCTGTGCCCAGCCCTGCAGGCGCAGATATAACTTTTTGGTAAACGGCAGGGAAATTGACGAAAGGCACATCGGGGGCAGTTACCCAATAAGCTGTGCCGAGCTCTCCACACTCACAGGGCTTGAGGATATAATAAAAACCGGGGTCATAAGCCTAAAAATCGAAGGTCGGATGAAAAAGCCCGAGTATGTGACTGCAAGTACCGCTGCCTACAAATCTGCAGTCGAAGGCATCTGCAAGGCCGGAGAAAACCCGACAAAGGAAGAGCTTGAAGCTAGAGAGGCCGAGCTTGCAAAACTTTTTTACAGGGGCTTTACACGGGGCTTTATCCTCGGGGAAAAAGGCGTGTCTCACCCCAAATACAGTTCAAACTACGGAGCCTTCCTCGGAAAAGTCCTGGACCTCTCCCGTTCAAAAGGGAACACAAAACTAACAGTCCGGCTTGAAGAAGACATCCAGATAAAAGACGGCATAAGCATCTTCACGCGGGAAAAGATGCTCGGTTCTGCGGTAACAGGCATTATAACAATTACAGGCGAGCACGTAAAAAGCGCAAAAAAAGGCGAAAAAGTCGGGCTTGAGATCAGCTCAAAGACAGGCAGAGCCGTCCAGAGAGGGAATGAACTCTATCTCACAACAGACACGCAGCTCCTTGATACCCTTCAGAAAACAAAACTGAAAGCCCTCCCCGTAAGCCTGAAGGCAAAAGCCCGGAAAGGAGAGCAGTTTAAGGTTGAGATCAGAGCAGAAAATGGAAAACGCGCAGAAAATGGAAAAAGCAGCAGAACAGAAGAACCCGCGTATGCAGAGTTTGTAGATGGTTATATCGTTCAGGAAGCCGAAAAAGTCCCAACCACTGAAGAGCAAATAAAAAAGGCAATGGAAAGCCTTGGAGACACTCCTTTCGAAGCCGTCTCCATTGAGATAGAAGCTGACGAAAATATCTTCATCCCTGTCGGCGTGCTGAAAAATGCAAGACGAAAGGCTGCAGGGCTCCTGCTGGAAAAGACTCTTGAGGGGTATAAAAGAGAGCAAAAACACCCTGATCTGGCAGATTTCAATCGCCTGTGCGCTGTAGAAATCAAAGATGAAAATAATAATGAAGGCAGCAAGAATGAAGGCAGCATGAGCAGGACCAGATCAAAGGATACAGCTTCAAATAAACTTCTCCTGAGCGTTGAAGTGCAGGGAATTCCTTATCTCTTACAGGCAGCTGAAGCTGGAGCAGATATCGCCTACATCCCGGTATCACTGTTCGAAGAGCTGATGTCTCCTAAAAACGTGGAGAAGTTTGAGGACCTGAAAGCAGAAAGGATTGAACTCGTTTTCAGGATACCCCGGATAACCCATGACAGCGAACTGACTGAACTAAAACCCCTGCTGGAAAAAATAAGGGATGCCGGCTTCAGTGTGGCATGTTCCAGCCTGGGAACCGCACAGCTTGCAAAAGAGCTTTCCATACCTTTTGTCGCCCAGAAGGACTTCAATATCTTCAATGCTTTTACTGCGAGCACTTTCTACCAGGCGGGAGCATACAGGGCAACCCTTTCAAGCGAATTGAACCTGAGCGAAATAAAACATGTCTGTGAAACTCTCCAGGCATGTGGAGATTCAGGCCAGACCGAAATATTAGTTTACGGCAGTGAACTGATGCTCATTACGGAAAATGATCTCTTAAAGCCCCTCGTTGACCGGAAAATCGTAAGAGAAGATAGCGAAGTGCTCCTTGTTGACCATGCCGGCTCCGAATTTCCCGTCCAGCGCCTTGGCACCCGGACCCTGATATATAATTCAAAGGTGCTTGACATGCTAAAATACGTTCCGAAAATGAAAGGGTACGGTGTGGACGTACTCAGGCTTGACCTTTCGTTCAACACTACTGCCGAGATAGAAGAGATCGTAGGGGCATATAAAGAGGCACTTGCAGGAAAAGAGGCAAAACTGAAACCTATAAGAGGGATTGAATATACGACAGGGCATTACTTTAAGGGGGTCTGAGCGCCCGAGTCGCGCCACCCGAGTTGCGCCACCCGAGTTGCGCCTCGGGAGTACGCGGTCCTTTTCGCTGCGCTCAAGAGGACTTATTTATGGGTTATAGTAGTGAGCTTCGCTCGCTCAAGAAAACTCATTTATAGTTTATCGCAGTGAGCTGCGCTCAAGAGGACTAGTATCGTGACAATATAGTTATGAATCATTTATATACTTTGAATTCTATATTATATCTTATGTTAAATATTAATCTTAGAGATAATAAAGTTATATTCCTTAGAAACTTTATAAGAAAAGGAAAGAAAAATGCAAGATCTCTTACCAGAGCACGTATTCTACTACTGGCAAATCAGGGAAAAGGAGACACTGAGATCGCTAAAGTATTAGGTGTTGGGAGAAGCACTGCTTTAAGGATAAGGAAAAGATATCTTGAAGAAGGTCTACAAAGTGCTTTGGTAGATAAACCAAGATCAGGTCAACCTGAAAAATATAGTGAAAGGCACGTTGCCGAAATAATAGCTCAAGCATGTACAAAACCTCCTGAAGGAAGAAAAAGATGGTCACTTTCACTACTCTGTGAGGAATTAAGAAAAAAAGAAGGCTTTGAAACAATAAACAAAGAAAGTATCAGACTCAGTTCCAAAATCTAGTGCATCGATTCCTAATAAACACCATTTTAGACTGTGATTCCACCAGGCATTTCATCCATTTCTTCCATTTTATATCTCCACGTAAATAGAACTTGCTTTTCGTTAATCTGGTTTATATATTGACTAATTCTTTCTTTTAATTCATTCATTGAGTCTACTCTTATTCCTCTCAACACGCTCCTCACCATTTTACTGAAAAAACTTTCGATGATATTCAGCCACGAAGCATGTTTGGGTGTGAAAACAAATTCAAATTTATCAGGAACCGTCGCCAGGTATTCCCGAGTTTCTTCTGATGTATGAATTTTTAGATTATCCAGTATAATTATGATTTTTTCTTCTAAGTATGTTGACTCAAGTCCTTTGAGATATTCAACGAATTCGCAGCTTCTATGCTGCTCAAATACTTTAGAATAAATTATCCCAGATATCAAGTCAATTCCAGCTAATAGTGAAAGAGTCCCATATCTTTTATACTCATAATCTCTTGCTATTGTAGAATAATGCCCTTCTACTGGCATAAGATCTGGATAAGCATTTCCGATTGCCTGAATACCTGGTTTTTCATCGTAAGAAATAATCACAGTTTTAATTTCTTCTTTTTTTCTTTTTTTTCATTTAGTCTTTTAGCCTCTCTATATGTATTCAGGACATTGGCTGCTTTTTGATCAAAATCGGGATCAACTTTAGCAATGTAACAGCTAATCTTATGTGGTTTTATTTTGCTTGCATTGAGAATCTTTGAAATTGTCCCCTGATTTATCTTCGATAAATCAGGATGTTTCTCTTTGATACAATTCTCCCTGATATATTCAACAAGGAGCCTCTGAGTCCATATTTCATGAGGATAACCAAGATCTTTTGGTTTCATACAAGCAAGTGAGACTACCCAAGCTCGTGATTCAGCACTAATATCTTGAGGTCTTCCACTTCTTGATTTATCTACCAAGCCTTCTTTAACTCCAAGATCCAAAACTCTTTTTATCCATTCTCTCACAGTTTTGTAATCTACTTTCAAATCTCTGGAGATCTCAGTATCGTTTTTTCCCTGATAGCTCAAAAGTACAATCTTGGATCTTTCAACAATGCTTGCAGTTTGATTTCTAGAACGACTTAACTTGGTCAGATAGTCTAACTCTTGTTGAGTAAATGATAATTTGGGACGAAGACTTATGCGAGGCATAAGTACATTTATAGTCTTACTAATATAATGATTTATGCATATAATTCAGAATCGAAGCACTAGTATGTCTTATACTGATACAAAAACATATTCCGTGAGTTGGTATAATTATCTTGGCTCGAAAGTATTTACTGTATACACACAAGGGTATTTTGGGTATGACTTTAATTCTGTAGAGCCTCACCATGTAGATTCGTGGTATCAAAAACATATTATTTTCAATCCTTGGCAGGTTTCTAACTGGCAAGAAGGTGGGCAAGCAATTTCTAGTACTCTTGCAGAAGTTTATTGTAGCGGGCGCTACAGTTGGGGATATACAATCGCTGGTAACTACTTCGCGGTACAGGATAAATATATCAAAGTTTATATAACGTGTAATAGATTTGGACAGACCAGTGGTGGATGGATAGATAATTAATTAAATGATTGCAAAAAGACGGTTATGAAGTAGAAGTATTGGATTTTTAAGTAGAGTTACTGAAAGCTTTTAGCGCAAAATTGCAATACTTTTTCAAATATTGCAATTTTGCTTATTTTTAGATCTAAATTAATGACACTGAGATTTATATCGAAAGGGACTATAACTATATGAATTATAATTTAAACTATAGTGACATTCTAACTGTAATCGAAAAAGATGTGCAGAATATATGATGCATAAGTCCTAAAGATCAATTAACCCAAACCAGATTATTATAAGGATGAGTTTTCTCATGACGAAGAAATCAATTTATAAAATATTATTTATTATTTTTTTTATTATATTTTTGATTTTCGTTGTATCTTTGGTACTATTTACACCAACACACGTTGAATCGGAAATGTCAGTTGATACAGAAACGTCATTTCAAGAATTGCAAGTAAGTAGCTTACTTATGAAATTTGAAGGAACTACTAAACCCGAAGTTAAAACTATTCTCGGAAACTGCAACTCTATAAACGAGCCTGCGACCCTTTTAGACTCTGGCTTGTTACTTATTGACTAGCTAACAAGCTAATCAGTCAGCTATTTATATGAGAGAGGATCTCGCCGAAATTATGGCAAAATTACAGAAGAATAAAACTAATGGTAGTTATGACTCAGTTCCAAAATCTAGTGATAAAAGTAAGTGTAACATCACTACATAAAATTTATAATTTTATAATTATGTAATGATGTTACGGCACAAACAATGGTAACTATAAATCTTACTCTTAATAACTTTTCTGAACTACCGGTTCTTTTAGACTTTTTTGCTCATTTTGGGAACGATTATGAATATACTACACGAGGAATTTTTCATAGAAAAATTCCTCCAGCATGTCCCATATGCGGTACTCCTATGGTTCATAATGGCTATAATTCATACACTAAACAGGGTCTTGGAGGAACCAATATTGGTCGATATAAATGTTCAAATTGCCGTAGTACACAGGAAGAAAATCATAGTTTTTGGGAAGATATGAAGACTTTACTTTTTGATTCATTCAATAATTTTTTCCAAGTACTCAGATACCATAACGTTTCATATGATGGAATTTCTGCTATAATGGATTTCATATATCCAAGATCAAGAAGCACTATTTTAAGAGCATTCAACAAAGAAATGAAACAAGAAAATGTTCCAAAATCTGAAAATATACGCATAGTGCATTATGATGAACAACACCCAAAAGAAGGACGTTGCCAGAAATACCGTTTAACCATACTGGATGCTAAAACCCAAAGGCCGTTAGCAGATGAACTTTTTGATGACAAGAGTTCAGATACCATTAAAAAATTTCTACAAAAAAATCTCGATACATCAGAGTCTGTGTTTATAGTTACGGATTTTGATAATAAGTATCCTGAAATCTTAAAGGAAGTTTTTGGGAATAATTTAGTGCACCAATATTGCTTGATGCACCTGAACAAGCTTATATTAATGATTTTCCAAGGAAAATAACAATTGAACAGGAATTATTGAAATATAGATTATTGAACATATTTTACAATCGTGAAAATGAGATTAAATTCCTGGAAAAGCTCCTATCTGAGGAACTTAAGGTGATTAATAATGAAAAAAGACATAAAAAATGGATTAAAAGGGCAAAAATAGAATTTAGTCAATTTAGGCAAGAATTAAAGCTTGGAAGAAGACGAAATAAGGAGAATCTTCCACTTCACAGTATTGAAAAGTCAAAAAACAACTTTGACAAATTAATGGAACAAATAAGAACATATGACGAAGTGATTCAAAAACGATTGTGGATGATCAATAAACACTGGTTTAATCTTACTTTGTTTCATTATCTTCTTGGAGCTCCAGCGACAAATAACCCTATTGAAAGTTATTATTCAAAAAGTCTAAAAACTGATAGCAAGAAGCAGTTCAGAACCAACAAGGGAATTGAGAATCAGATAAAACTTGCTGAAATGAAAAGAGCAAATCTACTCCAGAAACCAGAAAAATCACTCATGGAGTTGTTCAGATTATTTACTCCATTTAAGCTGTAGTGAGTTATTTTTATCTAAATTTTACTTAAGGGAATAGCGGAGCGTATCGATTTTAGTTGAAAAAGTCAGAAAAAATATCAAATGAATAAACTGATTCTTTGGCATTCTTGCCAAAGAATTTGTTTCTCAAGATTATTGCAGCTTTTTCAGGTAGTAGCAGAGAAAATTGTAGGTTTAAGGGAGGAACAATAAGAGAAATCACTAGATTATGGAATTGTGTCAAGTATCAGACTTATTTTGAAAAAAAGCAAAATTAAGCCCTGACTGAAAAAGATGTGGTGCATTAAGACAATTGATTCCGAATACAGAAAGAGGATGTACGATGTTCTTGACCTATACGAAGAAGATTACGACCCGAAAAGACCTATTGTCTGTCTCGATGAGAAACCAAAACAACTTATCGAAGATAAGATAACACCAATTCTAATGAAGCCTGGAAGTCCAGAGAAGTATGATTATGAGTATATAAGGAATGGAACAGCAAACATATTTATGGCTGTGGAATTCAAAGCGGGAAAAAGGATAACTCAAGTTACTGAAAGAAGAACAATGATAGATTTTGCACAATTTATGAAAGATCTTGTTATCGAAGAATATTCAAAAGCTGAAGTCATCAGACTGGTTACGGATAATCTAAATATCCACAAAGAAAAATCATTCTATGAGACATTTAGCGAAGAAGAAGCAAAAAAGATACTGGAAAAAATAGAGTTCCATTACACACCAAAGCATGCGAGTTGGCTAAATGCTGCAGAAATAGAGATTAATGTGATGGATACACAATGTACAAAAAGGCGAATACCTGACATAAAAACACTTAGCAAAGAAGTAGATGCATGGATGCAAAGAAGGAATAAGAATAAAAAGAAAATAAACTGGAAGTTTACGAAGAAGAATGCTGATGAGAAGCTGTCAAAACATTATGTGTCATAATTAAATTGTCACGATACTAGATTATATATCTGACCCGTACCACGTCATTCGCCTTATTATGTCGTGTTTGTCACACTCGACGCAGGAGAGCGGTCTTTCCGATAAAGAAGAAGAAAAAAGCAAAAAAGTAAAAGCTGCTAATAAACTTGGAAGTAAGAAACGAGAACCAAACAGGTCAAAGAGACCGAAAAAACGGTAGTGAGTAAACCAAACAAAAGTGAATTCTACTTGAAAAACACTCTTTCTTAAACCTCTTTTTTATTTCTCTCTTTTTTGAAAAACCGCCAGACAAGCTGGCGGAGGCAATTATATTTACCTGTGAATTGAAAAGCAGTTTCGGGGGTTAAGGAAAGTTTTGCCCTCAACCCAGAGCCCTTCTTATTTTCCCCATTTTGGTAAGGGTCGAGCACACAAGCTGCGAGACTTCCTCATCCATGCAGCTCCCTGCCGTACCCGCCTGCAGGAGGTCAGGCTGCATCACCTCAAGCAGGATGCGGTATGAAGGTTTGGGCCTGGTTTCAAGGTGAAAGTATCTCGCAAAACCTCGATGTCTTTACGGACTTCCTTAAAGCATGCTCCGGAAAGGAAAAGTGAAAAAATATTGAAAAGGAAGGGAATTTTGGAAATCAACTGTGTAAATAGATTTGAAGTGAAATCAAATATGTTCTGTAATCAATGTGAAGAAGCACTTTCCGGAAAAGGATGTACGAAAAACGGGGTATGCGGAAAGTTCTGGCTTAGTTACATACCTTTTGTTAATAAATTTTTAAAGTAAGAGAAAATTAAAATCCATCTTACTCAACTATTTTTTCCCAGTCTAATACCCCGCAGCTTGCTGCGGTGTGCGCCAGTTTGAAATTTGTAGCAAAACCCACTGGTGACATTACCTGGTAGAGACGCAAATACCTTATTTTACATACCTCTGAGAATAGCGTGAATTTAAGAATGTTCATAAGGTTTATGAAAAATAAAGACATTATAAAAAAAGTTAATATTTCCAAAAATTAGTTAGGAAATAGTTGGTAGGATTTTGAGTCCCTTTCTAAAGTTCCTACTTATGATCCAGCCCAAAGATCAAGAGGAAACTCTATTGTTATAACTCCCTATATATAATAATACGATTATACATTATATGATCAATATAAATAATTTATTCTGATTTGAAATTTTAAAGTATTTAAAATACATAAAACTACAGGAGATGTAGTCTGATTTTATGCATCCTCAACTTGATGTACATTTCCAGCTTAAAAAATAAATTTTTCCAAAAGACAAAAACTACAATTAATATAATGAGTTTATCCTAAAACTATTTTTGTTTTTAGGAGTCGTCACAGAACAAACTATGCACAGGTTTCAATTGGGTGCCTTGATTTTCAAGATCAATACCACCAATTGAAAATTAACTTTATGAAAAATCTGCCTAATCTATTTTGTGACGGTTACTTAGCAATTACCATTTTTCAGGATTGTTTTCATAATTAGAGTAGGACTTAAGCACTTGAAAATTAAAATCAGATGCATATGAGTTTGTAAAAAGTAATGACTTTTAGATTGTTTGATATTTTATGCTATTTATTCTCAGTTCACAGCGTAAGTTCTATACTGATAAGCTTTAGATCGGGAGCAAATCCATTCATAAAATAGGGCTCGATTTACAGACTTTGCAGGTCTGGTTCGGATCTGCAGTTTCAAAGTTGGAACCAGGACACAAGGCTTGACAGGGCAATCTTTTCTCTTAAAAGGTTGCTGTCATGTTCCGTAGGATCAGGACCAGAACAAGAATTGGTAATGATAACGTTTTTTATACAGGCCTTCCATGTTCTTAAGGATCAGGATATTCCTGATAGGTCAGAGAGCTGCAGATCCTTAAGTATCAGGGTATCAAAGGCCTTCCGGATCATAGATGCAAGACCTTAAAAGCCTTTCATGACCATGACAGATCTAATAGACCTGGACTGTAAATCGATACAATTTTAAAAGCTAAATCCTGAAGAGCAGAAGATATCTTCCTAACATGGTAATGTTTATTTTAGTTCACAATTGATAAAAGGCAAACAAAAATTTCGTGTTAAAGGAAAAGAGGTTAAGACATGTCTGACCTTAAAGAAGCTGACCTTAAAGCGGGCAACCTTGGAAAGGCTAACCTTAAAGGAGCTAACCTTAAAGGAGCTAACCTTCTAGAGGCTAACCTTAGATGGGCTAACCTTGAAGAGGCTAACCTTAGATGGGCTAACCTTGAAGAGGCTAACCTTGAGGGAGCTAACCTTAAAGGAGCTAACCTTGAGTGGGCTAAGCTTGAAAAGGCTAACCTTGAAAGGGCTAACTTTGAAAAAGCTAACCTTAGAGGAGCTAAACTTGAGTGGGCTAAGCTTGAGGGAGCTAACCTTAGAGGAGCTAACCTTAAAGAAGCTAACCTTGAGTGGGCTAAGATTGAAAGGGCTAACCTTGAAAAGGCTAACCTTGAAAGGGCTAACCTTGAAAAGGCTAATCTTGAGTGGGCTAAGCTTGAAGGAGCTAACCTCGAGTGGGCTAAACTTGAAAGGGTTAACTTTAAAAGAGCTGACCTTAAAGGAGCTAACCTTGAAGGGGCTAAGCTTGAAGAGGCTGACCTTCTAGAAGCTAACCTTAGATGGACTAAGCTTGAAGGGGCTGATCTTAAAGGAGCTAAACTTGAAGGGGCTAACCTTAAAGGAGCTAACCTTAAAGGAGCTAACCTTAAAGGAGCTAAACTTGAAGAGGCTAACCTTGAAGGGGCTAACCTTGAAGAGGCTAACTTTGAAGAGGCTAACCTTAAAGGAGCTAATTTTAAAGGAGCTAACCTTAAAGGATCTAACCTTAAAGGAGCTAACCTTAAAGGAGCTAACCTTAAAGAAGCTAACCTTAAAGGAGCTAACCTTAAAGGAGCTAACCTTAAAAGGGTTGATCATTTATCACTTGACCATCTTTCTAAAGTGAAAACACTTTATGATACAAAATTAGACGAAGAACTCCTCATAATATTAAAAGAGAAGTGCCCTGCCCTTTTTGAAGTACCTGATTACGATGAATGACCGGATACTTTGCTCATCTCCTCAAAACTATTTATTTATCTCTTCTTTAAGACTATCTTAGATACTCTTTAAATGCCTCTAATGGATTCATCTAGCATATCCTGAACGTTCAATAGAGAATCCGAGAATTAACCTTTACTTTTTTATGAGGGCTTAATTATTATTTGGGTGGATATTTGACAGTTAGGGCCCTTACTATACCCAATATCAACAGCAATGCCGATAGGCCTAAAATAAATTGATAATCAAATCTTTGGGCATATACCCCTGCCGCGATTTCACGCATGACTATTAAAATCGTAGCATCGGTTACATATGTAATTCTGATTTCTTCATGTTCACGAAAATCGACAAAAGTCTTGAAAAGGTCAATAAGAACAAAAATTGTGAGGACACTGGCTACTATCTGGCCAAAACCACCCCCAAGAGTCCCGAATAGAATTGACTTGATATCCTGGAGGATATTTATCACCCCCACAAGTAGCGCCAGTAGCAGTATATAAAGGATGACAATAGTGACTAAATCAATTATTATTTTAAATATTTTGTTTTGATCTATCATAAATATTTTATAAAGATCTTTCATTTAACTCCCCACCCATAAAAAAATTATGATTTCTTAAATTCCAGTTTTGATATATTGGTACTCCTATAATACTGAGTTAATATTATATGAGCTCGTCCCAAAACAATTTCATTCCATTGGTCATCGGTTAAGGAATTTTCTTGCCCGAAAGCTATCGATTTTGTACCATAAATCGATCTCAAACTTTGCCCTCTTTACCTAAAATCGATACTTTGCTCCAGCCTATATTATATTAAAATTTTAGATAACTATTGTAGAAATAGGTGCAATTTATCATGATTCCTCACTTAATTTCCTCACTTAACCAGAGATACATGAATTTTTTTCAAAGTAGATATGGTCAAAAAAAAGAAGCCACAGGCAAAGAGGGAGAGCTGCATACTACAGAAGAAGCCTCCATTAGTGAACATCCTGCTCCGAATGCAGACTCGAATAAAACCCCAAAAGAGGACTTTCCCATCATGGGCATCAGCGCATCTGCTGGTGGGCCGGCTGCGTTCGAAAATATATTTCCAGCTATTCCCAACGACACCAATCCCGCAGCATGGCGTTTATCCTGGTGCAGCACCTGACCCCTAAACACAAGAGCATTCTCGCAACCTGACAGGATGCACCTGACAGGATGCTATACACGGATGCCGGTTTATGAGGTCAAAGACGGAATGGTCGTCCAGCCTGACTGTGTCTACGTCATCCCGCTTAACCACGACATGATTTTTCAGGCTGGTACGCTGAAGTTCCGGAAACTTACCGCAACCAGCGACTCACCAAATATAATATTGGATGCTCTATGTCTATTGCCACTGGTTTTTCAGTTAAACTGCAGAAGATCTGTGCTTTGAAATATCTCCTAAAATTGATAATGTTTATGGATTCCATAACTCTAAGCTCATCTTAAAAAATAGAGAATAGGAATGTGCTGACTGTAAAACTAAACATGGGAAACCCATGAATCTAATGGATTACTCTCCTCACATTCTTTAAATCAGATATTATTTCCTGCTCACCTGTGATGAAACAGCTTCTCGTTTGCGGTCAGGATCTCAACACCCATGTCGCTGAAGTCCTTGTCGTGGGTTACAAAGACCAGGCCTTTTTCGCGGCAGATTTCTGCAAAGAGAAGGTCATTAAAGTCGTACTTTCCCTGCTCAAAGAAACGCATGATTTCAGGCAGGTCTATAACTTTTAAATCGGGGTCGCAGGCAAGGGTATTTCTGAGGATTTTTTTAACGTTTGAGGCGATATCTACAGCAATGGGACGAAAGCTTAATGAGTTTCTGAAATCCTTGAACCTTGAATAATCTGTCTGCTGTTTGAACTCGATTCTTGAGAAGGCATTAATAAATTCCGAGATAATCATGCAGTTTATATAGATAGTGCCGTTTGATTCCCGGATTTCTCTTAACATTCTGGAATATATGGCAGACCTCTGGTCAGGCCAGCCTATAGGACCGTAAATATAGAGCCAGATATTGGTGTCAAAAAAATAATTCTGTTCGGCAGGAAAATCATACGTCGCTGTGGAATGGATAGGAGCAGGGCTCGGCTTTACAGGCAGGGTTTTTCCAGGACGAAGTTTCACACTGCGCCTTAAAGGATAAACTGTTGCGCGGTGGATACTCTTATGCATCTTCGCCTCCGATCACATCCCTGAGAGCCTTTCTGCAGGAATATGCATGTTCAAAATAGCCTTTTGCTCTCTCCATGACTCTCTTTATGGAAGCCTCATCTTCAGGGTCAAGGTCCGTAAAAGAAAGGTTTTTCTCAATCAGTTCAGCCGGAAAAGTTCCGTAAAGTTGCCCCACAGCTGCGTTCAGAAAGGCAGGTGTAATTTCGTTAGTCTCTGCAAAAGAGAGATCAACCTTCCTGTTTTTGTGGAAATCGTCTGCAATCCTGTCATGCACTTTTTGTCCATCACAGGCTGCAACACAGCAACTGCTTCCTGCAGTCTCAATAATTCTTACTTTCACCCTCTCTTCCGTAACTTTCCCCATATTATCACTCCTGCATCTGTTTAAGAAGCCCAGTTTGAGTCTAAGGTATGAGCCTGTAAACCCCTGCGTCAGAAATTTCATCGTGTCTATTTACCCTGATCAAGCTGCCCTTAAGTTACTTTTAAATTTACTATCAATAATCTTTATCGGTTAACTACAAATTATATTAATCAGTTGAGTTCCAATAACTTTTCAATCGGCTTTTTTCTTAAAAAAAAGCCACCCTTTACCCTTTTTACCGTAGTTTGTCCTTATCAGCACATAAACCCCTTTCAGCCCTTCCCCCTCAAGTGTGACAGTAATTTCTTTCTCGTTACGCTTCAAAAGCTCAAAAGTACCTTTATCCCAGATTTCAACCTTACCGGCTCCGTACTCTCCTTCTGGGATTTTTCCCTCAAAATCGGCGTATTCGAGTGGGTGGTCTTCAGTCTGGATGGCAAGCCTCCTGATGCCGGCTTTTTTAGGCGGCTCCTTAGGGACTGCCCAGCTTTTCAGGACTCCGTCCATCTCCAAGCGAAAATCATAATGAAGGTTGGTTGCATCATGGCGCTGGACCACAAAAATAGGTTTACCGGAACTTTTTTCTAACTCATTAACTGGAGGTTCGGAGGTCTTTTTAAAATCTCTCTTCTTCGCATATTCCTCAAGCATGGAAGATCAATAGAAAATATGGCGGTGTCGGGTATAAATGATTATGTGGTAAAGCTTAAAAAAGAGGCTTGCGAAAAAGATACCTGAAAATCTATGAAGAAAATTCATATAAAGTTAAAAAAGCCATATAAAGTTAAAAAAGGTCTCTAACTATTTTTCATTTATCTTCTGGCAAGTGCATAATCTGCATAAATCTTTAAAAACTCCTCATCAGTCTGAAGGAGCACGGTCTCAAACATGGCTACATGAACCTTTTCCTCCCTGGCGATGTCAAGGAGAATTGTACGGATCTCCTCGTTTTTTGTCAGGTTTGCCATCTGTTCATAGATGTTTATAGCATCCAGTTCTGCGATCATTGCGGCTCTCAGGATTTCCTTATCAAGGTCTTCCTGGCTGGTATTCTCAAGGTCTGCAAGTGTTTCCGAAAGCAGGCTTTCTCCCCCCTGTAAGTATGCCTTATAAGAGTATGGGAAGGCAAACTTAATGTCTCTTTCTATTGGAAACACTCATTAGAACAGATCCTTGTTAAACATTAAATAATCAGAAGAAAGACCACAACAGTATCTACAAATTAACTTATTTTTGCCCCTTATAATGAAAAGATAGTTTTCCAAGAATAAAATATGTTAAAAAAAATCTAATTTTACTATATATATATTTTTGCATTCATACCAATTTATCTATTTTGAACAAAAAGGAAATATCAGGCTATTAAAACCTATTTTTCGAAAATATATTCATATTTAGAGGCTATTTAATACAAAAAAAAACTTAATTACTTTTTGTAAAAAATATATGCTGTTAGAAAAGAACTTGTACATAAATTTAATAAATTAACAGTACTAATACTTATTCAAAAGAAATTTACTGGGGAATATTAATTATACTGATGATTGATGAAGATCCACTTATGATTTGTATATAGTCCAGAGATTTGAATCTCGAAAAAGCCCTCTGTACAAGTCACTCCGTACTATCTCAGCCAGTTATCTAAAAATCGATACTATCCGAGGCCGAAATTCTTGAAAAAAATAAATTCCCTCCTGCTTGCACTTACAATCTTATTTTCGTGTTTTTCCGGCAGCCCGAGTTTTGCTGCCGGAAGTACCGAAAACTTCGAGCCGTCCCCTAAAAATACATCTCTTTCAGAACCTATGATTGAAACGGCTCCTCTGAACCCCGAGTTTCTGGATCTTGAACGATCAGATCCAGCTGGTTCCTTCTCACCTTCTGACGGCAGGGGCATTTCAGGCACTGGATATACTCCTTCTCCGGTAAGCCTATCGGGGCTCTCAAAGCCTGCGGAAAGGCTATTGTTCAGGGCATCAGGTTCGGAACTCCCTGAAACCTATGACCTGCGTGAGGAAGGACAGGTCACCTATGTGAAGGACCAGGGACAGACCGGAAGTTGTTGGGCTTTTTCGAGCCTTGAATCCCTTGAATCTTATATCCTGGGGACAGAAGGAGAATATCGAGATTTTTCCGAAAATAACATGAAAAATTTAGTTACAAAATATTATTCAGACGGTTTTGACCTTACTGTCAATGACGGTGGGAATGCCTTCATGTCCATGGCATATCTTGCCCGCTGGTCCGGGCCTGTAAACTACTCCGAAGACCCTTTTAGCGAAACTTCTACCTACTCTCCGACAGGACTTCCTGTGCAAAAACATGTCCAGGAAGTGCTTATACTTCCCGGGAGAACTGGACCCCTGGACAATGAGGTGATCAAAGAAGCTCTTATGGATTACGGAGCTGTGTACTCCACAATGTACTGGAGCTCGTTTTATTACCAGAAGAATAACTGTACCTATATATGCACAGATTCAAGTAATGCCAATCACGCAATAACTATCGTAGGCTGGAACGATTCTTTTGATAGGAACATGTTCAAACAGGTACCCCCCGGGGACGGAGCTTTTATTATAAAGAACACCTGGGGAGAAGCCTGGGGAGAAGAAGGATACTTCTATATTTCTTACTATGACACCAGGCTCGCATACAAAGAAAACGCCGTGTTTACTGCTGCAGAGAAGGACAACTTTGACTGCATTTACCAGTATGACCCACTCGGATGGATAACCTCTTTTGGATACCCTGACTCTGGATATTTAACTGCCTGGGGCGGCAATGTATTTTCTTCGAGAGGAAACGAAAAACTTGAAGCTATAGGATTCTATACCACAGATCTTGATACGGCTTATGAGATATATGTTTACAAAAACCCGACTAATGGCCCTCTTAACCAGGAAAGGAATTTTGTTGTAAAAGAAAACGGAACATGCTCATTGCCTGGCTACCATACTCACCTGCTGAATTCACCAGTAAACCTGACTTCCGGAGAGAAATTTTCAGTGGTTATAAAGTTCAGCAATCCTTTCTTCCTGTACCCTCTTGCAATTGAGCAGCCATTTTTCGGTTATAGCAGCAAGGCACAGGCTAATTCCGGAGAGAGCTATCTAAGTTCGGATGGAGTCAACTGGAAAGACCTGACATCAGAGGCTGGATGTTCAGAAGCAAACCTCTGCATAAAAGCTTTCACTACTGTTAATGACCTCCCTGATACTGACTTTTCTTCAAATATCACCAGCTGGGTTTCTCCTCTTACAGTCCAGTTTACCGATCTCTCGCAGAGTGCCTTTTCCTGGGAATGGGATCTGAATGGAGACGGAATTGTGGACTCAACAGCCAAGAACCCGGTCTACACCTATAGCTCCTACGGAAATTATACTGTCTCACTGAATATAAGCAACAGGAACGGGCCTGACTCAGAGACAAAGAGCAATTACATAACAGTGACTCCACTCACTATTCTCTCTGCAAACCCAGGGGAAAATATCACGACCTATGAAGGGGAGGAGCAGGAGTTCAGTATCAGCACAAACCATGCCAGCACTGTAACCTGGTACCTTAACGGAGTGGTAAAGCATTCTGAATCCGGTGTTAAAAGCAGTTCCTATTCCGGTGCTTCCTCTCCCGGAATTTATAACGTTACCTCAAGGGCCTTAACAGGGAGTGAAACGGCTATACGCACCTGGAACTGGACAGTCCGTGACTGGAACCCCTGGGACAATTCGACCTCTCAGGGAGGAAAAAATATAAGTACAGAAGAACTCCAGGAAGCAATACATGTCTATAAAAACAGTCTTCCGGTCCCTGCTACAGAAGTAGAACTAACGAGTGAAAGGCTCGAGAAACTTATAAAGCTCTGGTATGAAGGACATGCAAATTAAAAAACAGTTTAACAACAACCGGGAAAGAGAATCCAGATTTCCCGTTTCTTTTCTTAATTTCATTTCTTAATTTCATTTCTTAATTTCATTTCTTAATTTTTACTTTTCCCTTCTTATTTTTCGTTCTCCAGAGTCTGTTCAACTCCCTCTCCTATTTTCACATTCATAAGAAAATCGTCAACGGTTGCAAGAAGAGAGCCAATTTTTTTGGAATGAAACCACACAGCAACTCTTTCATCACTGATTTCACTTTCCATACTCCTCAGGTTGTCCGGGGAAAGGGCTTTCAGGATTCTGGCTGCAGACTTTCTTGACTTCGGGTCAGAGAACTCAATTGTACCTGTGATTTTCATAAACATGCCCCATGCGTTTTTAAATTTTCCTTTCTTTTATTTACTTTTATTTGCTATTGTTTTCTTTGCCTTTACTTTGCCTTCCCACTGGTGTTTTTCCTGAGCTGGTCTCCTATTATCTGGTCTACGATATTCAGGAACTCCTCCGCACTTCCTAATGGAATTGAGGCTCCGGATGCGACACTGTGTCCGCCTCCGCTTCCGCCGACTGCGCCTGCAGCTTCCCTGAGGGCAAAGGCAAGGTCAAGACCTTTTGATACAAGTTCACGGGTACCCCTAGCAGAAACCTTCAGGATTCCCTCGGATTCGTTTACACAGATGAAAGGGAATTCGGGATGAAGGTATCTGACTACAGTTGTGGCAAGGCTTCCTGTGGAAAGGGTATCAACCGTGTTGATATACCAGATATTTCCCCCTTTGCGAATTTTTCCCACATTTTCCCGGACATCCACGGCAAGGTTCTTTTCATGTTCCTTTGTAAGGGTGAGGGCTTCATCAACAATAGTTGAGTCTTTAAGGCAAAGAGCCAGGGCAAGCCCGTAAACCTTCTGCTTCCCGCAGGTATTAAGAATGGAGATGAAATCATAGACATTGTGCACCAGTTCCAGATTAAGCAGAAAGGTATCTCCGATGACAGCTTCAATTGCTTCGGGACTTGCCTGTTTGACAAGTTTCAGGGCAATGGCACTGGCAAGTTTTGTTATCTCTTCCGCAGACAGGTCTTCAATGTTTCCGGATAGCCCTAGCTGGTTTAAGAATTCCGCTGCTTTTTCCGGGTAACCGGTTACATCCAGAAAAGGTTCTGTGCTGTACGCGAGCACATCCGCAAGGTTTCCGTCCCCTACCTTCAGCCCTTTCCTGATTGACACAACTCCTGCTTTCAGGGCTTCTTCCAGAATAAAGGCATTGGCAGTTTGGAAAAGCTGCCTATCTCCAACTGCCCCTGCAATTGCCAGCCCTGCAAGGTCGATGTTTCCGGTCCCGAGTTCTCTGGCTACAAGATAGCACGTGCCGGAAGCCGAGATGTCTGTTGCCCCGTCGATTCCTACCATATGGGCGTTTACCACGGCTTTTGCGGGGGAATGCCCTACTGGCTGGTGATGGTCAATCACCACGACGTCAGCCGCCACCTTGCCTATAAGCTCAGGTTGTCCACTGCCCATATCACAGAAAATGACCAGGTCTCCCTGAGAGATACCACTGTTCACTTCTTCAATCACAGCCCCGTCTAGTTTTCCTGCTATTGAAAGCTGGAAACCGATGCCTGCCCTTAGCAGGGCCTGAGCCATAATTCCGGCTGAAGTCAGCCCATCAGCATCATTATGTGAAACTATGCGCACAAATCTATGCTTCCGGATTTTATCGGCTGCATTTTTTGCAAGGTTAATCAGTTTTTCAAGCTCGCTCAAAACCCATCACTCATAAAATTCAATATAAAAGTAAGAAGACAAGTACAGAGATCGATATATTATAGAGATATATAATACTTAGTTGCCAGCTCACGAAAGATGCCATCTATACTGGCTTGATAATATAAAACACAATTCCCCACAATTGTACAGGGAATAGATTCTAATCAAAGAATTAAGAATAAGGAAAAGAAATACAGTAAAAGCAAAAAGAACATACCTGACAGGCAAATGGAAAACCAATACTGTCGGAACTAAAACGGGATTTTTTTCCTGGACCAGGACATACAAAAGGACATACAAAATCTCTCCCGGGGTCAACTTAATTAATAAGAAATTATATAGTTAAAAAAGCGATGGGCACCCTGCCAACCTTGTACATCAGTAGTGTAGCGGTCATCACCGGGCGTTGCCAACGCTCGAACCCGGGTTCGAATCCCGGCTGATGTATATTTATTATTCAATTAAGGTATTTCAGTCTCAATTTTCTTTCTTTTTTCAGGGCTGCCAGACAAGCTGGCGAAGGCGCTTATATTTACTTATAAATTAAAAAGTGGCTTCCGAACTTAAGGAAAGTATTCTCTCATCCCGTGGACATTTTTTCAGCTTATTGTTTCTCGTTGTTGCGGGGTCGTTTTCTCGGTTGTTTTTGATCTGGGTGGAAGGCGGGCTCAGGCCCAGCGCGACGCAGGGAGAAAAAACTGAGATTTCTCTATCTAGCCCCGAAGAGGTATGCTAATTATCAGATAAGGCAACAAAAGGTTTATTGTTAAATTTTCATGTTTACAGTACTTTACAGTAAACTCTTCATTGAAGGCTTTAACAATTAAGAGAAAAGCAGATTAAAACCCGCTTTCTTTCCCGGTCATCGTCTCAATCTCGATCTTAATCACACACAGCCTGTTAACCTTCCACTCTTCAAACTCAAACAGCCCCTTTTTTCCGTAATGTTCCGAAAGCACGGTAAGCCCCTCGACTTTTTCATTGTAATCTTCCAGGAACTTTGCCTGCCCGTGCCCGATGACACTCCTGTAGCGGACGTTATAATTGCAGGGGTCGTCAGCAGTGATCACTTCGGTTTCGATGTTGGCTTCGAAACAGACCCAGGGGTTCTTTTTAAGAATCTCGATTTTCCTGCCCTCCCGGGAGCTGTGGAGATAGATAGCGTTTTTCTTATAGCCAAAGGACATGGGGACGATATAGGGGGTTTCTGAATCGGAAAGGGCGAGACAGAGGTATTTTGCAGTTGAAAGGACGGCTTCTATTTGCTGTGAATCCTGAATTACTTTCTGGCTTCCCATTATTTTCACCTTGAAGAAACTGGTTGGTTGTCCCTGGTTACACGGAACAGGAGATATAACAAAAGATCATATCGGAATAATACCAACCAATTAACCAGGGAGCACCTGAAAAATAGAAAACTGGACAAAAAAAGTTTGAGTTAGCAGAAAACTGAACTCAATTTAAAGAAATAAAAAGTGGATTAAAAGTTTTCAGTAATATAATCCGCCATGGACTCAAAAACCCTTCTTCCGTCATCCGAACCGAGGATTGATTCGGAAGCTCTTTCTGGATGGGGCATGAGACCAAGAATGTTTCTTGAAGCGTTTACTATTCCTGCAATGTTTTCCAGAGAACCGTTTGGGTTGGCTTCATCTGTTACTCTTCCTTTCTCATCTACGTAACGGAAAACGACCTGCTCGTTTTTGTCAAGCTCTTCAAGGGCCGGCTCTTCAGCAAAGAACTTGCCTTCCATATGGGCAATGGGCATCCTTATCACCTCGCCGTTCCTGAACCTCGAGGTAAAGGGAGTATCAGTTGTCTCGACCCTGAGATTGGTCCAGTGGCACCTGAATTTCGGATATTCGTTTGTAGTAAGAGCTCCTTTGAGCAGCCGGGCTTCGGTCAGCACCTGGAAACCGTTGCAGATCCCAAGCACAGGTTTTCCTTCGGATGCTATTTTTTTTACGGAATCCATAATCGGAGTTCGGGCTGCAATAGCCCCTGCCCTGAGGTAATCTCCATAGGAAAAGCCGCCCGGAACAACGACTCCGTCAAATCCGGCCAGGTTTTCTTCTTTGTACCAGACAGTTTCGGCATCCACACCAACCACGTCTTTAAGGACATATTGGACATCCATGTCGCAGTTTGTGCCCCCGAACTGAATAATGGCAATCTTCATCTTTTTCCCTCAATCTTCCTTTAGTATTTTTAAAACATTTTGTTTTCTGGATTTTCAATCCATTTGTTCCCGGGGAAACCTCAGTTAAGTTCCTTGAGCTTTATAGTATAGTTGTGGATGATTGGGTTTGCAATAAGCTTCTGGCACATCTCATCAACTTTCTGCTCCGCAACTTCGGCAGATTCGGCTTCGAGGACGATTTCGTATAGTTTTGCGGTCTTTACGCTTTCAACTGCATATCCAAGGTGCCCGAGAGCTCTTTTAGCTGTGGTGCCTTCAGGGTCAAGCATGCCTGCTTTCTGCTCAATAGTTATTGTTGCCTGGTACTGCATCTTTGTAAGCCTCAATTTTGAATTTAAAATTAATCGGAATTCCACCTGCTTTTCGGTAGCCTGAATGCGGCATCAGGTGAAAGAGAAGGTGAACTTTAAGGTAAACAATTTCCGGTCTGCACCATAATAATTATAAGATGCTTAAAAACATTGCGTATATTGGAAGACATAGATAAAAAACTTCCTTTATAACAGGCAAAAGTGACATAAAAAGTGCAAATACTAAAAAATAGAAAAACCGGTACGAATGAGAATAAAAAAGGCTGTTTTCAGGGTAAGGTGAAGTATTTCTTATCCCGAGGTATTTTCATAGTATCAATTATTCTTAATTGCAGCACTGGCTTGAAGATTCTTTTTTACTAACATGGTTGGATGGCCTGGATCCCATGCTGCGCAGGGAGAAAATACTGAAAGCTTTCTTCCCGGACCCCGAATTGATCAACCAGTTAATCAGGGACCACAACATTTTTTGACCAGGGATTTTTAACCTGCATTGGCAACACATTTTTCCGGATCGATCTACTTCACGGACAATGTCCCATCTTCAGACCGTTTGGAGATGCATTGCCAGAAGATTGCAAAATAATAAATACAGGGCTGCGCTCGTGTATACCGGACAGAAAGGACAGGAAAAAAGGTGTAATCATGTGCGGAATAGCAGGAGTTTTCGGAACCCCTGACAGTAATATGGAAGTAAAGAGGATGCTTGCAGTTCTGGGACACAGGGGACCTGATGCCTGCGGGACCTATACGGCAGGAAACCTGAGCATAGGAAATACCCTTCTAAAAATAACAGGAGATATGCCCCAGCCGCTTACAGGGAAAGGAGCTCTCGTACTCAATGGAGAGTTATTCAATTTTCGCGAGCTTGCAGCTGAGAAAGGGATAAAAACCGATTCCGATACAGAACTTCTTTTTTCACTTCTAGAAACCAGGGTAAAGGAAGGAAGTACACCAATAGATGCTGTCTGCTCCACACTTTCTAAAGTAAACGGGGACTATGCCCTTGCATATGCCTGCGGAGGAGAACTTGTACTTGCAAGGGACCCTTCAGGAGTGAAGCCCCTTTATTACTGCTCCGGAAAAGGAGCAGAAAAGCCAGAAATAGCCTTTGCCTCCGAAAAAAAAGCCCTTGCTTTTATCGGCAGAAAAGCAAAGTCCTTTCCTCAGGGAGGGATTCTGGGTTTCAATACCGAAAACGGGAAAGTCACAGAAAAAACCCCTGAAGGATACCTGAAGAGAAAATCCCCTGAGAAGAGAATTTACGCCGAAAAAAAGGCTTTATTTCACCTGAAAACAGCCCTTGAAAAGGCTGTGGAACTCAGGCTTACCCCGGCTGCGGGAATTGCATTTTCAGGGGGTATTGACAGTACCTTTTTAGCAGCCCTTGCAAAATGTCTTGATCCTGAGATCCCCCTTTATGCGGTTGGGCTTCCGGATTCTCACGACGTTGCTCAGGCAGAGAGTGCAGCTGAAGCTATCGGAATGAAGAGAAACCTGAAAGTCCATTTCCTTTCCCCCGAAGAAATAGAGGCAGCAGTCCCTCAGGTAATTTATGCAACCGAATCTACTGACCCGATGACTGTGGCAATAGGGCTTCCTCTCTACATAGTTGCAAAAACTGCAAGAGAAGATGGAAAACGAGTCCTTCTGACCGGACAGGGGGCAGATGAACTCTTTGGAGGATACAGGAGGCATGAGGAGTTTCTCGAAAAGGGGGCTGAGGTACTCGACAGGGAGATTTACTCGGACCTTGAAAACATCTCAAAAATTAACCTTGAAAGGGACGATATGGTTACAATGGCCAATTCTGTGGAACTCAGGGTGCCCTTCCTGGATAAAGAAGTAATAAAAACCGGGCTTGCAATAAGCCCGGAGCTTAAGGTACTGAAAAAAGACGGCTTTTATACACGAAAATATATTCTCAGAAAGGCGGCAGAAGGTCTGATCCCTCCGGAAATTCTCTGGAAAAAGAAAAAAGCAATGCAGTACGGGACAGGAGTACAGAAGGTGATCGACCGGCTTGCCAGGGATTCGGGCTTTTCTAAAAAGCAGGGGGAGCACATAGAAAGATACCTTATGCAAATTGCTTCGAAAAAGGACTCCGGGTTTATAAATAAATGAGAAGCAATTGAGAGGTTGTAACAGTTAGCTTCGTTCAAAAAATTTTATTTTTTATGCTATATATCTATGAATAAAGCTGATCGACAACGCAGGCTGGGCTGCCGCAAAATCCCTCAACCAGTAGATGAGCAGTTCGGGAAATAACAACATTACGATAAGAGGTTTCGAAGTTGACGGAAAACATGACAAAAACACCGACGTCGCCAGAGGTAAAAACTACTATAACGTGATTTACTTTATTCATTGCAACGATGTAAAAGTATATGATATGTACATACACGACGAGCATGGAGACGGGCTGAGGATAAAATATGGAGAAAATGTTCAGTTTTACAATAACACGGTATATAAACTAGGGCATGACGGCATGTTTGCAATCGAGTGCACGAATGTAGAAGCCTGGAACAATACGATAACCTGCAGGACAAATACCGGGCTCAGGATATGGACACGAACCCGAATATTGACTGGGTCGGGCGGTATCGTAGCAAGCGGATTCCATGATATCCTTATTGAAAACAACGTGTTTGACGGCGTATACCAACCATGTTGCCGTTGTCCTCATGTATTCTGCAGACACTTCGACAGACTTTTACCAAAAGGCACGGGATACACAACTACTGTCAGCAATAACATCATTACAAACACCCTGCAGTGAGTAAAAGATCCTGCCGAGACAGGGTACGGGGTAACTAACTACCTTTCGGGAACCCACACCCTTGTACTGGAAAACAGCTGTTTCTACAACAACACAGAAGGGAACTATAAAAATGCAACATCGGCATCTGATATCTATCTGGACCCCTTCTTTGCTGACCTCGAAAATCATGATTATCACCTCAGGTCAACAGCCGGCTGCCGGGACGGGAGTGAATGGGTAAAGGATAGTGTGAACGTAAGGCGCGGAAACACTACGTATGTGTCCCTATCAGGGACTCCCCTGAACCGCCTCCGGAATTTCTGGTTCGTCTTCAGGGTTCATACTTACCTTCAGAACGCATTCCGGAGCGTAGAGCAGGAAATAATAAATACCTGTGTTCCTAATGTTTTGAAAAAAGCCGGCACAAATGAGTAAGTATAAACAGTTTGAGAGTTATATTCGAGTAGAAAATTATTACATTTGATTTATAACCAAAATTTAAGGGGGAATTCAAATAAAAATAGCAATTACCGGAAAAGGCGGTGTTGGAAAAACTACCCTCTCAGGCACTCTGGCAAGATTGCTTGCAAGAGACGGATACGAAGTCCTGGCAATAGATGCAGACCCGGATATGAACCTGGCATCTTCCCTAGGGATCGAAAACCCCCCAACGCCCCTTGTTGATTTCAAAGACCTCATTCAGGAAAGGGCAGGTACCGAAGGCGGGGCTTTTATCTATAACCCAAAAGTGGACGACATTGCAGGCAAATACGGAGTAATAGGGCCTGACGGAGTCAGGATGCTTGTAATGGGTACTGTGGATAAGGGAGGAAGTGGGTGCATGTGTCCGGCATCAGCCTTCCTCAGGGCTCTTCTAAGGCACCTGATGCTTAAGGAAAAGAGTGCAGTTATCCTGGACATGGAAGCCGGAATCGAGCATCTGGGAAGAGGTACCACACGCGGAATGGACCTTATGATTGTGGTGGTGGAGCCGGGAGCCCGGTCCCTTGAAACAGCCGAAAGGATTAAAAAACTCTCTTCCGAGATTGGGATAAAACATATTGCTGCCGTAATTAACAAAGGAGGCGCTGGAAAAGTCAACGCCAGGCTTGAAGAGCTTGGCATTTCGGTGCTTGGAGAAATTCCTTTTGACCAGCAGTTAATGCAGGCTGACCTGGAAAAAAGGGCACCTATTGAAATCGGCGGTGAAGCTGTTAATTCCATAGTGAAAATCAAAGAAAAACTCATAGAAACCGTTGAAGAAATCAAAAAAGAAAACGAGGCTAGTAAAAAATAAAGGCTGAAACACAGCCCCTTCAATTTTTTCTAATTATTTCCTGATTTTTTCCTGTAAATTTTTTGTATTTTTCAGGCTCAATTAAAGTTGCTGTCCGGAGAATCCGTTAGAGTCCCCTTTTTATAAATAAGCCCCAAGAGCCTCAGCTTTTTCTCCCTGATAAGGGTGTCAGTAGGGTCTATTTCCAGAGCTCTGTCGTAAGCTTCCATAGCCTCTCCGTATCTTCCAAGATTTTCCAGAACCGAACCTTTCTGGTACCAGGAGAAGACATCCTCGGAGTTGACCTTAAGGACTTCATCATAGCACTCTATGGCTTTTTCAAAATCCTTTAAGTTATTGTAGGCAAAACCCTTGAGGCACTTTATTCCCAGGTGATCAGGATTGAGTTCTAGAGCCTTATTATAACATTCAAGAGCTTCCTCGGACCTTCCCATTCTATCCAGGACAAAACCTTTCTGGATCCAGGAATCAAGGTACATGGGGTCCAGATTTAAGGCTTTATCATAGAGCTTAAGTTTGTCTTCATAATTATCAGCCTCACCTGCTGTGATAAGGAGCTGTCTGGGATCCTCGGTTTCTTCAGTTTTTCCTGCCGCTTCCAGCTCCTTTTGTTTTATCTTAGCACTTTCTGTGGTATTTATTTCCTCTACCATATCGGAATCCTCCGTTTTCAGATAAAGATTTATTCGGACCCTTTTCGAATTCGAATTATACTGACTAAAAAAAAGACACAGTTTTATTCCGAAAAAAGGTTATCGAGCGTTCTGGTTTTTTTGCCGGCTGATTCTAGAAAGGATTTCGGTCTTGATTTCAAGAGCAGGAACAAAACCCGGTTTCAGTTCGAGAGCTCTGTTACAGCTTTGCAGAGCTTCTTCTTGTTTGTTCAGTTCTGAAAGGACAAGCCCCTTGCCTGCCCAGAGGCTGGGATCTTCCGGGGCAGACTGAAGAGCCGTGTCGTATGCTGCCAGAGCCTCCTCAAATCTTCCCATCCTGGAAAACAGACTGCTGATACATTTAAGGGCTTCCATATAATCATGCCTTATTTTGAGGGCTGAACTGTATGCTTCAAGAGCTTCTTCTTTCCGGTCAAGTGCAGAAAGGATTGCACCTTTTCCTGCCCAGGCTTCGGCATATTTAGGTTTTCTCCTGAGCACTTTTTCGTAGCATTCGAGAGCTTCTTCAAGCCTGCCAAGCCTGGCAAGGACAACTCCTTTATTGTCCCATACAATTTCAAAAGCCGGTTCAAGCTCAATTACCCTATCATAAGCATCTATTGCTTCCTCAAGCCGGCCCATTTCCGAGAGAAGTACACCCCTGTTGTACCAGACTCTGAAATCATCAGGGACTATTTCAAGCACCTGCTCTAGAAGTTGCAGGGCAGTTTCAAACCTTTTTGTGTTATATATCAGCATGGCTTTTTGAAAGAGCGCTGTGGCGTTCAGAGAGTCTTTTTCAAGCATCTCAGTGCAGGCCTGAAGTTCGTTGAAGAAAGGGAGGGAAGCATAAAGGTCCCTTACAGCCAGAAAAAGAGGCAGGATTTCATACTTTTTTCCACCAGTTGTCAAGGTTTTTGTTCCGGGATCGTATGAAAAAACCGCTGGTTCTTGCAGGGCACTTTTCATTTCATTATATTCAAGAGTGTTTTCAATACTTCCAAGCACTGTCTCCAGTTCAGATAGAGATCTGGGGGAAATAGGAGAGTCATTGGCTATGGAAAAGATGGACCTGAGATGCTTTCTGTGTTTTTTGTTATTTTTATTCCAGAGAATGGTTGAAATCCGGCTGCATGCAGCGAAAAATTCATTAAGACAAACGTACAGGTTCCTGTTCCCTGCGCTATTTAAATTTTCGAAACTCCTGAGTGCAACATTACACTGCTCCCGGAGTTCCGGAAGAAATATATCATATTCAGAATCAAGTCTTTTCATTCGTACCAAATCCTCTTATTAATACCAGATCCTCTCATCAGTACCAGATCCTCTCATCAGTACCAGATCCTCTCATCAGTACCAGATCCTCTCATCAGTACCAGATCCTCTCATCAGTACCAGATCCTCTCATCAGTACCAGATCCTCTCATCAGTACCAGATCCTCTCATCAGTACCAGATCCTCTCATCAGTACCAGATCCTCTCATCAGTACCAGATCCTCTCATCAGTACCAGATCCTCTCATCAGTACCAGATCCTCTCATCAGTGCTCTTTCATTCTGTTCATAATAGTTTTCTATATTTGTGTTCAGGAACCTGCAAGCTTGAGGGCAGACCCCTGTTCTCAGTGCCTTGAATATGGGCATAAAAGGGCGTTCTGGCTCAGATCAGGCTTAAAATTCCCTTTTTTTGCCACGACCAGATTTACGGCTGACCCTCTTTCAACGAACATTCCACCCTTTGGTTTCTGCTGGATAACATCTCCGAAATGTACACCTACTACAAAAATACTCTTTTCTACAATATTACCGGCACGCAGCCCCGCTTCTTCTAGCTTTTTAATAGCCTGTTCCAGAGGTAACCTTATAACAAGGGGCACTTCAACTTCTTTTTTCTTAGATTCAGTATCCGGTATTTCTGTACCAGGTACTTCTGGACTGAGTGCTTCTGAACCGGGTACGTCCGGAATGTTGCTTTTATTCTCTTCTCCCAGAACCTCTTCAAGAAGCTCGATGGCTCCACTGATCCTGAGGAGCACTTCTTTCAGGTTTTTCTTCCTGTTTTCAAGTTCCACAAGTTTTATCTCGATATCTTGGAGAATTTTCTGGCCTGACTCATATTCAGCCCTGAGTTCTACCAAACGCTGTTCAAGTTGTGCTTTCATTGTCTTGTAAACCCCGCTTCATGATTCATTGCTTCCAATTAAGCCAAAATCAGGCTTTGGCCTTAATTTCAGTTTTCTTTCTAAACAGTTTCTTTTAAATTAAGTAGTTTTGTTTTTTATTCAATCCTTTTATTTCATTCGATCATTTTATTTTATTTCATCTATAATTTCAATCCAATACATTTTAAGTTTTATATTTTCGCTCATCAGTAAAGGATCTCATGAATGTTATATAATGAGTGTTATGCAGCTTTATATACGTTCAGAAAAGTATACAGAAAAAAACTGAAAAGAATCATTGCTTCTGATTTCTATATAAACCTTAAACCTTACACTATCTTTGAAATAAGGAGTCATCTGGATGGAAACAGTAAATTCCGAGCAAATTAACGAGATAAATGAGTACGGTAAAGAAATAATCGAATTGCTTCAACTGGAAACTTCACCAGTAGCAGTAGCCCTGGTTCCGAAAGGCGCTGAAATTCCGGAAGGGATACCACGGATCAAAGGGAAAATGAAACACTGCGAGATAGTGGACCATACACGCAAAACAAAAGAAGAGTTTTATGCCGTTCTTGAAGATCAGGCCTGTAAAGGAGGAGCTGCAGCAATGGGGCTTGGGCACATGCCTCCCAAACTGGCAAGCGGGGAGTTCTATTACGACAAACTGAAGCATTTTAAGACCCTGGAAGCTTCGAAAAAGACTCTTGAAAGAGTCCCCATGCTTGAGGCTGAATCCACTCAGGCAACCCTTTATGCACCTCTTGAAAGTGTAACCTTCGTGCCCGATGTTATTGTGATAATCTGTTCCCCTAAACAGATGATGCTCCTGACCCAGGCAGCCCTCTACAATGAGGGAGGGCGAATTGAAACCGAATTTGCAGGCAAGCAGAGCATCTGTTCCGATGCTGTTGCCAAGCCCTATCTTACAGGCAAAATGGGAATAACAGTCGGCTGTACGGGCAGCAGGACATATACGGGTATTCAGGAGTCAGAACTGACGGTTGGCATTCCCGTAAAAATGCTGAAGGATCTGGTAGAAGGGCTAAGGGCAATTGTAGGAAAAGCTCCTGCGCATTGATAAACAGAGGAAGATGCAGATGGTTACGGAGAGTTAAAGCTCCGTTTCGTCAACTATTCCCTCCCCTTTAAAAGAAATAAAGAATTACAGGCAGTAAAATAACTCCCATTGCATGGGATTTCCTGACTTTCATAAAAGACGGAAGCATGCCAATGGGGGTAGAAATTACAAAGAGGAAGAGCCCAAAAACCCCTGTAAAAAGAAAGACCGTTATTGCAAGCCCTGCAAGAACCCCGGTACAGAGTTTTGTGTAGTCAAATTTTTGGAGTATGTAGTGGGCATTATTCCCTATCCAGATCGTGGAAAAGTACGAAAACAGGGCGGTCAGCAGGATCGCGGCAAAAAAGAGCAGGATTACCTGAAAACCAAGTGACCCGATACCCAGGATTTCATTCACGGCAGCCATTGCCCCGCTCCGGGTCTTTCCTATAACCAGGAGGGCTACCAGCCCGAAAATAGCATTTGAAGTATTTACCCCGGAAACCGAGACAATGAATTCCTTTGAGCTTTCAAGAGTCTGGGGGTCTGCATAGGGGTCTGAAAAAAGAGAGGATTTTTGCCCTCCGGGCACAGGTTCAGAGCTTTCTTTTTTTATGGACATTCTGTCGAAGTCAGACTTTACAAAGAGCCCTGCCAGAAGGGCAGCAATAGCAGAAGAAACCCCGGGCAGCCAGGCTACAAGGGAACCTGCGGTGCTGCCAGTAAAGACTCCTCTCAGGATTCTTTTTCGGGAAAGTTCAAATTTAGAAACGGATTCTTCGGGAATCTCGGAGCTTGTGAGGAGGCTTATAATGAGCTGGGATGCCCCGAAAAGACCGCTGAGGAGAGGGAGGAGCACGGATGCCTGCCCGAGGCTTATAACAGGGACCAGATAATTTTCTCTTGAAAAAGCAAAGAGCCCCAGAGCTCCTGTGATCAAAAACAGGAAGAGAGCAAAAGCTCTGGACCTGTATTTTGCAAGTGAGCCCTGCCCCTTTGCCTCCCCACCTTTCTCACTCGCAAGCATGATAACTACAATCGTTAACAAGACCCATGCCATATACTCTTGCAGGTAAGGGTAAACAGCCCCGAAGAAAAGGGAAAAAGGTAATACAAAAAGCATGGATGCAACCACCGAGCCTGCACTTCCGAGTGCAGAGAGACGTACCGCTTCTGCTCCTGTGCCTTCAAGTAAAAGCCTGTGCCCCGGAAGAACTGCAAGTGCCGTGTCTCCGTCAGGTGCCCCCAAAAACACAGACGGAATAATGTCGTGAAAAGTATGCGAGACAGCATTTGAGAGGATTATAAGGGCAATGTAAAAAGGGGCAACTCCCCTCTCAGCCAGAAAAGGGGCAAAAGCTACAAGTGCAAGTGCAAAATTGTTTGTATGTATGCCAGGCAAAAGCCCTGAAAATATGCCAAGCAGGTAACCTACAAGCACAGAAAAAAAGATCAAGAACAAAGAAACGTCTTCCACTCAACCGGCACCCCATAAAATAATTATTTCATAATTGGACCCACTTCACCACATATTTCAAACACTTACTATTAATTTCACCACATTTACTATTAATACTTAATCTTGCTACGAAATACATTTTGTTTCATAGATGACCGGTTGAAGTCTAAATTTGAAGTCTAAATTTGAAGTCTAAATTTGAAGCCTGATACTGTTTATTCGCAATTGAAAGAAATATTAAAACAGAGAATAAATCCGAAATAAAGAGAAAAATTCAGAATAAATAAATATAAACCCACTTTCCGCAGTAAATTTTTGCATATTCACAATTTTTCTTGCTATCGATTTTCAATAAAACGTGGATTTATTGGACTTTTATGCAGGAGGTAAAGCAGTTATATGGTGTATCATAAAGACAAAAAAACGATATCATTCAATTTTCACCAGGTTCCATTAAAAGTCCAAATTAATTTAATTTGTTTCAAAAATGCTATCAGGGAAAATATTGATTTTTGAAAAAATACTGCGAGGGAAAATATTGATTTTTGAAAAAATACTGCGGAATGTGGGATAAAGATAACAAAATGAATAACTATAAACTTACTTTCGGCAGGTCGACATTATAAATTAGAATATTTTTTCCGATACCGTTTTAGAACTTTAAACAACTATTTATTAAATTTAAAGCTGGTTAACGTGTGACCCAACTCTCAAGACCTATATAAGCACTGAATCATTTTTTCATTAAAGTTTAGTATGATAGATTAATAATTGGTCATATGTAAACCTAACAACTACACACAATTATGGGGCATCATTTCAAAATCGCCATCAACAAAAATTATCAAAAATTAAATGTCGACCTGCCGAAGGTAAGATAAAGAAAATAGACCGGGAATAAGAAAAAGAGAACAGAACCACAGAAAGGGACAAAAAAGAAAACAGAACAGAAAAAATAGAACAGAAAAAGAAAACGAAAAGAAAACGAAAAAAAGAAAACGAAAAGGTAACTTAAGTAAATTTGATTTGAATTTAAATTTAAGTCAATAATTTAAAACCTGATATTATAAATAAATTTCCCTTGGAATAATGTCCCTTTACTGGACGGATGGCTTTCCGACAGAAAATATTAAATAAAGAATTTGCCTGTACGGACAATTTTAGCTTATCTATACGATAACCCACTTGAAAATTTTGAAAGCGCTTTATTACATCAAAGAAAAAGAAAAATCATTTCCACTTATGTTTTATATCTAACAGTTATATTATGTAATGTAGTCCTAAATGCCAATATTGAATGGGGTTCATGAGAGCATTTAGCAAAAAACAGCAGATCAGGGTAAATGAGGTTCGCCATTCCTCAATCCTGCTTTGCCAACCCGGAACCCCGCCCGGATGAGGTGACTATTGAGGTTTTTTGCCATTCCTCGGTCCCCGGCACCGGGAGAGGTTTCAAATACGGAAGCCGGAAATGAGGTTCGCCATTCCTCAACCGGCCCCCGCAGATATCAGAACAACGGAGAAGTGGGAGGCAAATCCCTCTCTAAAACTATTTTTCCTCTCACTTCCATCCTGTTCTCTAAGAAGTTGCCTTAAAATTCAAACCATTTCTACATTTGGATAGTGGTCATTGCTGGCTTTAAATTCAGACTGTAAATTTATTACATCAGGCTCACTCACTCGATGTATGAAAGCAAATACATTAGACATCATGGTTAAAATTTATACTTTAGACATTTAACAGTTTAATGACACCGTTTTTCAGTTCAAATGATAATTACTGTCATCATTGTAAAATCAAATTTAATTTCAAGACACGCTCTAAACTATCTCACTCGATTCTTGCGCCCTTTCGGTCAGTCTTCGTTTTGCTTCCTTTTATCTTCCTCTCTGCCTTTTATCTCCCTCTCTACTTACTTCTGCCTCTCCTGACTCTCCCCTGCCTGGATGATCCACTATCATATCACTTCCTCTCCCTGGCTGTATTTCTTTCCTATCGCTTCCCCTTCCCGGTCGATTATGCATTTTCTCATCTCCTCTTTTCAGTCTTTTTGCTTTTTTCCGTTAATTTTTCCGATCTTATTTTCAGCTATTTTCACCTTTTTGCCTGTGTTTCCGCTTCCTGCGGGGGAACATCAATAAGGACAAATTCTACAGGTGCACCGGAAGAAACAGCTTCCATATGGATAGCCTGTTCCAGGTACGAGCCTGGTCTCCCGGTCCGATTCTCTGACTATTTACAGAGAGCTCACCTGCAGAAATGTAAATGAAGATACGACGGTTCTCCTATGGTGTGAACTACCCCACCCTGCTTTCTGATGAAAGCGAGGACGGAACTTCCTTCGAGTGATTACGTCACCTGGATATTTGCATAATGAAAGTATCCATCTATAATCCTGTTTGTCGAAGATTATCAGAATCTTTCTGATAGCTTGTCCGCAAAGCATTTTGTGATAAGAATCGCTTCATGATGTTGATAGCACTATTTCTATCTCTATCAATTACGTTTCAACAATCACATTTCATAATTCTTTCCCAAAGAGGCATGTCGCGTCTTTTCTTCAGTTGGATTGATCTTGATCTTCTTCGTCAGATGCATATTTGCCCTGGTTTTCCACATATCAGTATATCTAAGGTTACTTGCCCTGTTTATGCGATAAAATACGATCTTGACCAGAACATATCTTTCCATAACATAGTTTTATTTCTTGAAAATTTTTTGCGAACCTCCCTTGAAGTTATTGTCTTGATGGTGTTAATATACTTTGGAATATCAAGCGAAGGTTTTGCTGAAAATAATAAGTGAAAATGGTCTTTGTCACACTCTATATTCAGCACTTCAACATCGAATGTTTCACTTATGTTATGGATTTTTGTTTTGAGAAAATCAATTATCGGAGGATTCGTTAGATCTTTTCTTCTATATTTCACACACTGAATGAAATGAGAATGGAGTGAATACACAGAATGGCCCCTACAATTCATTTTATTCTGAATAGTTATAACTATATAGACATATCTATAAGTATAAATAAATATGTTACTGTTGTTTTGTAAAAGTTGATGGCTTTCATCCCCCACCTGTCGCTGCCGCTCTGAGGAAGGGGACTTCCCGCCTTAGAGTTAAACGATTTTTCCACCCGGATCCCTCGAATTTTTTCTGTAAGTATGCAGGTTCAAGGCTGTTTCCGGAAGGTAAAATCCAGATCTGGTAAAAATGCAGAGGTTCGTTTCCTGTGTTTATCTCAGAATGCTGTATTCCGGTACCTGCGGTAATGCACTGTACATCTCCTTTTCCAAGGAGTCCTCTATTCCCCATATTGTCTTCATGTGTTATCTCCCCTTCAAGCACAACCGATATAATTTCCATATCAGAGTGAGGGTGAGTTGAAAAAACTTTGCCCTGCTGGGCAGTGTCATCGTTAAAAACGCACAGGCTTTCAAACTGGACGTTATCCGGATCATAGTAATTTGAAGACGAAAAAAGCATGTAACTCTTCATCCATCCGGGATCCTCAAGATGCCTGGCTTCTGCCGGAATGATTCCTATTACAAAGAGGCCCCCTTTCCCATTTCCCCTGTAATTATTTGAATACATGAATAATAAGTAAGGTTTGATTGCTGAGAAGGATATACCTTTGGAAACATAGTTTAGGAATAAAGTTGAGGAAGCCTTCGGAAGTAGATATAAAAAATACTCCGGCTTCTCCAGAAGACATGTAATAAACCATATATACGAGGGGTCCCCTTCCTAAAAAAAGGATTTAAAAAGGATTTAAAAAGGATTTAAAAAGAATTTAAAAAGAATTAAAAAAGAATTAAAAAGGATTTAAAAAGAATTAAAAAGGATTTAAAAAGGATTTCAAATGACGATTAAATGTAAAAAATGTAATCATGAAGCTGTTATTTTTCAAAAATACTCCGGTATGCATCTCTGCAAAAGACATTTTATAGAGGATGTTGAGAGGAAAATCAAGCTGACAATCCGGAAAGAGTACAGCATCAGGAAAAATGATGTAATAGCCGTTGCTCTGAGCGGAGGAAAAGACAGCTCGGTTGCTCTCTATATAATTCATAAGATCCTGGGAGAAAGACCTGATATTCAGATCGTGGCAATTTCAGTCGATGAGGGCATACATGGATATCGTCCCCAATCCCTTGAACTTGCAAAACAGCTTACAGAAACACTTGGAGTCCGGCACATCATAAAGTCTTTTAAAGATGAACATGGGGTTACAATGGACGAACTGGCTGTAATGGATCGGGAGAAAGGCACATGCAGCTACTGCGGAGTTCTCAGAAACAGCATCCTTAACAGGACAGCGCTTGAAATAGGGGCAACGAAACTGGTAACAGGGCACAACCTGGATGATGAAGCCCAGACCATTCTCCTCAACCACTTCAGGGGAGATATGGAACGAATGGTCAGGCTTTCTCCTTCTGCAGCAATCGAAGGGCTCGTAATGAGGGCAAAACCCCTGCGGAATATTCCTGAAAAGGAAGTGGCACTCTATGCCCTGATAAACTCCCTGCCTGTGGACTTCAGCGAGTGTCCGTATGCAGGAGAAGCTCTTCGAGGGGAAATCAGGGAACTGTTGAACAGTTTTGAGACAAAGCATCCGGGCACCAAGTATTCCCTTCTCCGCGGCTTTGACAAGCTCGTAGGAGCCCTTGCAAAGGAGCTTCCTCCTGCAAAAATCGATAAGTGCAGAATCTGCGGGGACACCTGTACTGAAGATCTCTGCCAGGCGTGTAAACTGCTTGGAAGGACCTGAAAAAAAGCAGAAAAGAAATGAAAGCAGAAAAGAAATAGAAAAAAGTGTTGGTTTCAGGATTTAGAATCCATCAAGATTAGAAAGCAGGTCATAATGGTTATAGAGATCCCTCCCCTCCCCGGCCAGGTAGAGACGAGTCCATAGGACAGCAGTAAGTGGCTGCAGTACAAGCAGCGGGACGATATATGTAATGCCTAAGACCAGAGTGTTTTGTGAACCCAGATACTCCCCGACGATACTATTGACGAAAGCCAGCCCGATGACAATTATCCAGATCAAGAAAACATCGAGTTTATTCCTCATGAAAAACCTGTAGCCTGTTTTTAGAGCACCAAGAGGGTCAAGTTCGTCGATTACGAGAGCGTAAGGGGCAAGGGAAAGTACGATATTTACAACTATGATATAGATTCCCCATACAAGGATTCCTATAGCGAGTGTGCCCATACTCTCCACAGATGCCTCCGGATTCTGTATCAGACCGCTCAGGTCCCCGATTGTAAGGGCTCCAGGCACTATGAAGACAATGCCCGCAAGAAGCATGACGGTGACCAGCAGGTTTGTGAGGAAAAGCCTGAAAGCGTTTTTCGAACCGGATTTGACCATATCGGATAGTACGGTATCCCCGGTCTCAGAAGCTTTTTTTGCCATCCCGATTGCCCCTGCTGTGAAAAATGCCTGTAAGAACATGCCAAGCAGGGAAAAAACGATAATTGCTAGCACCGAGACTGCCATATTGTCCCTAACCCCTGTCCAGATCATGTTATAAAGTTCTGCGGGAGGGAGAGTAGAAAGATCAACTACGCTTCCTGTGTTTGAGGCAAAGAACAAGAACCCCATTAAGCCAAAGAAAAAGAAATAAAGAATCAAACTAACAAAAAAATTAAGGATAAATGGAATACAAATGTTTAAATTCCTGGTCCAGGTCTTGAAGCCTCTATTAAGTGTTATTTCAAAATCTTCATACATGTGAAATGACCTTCCGCTTATAAAGCAGTGGTCCTGCCTGCCTCCTGAAATTCCGCCTTTACTGATTATAAAAATCGGGCTGGTATGAAGGCTCACAGATACCATTTTCGCATACATATGCAGAAGATAAATATATAATCTCTTATTCAGGTAAAAACTAAATAAACAAACGCAGTAAATGATTCCATGAAAAAACTTGAATATTATAATACCTCTCCGGCCCCCAAAGAATCCAAAGCAAACGACACCATGGATGAAATTGTTGTCGTTGGCCACTGCCTGCTTAACCCCCTTGCAAGGATCAAAGGCGTAAAGCCGGCAACCCCTGTTGACGCAAGAGGAATAAACGTGATCCAACTCCCCTGCCCCGAAGCCATGTACTTCGGAATGAGGCGCCGGGAAATCACGAAAGACCAGCTCGAACACCCTTCCTACAGGCGCTTCTGCCGGAAAATCTTCACCCCCCTTGCAGACCTCCTAGAAGACCTCGCAACAAACGGCACAAACATCAGGATAATCGGCATCCCAAAAAGCCCCTCCTGCGCCGTGGAAATCACAAGCGTCGGCGGCGAGCCCGGAAAAGTAAAAGAATTCCACCACAGCCATGCCCCGGGACCGGGTGTGTTTATGGAAGAGATTGTAAAAGAGCTTGAAAGGCGCGGGGTTAAGTTTGAGATAGAGGATGCCCACCAGTAAAGAAATTGAGTAAAAATTTCCGTAGGAAAAGTAAGATTCAGTTTTAATTCAGTAAGCCAGAACCACCAGATTGAATCGGGTCTAAAAACCCCGGGCTCTCACCGGTATTCGTAAATGACCGGCTTTCTCATAATGAAGCATAAACAAAGATGTAAAAACCTGAAGATACCAGTTCCTTTTGAAAAAAAGGTTAATTGCTTCATTGAAATCAAATCCGCATCCTGCCACGCTGGGTTTCAACATAATGACCCCCTTCACTATAAATCGAGGCATAACTGAACGCGACAGAAATCATATTCGATGAAAAACTTTAGGACTCCTGTAGAATAAAAATCAAAATCAAAATTTGGCTCTGGAACTGCTAAAAGGTCAGGAAGAAATCACACGTTAACCAGCTTTAAACATAAAAAATAGTTATCTAATGCTCTAAAACGGTATCGTAAAAAATATTCAAATATCTAATGTCGACCTGCCGAAAGTAAGATTAAGAAAATCAACTTTGCTATTATATCCAAGAAAAATTTAAGATAATATTTCAGCAGCTATCCAGAGATAAAACCTGCATAAAAAAATAATTGAAACTAAAAAGTAGAGAGGGTTGTCAGCTAAATAATTTTCTATTTTGTAACATAAATTACGGAAAAGCCGCGCAAAGCGCGGGAAATGAACGGTTTGAGGCATCCCAATCATCCGAGGCAATGCGAATCAGGCTATTTAGGGAATTAGAAAATAGATCAACAACGTTTTACCGGAATTTTATTATAATTTCGCTTTTTCCACCGCAGATTCGATCATACTTTCAAGATCTTCAACCGTATTGATATTCGCAAAAGTCCTAAGTTCAGGATCAAGTACCTGAATTTCCGATATTTTTACAAAAATAACATCAGGCATTTCGAAAACCGGCGTAAGCACTGAATGTTTACCTCTTTCAAAGGCTTTTTCAATTTTGGGAATCAGTTTTCTGGAATAAACTGCATGCAGAGACTCAAACATTCTCTCCTTCCACCTCGGGAGAGCAACGTCATGTCCCTCAGCTTTTTCAAACAGCAGGTCTACAACCCTAATATTTACAAAAGGCATATCTCCGGCGCAGACAAAAGAGTATTCTGATCTGGATTCAAGCAGTCCTGCCCGGATACCTTCAAGGGGGCCGGCATCCTCTATGGAATCAAAACAGAAACGGATTTCACGGGAAGGGAATTTTTCAAGCACCGGGAGGAGTTTTTCTTTCTGGGAACTGTCGCGGACCGAGAGGATTACCTCGTCTACAACCTTGAAAAGGTTTTCAAGCAGACGTTCGAGGATGGTTTTTCCTTCAAATTCGAGGAGGGCTTTTTCGACCATGCCCATCCGGCGACCCCTGCCTCCTGCCAGAATGATTGCGCTTCTGGTTTTTGTTCTCCCCGGTTTAAGTTCTGTTTTTCCGCTCATTCAATTTCCGTCCCGATTTTTGCTGCTCTTAGCTTCTTTTTTTTAATCGGCTCTTCTTCTTTTCTTTTCTTCTCTTCTATTCATCTCTTCAATTCTTCTCTTCTATTCTTCTCTTCTATTTTTATTTTCTTCTTTTCCTGTTACATTTTTTGTATTCAGGTGTGTTCCCTGTCGTGGACCCAGAACTCTTCTTTTTCCGTAAACTCCTTTTTCCAGATGGGAGCTTCGGCTTTTACCCTCTCGATAGCTTCACTGAGGGCTGGGAAGAGTTCGGTTCTGTGGGCGGATGCGATGACGATGTAGACTATGTCTTCTCCGGCTTCGATGACGCCGGTTTTGTGGTGAATAAAAACTTCGAGGATGCCTTCTTTTTGCTTGATTTCCTCGCGGATTTTGTCAAGGACCTTTGAGGCTTCGGGCTCGTATTTCTCAAACTCGAGCCTGGCTGTCTTTTCCTCTCCTGCAAGCTCGCGGACGATACCGGTAAAGGTGCCGATTGCTCCTGCTTGCTGGATAGCCGGGTTTTTCCGGGCTTTCTTTATAAGCGCGTCCAGAGTGTAGTGGTCAGGCTGGGCAAGGGTCATTCCGACCAGAGAGGCTGCCAGTTCCTCGTGTATATCGGAGTTTTCCGGAAGCTTCATGATGACATTAGAGACGCCTTCAAGGCCACCAAGTGCTATTTTTGGAAGCTTGCTGTCCTTAAACCCTTCCACAACCGCAAAATCAAGCCCCCGGTCGCAGAGCATATCAAGGGCATCTTCAAGGTCGGAGTCTCTGGAGAAGCTGACAAGTTCAGAGCCCGTGATCCCTATTACCATGTCTGCCCCTGCATCAAAGTGCCTGCCAGTATCTGTTTCCTCGGAGTTGAGACGCTGTTCTCCCATGTGCTTTACAGTACCTACTGTCCCAAACCCGGAAAGTTGCCGGACCAGGGCTGAAACAAGGGCTGTTTTCCCAGATTTCTTATACCCTACAACAGAAATGACCTTCATCAAAGAGCCTTATGGACTTCCCGGTATAAGTAAGGGTCGGCGCCTTTTACCCGGCTCGATTTAAATACAACTCTTTGTATGTCGGGGCATTGTTCATTTATTGTCAAAAACAATGGCGAGTCTGGATATATATAATTTTAATTGGACTTTATATGTAAAAACCTTCAAATATTAAAACGATCAATAGTAACTGTTTATAATATAATTGACTGTTAGCCCGAACAGTTACTGCCAATAAAGGCACAGATTCTACCAATAAGGGTACAGATTAGTGCTCTGTATACAGCAAACATGCCAGTCATGAGTATCTATTCGGTCAGGATGGAAGAGGGGGGATGGAATGTGGAAGTAACCAAAATAAGGATTCAGGATATTCCTGAGGAAGAGCGTCCCAGGGAACGGCTCATTAAGAACGGGCCGGAAGCCCTTTCAAACGCTGAACTGCTGGGAATAGTCCTGAGGACAGGGTCAAGGGAAGAGAATGTTGTTAGCCTGTGCGGCCGGATATTATCGGAATACAGCATCAAGCAACTTAGCCTTGCAAATGTTTCAAGGCTTACACAGGTCAAAGGGGTTGGAAAAGCAAAGGCTACCCAGATAGCTGCAGTTTTTGAACTTGCAAGGCGGCTTGAGACGTTTGTGGAAGAACCGAAACGGAAAATCTGTTCTCCGAAGGATGTCTATACTCTGATGTATCCTAAAATGCGGGAACAAAAAAAAGAAAAATTTATAACACTGTACCTTGATACAAAAAATCAGATCCTGAAAGAAGAAGTAGTATCCATAGGCAGCCTGAACGCCAGCATCGTGCACCCGCGCGAGGTTTTTAAGTTGGCTCTTCTTGAATCCTCAGCATCGGTGATCATGGTTCACAACCACCCCTCAGGAGACCCGAGCCCTAGCAGGGAGGACATAATGGTCACTGAAAAACTTGTTGAAGGAGGAAAGCTTCTTGGGATCGATATTCTTGACCATATCATCATAGGAGATGGCAGGTACGTGAGCCTCAAAGATGAGGGCTTTGTAAGGTAAAAATAAAAATAAACAATGTATCATTACATATGATTTTTTTAATGAGTATATGGCAAAAATGGCTACTTCGGATGGAATAATTCCTGGTTCTCCCGTATATTCTGCTGGTGTGGCCTTTCAAATAAAGTCGAAGCATCAGTTGTAGTTGCCCGCCGTGGGGGAGCGATCAGAGCATTTGATACCCTGAACAACTTATTATACAGTAAAGAAATGTTTCTTGCAGGCTCAAGCTACTGAGCATGGTTCACGGAAATGTCAAAGGAGAGGTCGAACAAGATCAGGAAGGCATCGAGAATCTGATGAATCTCGGGCAAAATATGGCATGGCTCTTGAAAAAAACTCATTGTAATTGAGATAAAACAGTTAGATACTTGTATTGTAAGATTCTTATACTCGAGCCCGGTTTACCCGGAAAAACTCTACCTTATTCAGGGTAAACCTTTACCTTATTCAGGGTAAACCTTTACCTTATTCAGGGTAAATCTTTACCTTATTCAGGGTAAACCTTTACCTTATTCAGGGTAAACCTTTACCTTATTCAGGGCAAACCTACGATACCTATATATATTTATAGGAAATGGGCTTTCCGATCAAACAAATTTATCCTCCCACTTTCTATCCCCTATAAAAAGGAGGTCTTCGGCATTACAAAACATATAAACGCCTGTGCACTGGATAATAGACAGATTGAGGAGATTACTCTGGACGACCCCTATACTGTACCTTACAGGGGCATTTATGCGGTCTGTGACGCGAAAAACGAGTACGCGGAGATTATGGAACACTCCAACTGCTACAGCGGAGCAGCCTGGTCCCTTTACCACTACGCAAAAGCTCCTCTTATCCTGAAAGCCCGTTCGACGGGAAATATGATACGCTATTTAATGAAAACCGGAACCTCAAAACTCGAACTCAAACCCTCGATTGCAGCCGCAGGCATAGAATCCGTGATCGTGCAGGGGGACGAAGTGGAGATCACCTATGCAGGGCTGGGAGGCGGAGGCGTTGGTGCAACCCGCTGCAGAGCACTTGCAGACGGAGTTCTGCGTTACAGGATTTCTGAATCAGGAGGAGAACGCTGTGCCAAGGGAACAGTTGTGGTTCCCCGCAGGGACCGCGTCCTTATAGGCATAGATGACACCGATTCAAAGGATGTAGGAGCCACCTGGACCCTGACCCATAACATCGCAAAGGAACTGGACTGCCAGGAAGCCGTTTATCTTTCCCATGCCCTTGTCCAGCTCTTTCCTGTTCCGGAAAAGACTCAGAACTGCATGTCAACGGTTTTGGAATTCGGCTGCGTGGACGAAAAAGCAAAGTCAAGGCTCATAGACTCTTTGAAAAAAGCCCTTAAAAAATACAGCGCATCCAGAGAAACAGGGCTTGTAGTACTATCTGATTTTTACGCAAAAGGGCTTTACTCATACAGCAACCGCTGCCGAACCGAAAGGGTCTCGAAGGCAGACGCCCTGCACTGCGCCGAAGAAAACAATGTGGAAGTCCTGCTTGACGGCAACGGGGTAATAGGCGCTCTTGCCGCCCTGCCCTGGTTCGCAAAACCCGAAGAATCCATTATTCCCGGAACAGAAATAAAGTCAATGAACATGGAAAAAACTGTTTAAAAACTGATAAAACGGTGCCGGAATTTATCGAAAATCCTATCATTCCCGGAAGGGGGGTCGACTTGAATGAAAAAGTAGCACCATGTAATGGGTTTGAAGCCCTTTATCTTGCAGCCATCGACAGTGATGTCACACTTATAACAGGGGTACCGGGATATCCTGTTACCTCCCTAATGGAACTTTTTTTGAAAACAGCTAATCCATCAACTTCATCAATTAAAACCGATAACTCATCAACTCCCACACACAGTTCAACTTATAGAGCCAGATGGCTTACAAACGAGAAAGTTGCGCTGGAAATAGCACTTGGAGCGTCGGTTTCAGGCACAAGAGCTCTTGTGCTTGTAAAACACGTTGGGATGAATCTGCTTTCCGACCCCCTTATAACTTCGGTTACGCACACTATAGGTGCAGGTCTGGTAATCATTGCAGGGGACGACCCCGGAGTAAAAGGCTCTCAGAATGAGCAGGATTCCCGCTGGTATGGCAGGATCGCTGAAGTTGCAGTATTTGACCCGGTAGGTCCCGATGCTGCATACAGAACCCTCCGGCGGGCTTACGAACTTTCAGAAGAAACCCATGTCCCGGTCATTATAAGAGTAACCGCAGGCCTGGAGAAAAGTAAAGGAAAAGTCCGGCGCCTCCCTACATCTTCAGCAGTTCACCCCCGGTTTGACCGTTCAATCTGGGGCCTCCGGATGGTGGAAAAACACCAGCATTTTCATTCAAAAGTTTACCCGGTGCTTGAAGCTGAAGCTGAAAACACCGACCTGAACGAAATAAAAGAAGGAACAGAAGAAATCGAAGCGGAAACACAGGTTTCTGAACAAAAAGAAGTAGAACGGATTAAAGGAGTTGAACGATTCGGAATTATATCCTCGGGTTTTGCGTCCTCAATTGTGGAAGATACGCTGAAAAAATCAGGCTGTTACCCTGGAGTTTCCCATCTTGTACTCAACCTTGTAAATCCCCTTCCCCTGCAGAAAATCGGAAATTTCCTTAAAAATAACCGGAGAGTCCTGGTAGCTGAAGAGTCAGAACCTTTCATAGAAGAGCAGATTCTTATCGCAGGCAATGTCTGCGGCAAAAAAACGGGGCACCTCCCATACGGGCAAATAATGCCGGAAGATATCGAGTTTGCCCTTGAGCATATCGAAGATAAAATGATCCCGAGTCCTGTAGATTCTGTTCGTACCGAATCAGGGAAAAAAGACAGGACTGCCATCTGCGAGGACTGTCCTTATCTCCCCCTGTACCATTTTCTCCGCATACCTGACGTTCAAATCGCTGGAGACATGGGATGTTCGGTCCGGAGCGCACCCGAACCCCTTGCTGCAGTTGATGTCAGCTTTGCCCTGGGTTCGGCGATCTCGGTTGCCTGCGGCTTTGAGAAAAAAGGCATAGCTGTAATCGGAGACTTTGCCCTTGCACATTCCGGCATCCTCGGGCTCTTAAATGCTGCAAGCGAAGGTTCTGAAGTGCTTGTACTCGTGCTCCAGAACGAAGTTGCAGCCATGACAGGTGGGCAGAAAGTCCCTGACCTGCGAAAAGTGGTAAAAGCAATAGTACCTGATGTGTCTTTTTTTGATTTAGATCGAGAAGAAGGAAAAAAACCGACTCCCGGTTCAGAACTTTCTGACCTGATCCTGGAAAAACTCGCCCTTCCGGGAATTTCAGTAATTTATATAAAAGGCCAGTGCAGAAAATACTAAGACATTGGGCTCTATTATTTTAACTTACTTTAATTTTTGAGGTGCCTGAATCGGTAAGATATTCAGACACAGATTTTTCGGCTCTTTATCATTCTCTATGGATAAGACGATTTTCACTTCAAGACCGCGTTGGTTTTTATGAGAATAGCCACACAAAACAACGAAGAGCCGATTTTTCTACCGATATACTTTGTAGATTTTTTACATATTTCTTTGTAAGAGCGTGTCTTAAAATGAAATTTGATTCTACAATGGTGACAGTAATTATCATTTGAACTGAAAAACAGTGTCATTAAACTGTTATACATCGAGCGAATAAGCCTGATATAATAAATTTACAGTCTGAATTTACCAGTAATGACCACTATCCAAATGTAGAAATGGTTTGAATTTTAAGAAGCTTCTAAGACCTTGCTCCTGCGTCGAGCAGGTTGTACGGGTTAAAGAAATCGTAATTTAGTCCCCTGGACAAAGTTCACTGCTAAAACCCATAAATAAGTCCTCTTGAGCGCAGCGAAAAGGACCGCGTACTGTTGCGATTACATCGCAACTCTCAGAAAATCTCCGATTTCCTGCGATCCCAAAGCGCAATTCGGGTGAGGCACAATTCGGGCGTGAAAGACATCTTCATTTTTTATTCACTTTAGATAGAAATCTTCTCTTCACCTTCAAATGTACCTGTTTTCTGTTCCTGCATGACCTGGGTAATGAGCCTTTCAAGCTGCTCCCGTGAGATGCTTTTACGCTTTTCTTCGGTGCATACCTTGACTTTTTCGATCAGGGCACAGAGTTCGTCTCTTTCAAGGCAGAAACCGATGCTGTTGATTATGCCTTTCAAGGCTTTTGTCCCGGTGTGCTTTCCGACAACAAGGTTGCGTTTTCCACCAACCATTTCGGGAAGGAAAAGTTCGTAGGTCCTCGGCTCTTCAAGGATTGCAGCGACGTGGATTCCGGATTCGTGAGTGAAGGCATTCTGTCCGACAACGGCTTTGTTTACCGAGGGTGTAATGCCTGAGTATTCCGAGATCATTCTGGAAAGTGCGGTCAGCTTTGTTGTATCATAGCGGTCGATCCCGTACTGTACCCTGAGAGCTACCATCACTTCTTCAAGGGAGGCGTTTCCTGCCCTTTCTCCGATAGCGTTGACTGTTGTATGGAGCTGCTTCGCCCCGGCTTCAGCAGCTGCAAGAGTGTTAGCTGTAGCCATTCCAAGGTCATCGTGGCAGTGGATACAGATTGAAGTGTTTACGGACTTAAAGATCTCACTCACAAGGTAGTGGGTTGTGATTGGATTCAGGATGCCCACTGTATCTGCAAGGCTTACATACTGCACTTTGTACTCGGTTTCAACTTCCTTGAAAGCCTGCTTGAGACGGTCAACCGGCGTACGGCTTGCATCTTCAGCTGCAAAACGCACCTTTAAACCATGATCAGTTGCATATTCAATGGCTTCCTTAGCACAGCCGAGCATATCCTCAAAACTTCTGTGATACTTATATTTGAGGTGCATGTCGGACATTGCAATGAAAATGCTCACAATATCGACGTCACATTCAAGGGCAGCATCAACATCCCCTTTTACTGCTCTTGAGAGGCAGCAGATCCTTGAATTAAAGCCCTGGTTTGCAATTTCCTTTACGATTTCCTTTTCGTATGCGGAAACTACCGGAAATCCGGCTTCTATAACTTCAATACCCATGGAATCAAGCTCACTGCCTACTGCAAGCTTCTGTTCTTTTGTGAACACAACGCCAGGGGTCTGTTCCCCATCGCGTAGAGTCACGTCACAGATTTCGATATCAAGGGGGCGATATTCGACGAAGTCCATAAGTGTATTTCTGGAGTACTGCTCGCTCTCTGACATGGTTATTGTTTCCCGTGATTTTTATTATTTTGAGGAATTTATGATTATTTTTAATGATATTTGTCTCAACTGCCCTGAAAAGCAATTCAAAGGCATAGATAAGAAAGTAAGAGGCTAAAACACTATTAGAAGTCAAAAAATCTTATATTTAGCTAAGATAAGCATTAGCTTTACCTACACATGTATAAATGTTTTCCTTGGAGGAAAAGAGTTTCCGTGAGCAATATTCCTATTTTTGGTAAAAAATAGGGGTAAAAAATTCGCTTTCAGTTCTTCAACCTGAGAGATGAAAATGCCAGAGAATAAATTTCAGGGAAATATCAGGAGTAAAACAGGATCTTAAGGAAAAAGATTCTAAAAAACATGGGTCCATAAGAAAAATTAAAGTTAATTAGAAATCAAACCTGAATAAGGTTTTTTTTCAGGAAAGTTTCCGCTGTACTCTCTCGTAAAAACATGTATCGGCAATCCTTACGAAACGTGCAGGGTATTTTGATTTTTTCAGTTTGACAACATCATCAGGCCTGATCCTGTAAGACTTCTGCCCGTCAATTGCAATTACAGCCTCTTTTTTATTGTCTGACAATTTAATTGTAACCTCACTGTCCGAAGGGATAACCCAGGGCCTTGAAGATAGCTTGAAAGGAGCAACCGGAACCACCACAATTGCATTTACTCTAGGATTTACTATAGGTCCTCCAGCACTCATTGCATAGGCAGTTGAGCCTGTGGGGGTTGCAAAAACCACACCATCCGCGCGAATTTCATCAAGACGGCAGTCATTGATGTGGACTTCAAACTGGATAATCTTTGCGGGTTTGGCAGACATTACAGCAACCTCGTTGGTGGCTGTTTCAAGCATCTCCCCGTTAAGGAAGACGTCTACACGCATCCTTTCAAGATACGAAAACCCATAGAGGACTTCTTCTATGGTCTCAATCGCATCTTCAGGCTCCACATCTACAAGGAAACCGAGAGTGCCCATATTAATTCCCAATACAGGGAGAGGGTCTTTCATTTTGGCAATGTTCCGCAGGACTGTCCCATCGCCTCCTACACTTATGATAAGTTCGACTCCCTGGTCCCTCATTTTTTCAACAGGAGTTCCCTCAATGCCCAGGACATCAGCTGTGGCAGTGGAAACACAGATCTGCACCTTCGACTGGAAATTCGTGATAATATCCCTTACCATCTGAAGTACTTCAGGTCTATCACAGCGCGATGCAAGCCCTATTTTTTTAATTGCCAAATTATCCCCCTGAGAGTAAGCTTAAAATTTTTTTATGTACGCGCCCATTGGAAGCGACCATCTCCACTCTAGCGGTAACATTATCAGGAAGTCTTAAATTCTTTCCGTATCCGTCCGTAACAAGCCCACCGGCTTCTTCAAGGATAAGCTGACCTGCTGCCACATCTGTTACACGCAGAGATTTCCGGACATCCACAAAGGCATCAAGCCTGCCTGAGGCTACATAACACAGTTCAAGAGCCACGCTTCCGAACAACCTCACACGACGGACATTGCTGTAGATCTTTCGAGTCCTTTCCACGTTCTGCCTGTATCCGTATACACTGACACAGAGACTCTTCAGGTCTGAATTCATAGAGGGTTTAATTTTATTTCCATTAAGATATGCTCCCTTTCCAGCTTCTGCATAATACTCTTCCCTGAAGGCAAGGTTGCTCACATACCCGAACCTTATGTCTGAGAGGTCATGAGAAGCAAAAGCTATTGAAACGCTGTAGAAAGGAATTCCTGCAGAAGCATTATATGTCCCGTCGAGGGGATCAAGCACAACAGAAAACTCAGGAGAATTTCCGATAACAAGTTCACCGAGTTCTTCACTGAGTATCCTCATGGACCTGCCGTCAGCTTTAAACACCTCGACAATGGCATCCTCTGCTGCAAGGTCTATACCGGTAGTCGGCGTCCCGTCAGCTCCCATGCATATGAAGCTGCTTGCCGACTCAGTGCCTACAAGCTCACAGGTTGCATCATGTGCAGCCCTATACGCCTCCCGACACAATTTCAAAAAATTTGAATCTGAAGTCATCAAAGTTCGGATCCTTCTTCTCTCAGTTTTCCAGGTACACTGACCAGTATTTTGGGTGCCGGGAACTGGGATTTTGAAAATAAGGACTCAGGAAATTCGTAAGAAAGTGCATCAGATACCCTGAGTCCTGGAAATCAAGAGCCCTGGACAGGCTTAGAGCCCAAGGGCTTTATTTGTTTTCGCAATTGATTTTGCACCGTCGCTCTCAAGCTCCATCATTGCGCGGATAGCATCCACGTTTTCGGGAACCACAATGGACTCCTGGTGGATAGCCTGGAATAAGTAGAGTTCCCCTTCGTGTATGGTGACGGAGTCAGTCCAGACACAGTTTTCCCACATATCGTTTCTGGGGCGCTTTATGTCCCTGGCAACTTCGATGATTTCGGCCGTGGAAGATATTCCCTGCTCTACGAAACGGATTCTAGACTGGGAACCAAGCACTTTCCTGACGTCTTCGGCAGTGCACTCGTTCTTAAGCTCCATGTTCACGGTGTGAACGTGCATGAGGGTCGTCGGGATTTTCATAGCGACTGAAGTGATATTGATATGGGGAATAACGGTCTTAACATCGGGACCGTGGTGAGAAGGCAGCTTGATCGGGTTCGGCACGATTGCATTGATCGGCCCCTTCTTTATGTCGTTGGGGTCGGTTGCCCTCCGGACAAGGGTTGCCCTGACCTTCTTTACCCCAAGCGCTTTGTCTATGGGATAGATGATCCTGCAGAGCCCTGTGGTATTGCAAGAAACCACCCTTACGAAGTCAAGGCCAAGAGCCCCTTCGTAGTTTGAGACCGCGTTAAAGGAGAAGCCTGTAAGCTCGTGCTCCTCACCGCCCTGCCAGATGGCTTTTACCCCGGCTTTTTCGTACAGGGCTTTATTGGCTTCCCCCACTCCCCCCGGAGTACAGTCCACAACCAGGTCGACTTTTTCCACCATTTCCTCAATGCTTCCGGCAGCAGGCATTCCTGCCTTTTCAAAAGCTCCCAGATTGGCGGCAGGGGCATAGATATCATACCCGAGCTGGTGGGCTACTGCAGCCTCATAGTTAGGTCTTGTCTTGGAAATGCCTATGATTTCCATGTCATCCTGAGCCAGTACGGCGTCTGCAACTCTTTTTCCAATTGTTCCGTAACCGTTTACTGCAATTTTTGCTTTAGCCATTTATTATCCTATCCTGTACTATCATATCATAATATAATCTGAATTAAAGTAAATTAATTTAAATTAGACTGAATTAGTTCAAATTAGACTAAATTACAGAGAATTATGGTCTAATTAACAGTCTGAGTAGCTGAAAACTGTTTTTTTGAATTTGTGATTTTCAGGCAGTGAATTACATTAATCTAAAGTATATGCATAAATTTAAAGTGTTTTATTGATTTATAATGTACGTCTGAAATTAAGAGACGCTAAAAAATACCCGATATTCGATCTAAGATACTGATTTAAGTAATAAATATTTTGAGTGCTTTAATTTACGCCCGATTATTGATTGTTATATCTCAATTTACATGAGATCCGTATTTGAGATTACATTGAGAAATAACACTGCGATAGATAATAGATTAGAATAAATAAATGCTTTTCCCGGGTAGCTATTACAAATTAAAGAAACCGTGAGACATATTCAGTACTTTCGGAGCTTCCAGATGGTTTTTCAAAAGGTTAGGAATTCACTGTTTTTTCAGTAAATTAGCAAAGCTTCTTATCAAACCTATCTGTACCACTAAAACAGGTTTATTAACTCCTGCTAACGAAAAAATGTTAATAAGCAGGTAAAAATCAGGAAGAAGTAAAGTAAAAAAATCATTTTGATATAATAAGGGCTTCCCCGCGTGAGAAATTGATTTCCTTGATTGAGCCTTCAACCGTCATTTTGTCTCCGAGGATTCCGGTAAGCTGGATTGAGGTTCCTTCAACCAGAATCTTTGCTACAGACTCCATAACCTTCTCACGGTTTTCTCCACGAAGCATAATTATACTGATTTCACACATATTGTATCTCTCCTTACATTGTTCTTCTTATACTGTTCTTCTTATACTGTTCTTCTTATACTGTTCTTCTTATACTGTTCTTCTTATACTGTTCTTCTTATACTGTTCTTCTTATACTGTTCTTCTTATACTGTTCTTCTTATACTGTTCTTCTTATACTGTTCTTCTTATACTGTTCTTCTTATACTGTTCTTCTTATACTGTTCTTCTTATACTGTTCTTCTTATACTGTTCTTCTTATACTGTTCTTCTTATACTGTTCTGATGAATATCAATAAATATCTAGATGCCTATTTTTTAAACTGTCAGATATTATAAAATACCACACTGACCTTAAAGTATTTTTCATTAACTATATTTAAGTTGTAACCCTGCTCAATAAAAAGTTGTCGAAAAAGATCCGACAACCAAAAAATATTGGAAAAGATTCCACGAATATCAGGACAAAAGATCCAGCAGGTGTGATTGTCAGGGGAAGTTCATCAGTTTCGCAACTGATAGGCCCTTTTCAAGCCCGAGTTCTTCAGCTACACACTCGCATTTTGTAAGGAGCATATAGGCAATAGGCCCAAAGTTGTGTTCGGAGAGAGTCTCGTAGTTTGCCATGCCTTTGCTGATGATAAGGGTTGCGTCTTTCATTGCGTCGAGAAATTCGGCAGGGGCTTCTTCGACCAGGATACCTATGGCGTTTGAACCCGTGGTCAGTACCCTGTCAACCTTTTTGTCGATTTCGAACTCTTTTACTTCTTCCATTGTAACATCTGTAAGAATGGGGCCTCCGCGGACCACGAGTGTGATATTTCCACCGAGTTTTTTAATCACATCGAAAACAATCATATCAAAAAGGATCTCTCCGCAGTTGTCGGCAATATAAATAACATCCTTAAGGAGCCCCAGCATTTTCGGGGTATCATCAACGTCAAGCCCATGTTCGAAAAGTTTTAGAAAAGCAGCTTCAAATTTATCTTCGCTAGCATCAAAGCCCATAATCCCAAAATCAAAATAATTGGCGATAACCGACGCAAGCACTGCTCGCCTGAAGAGTTCCCCGTCGTCGGGAGAGTTTTCGTAAATTTTTTCTTTTGCTACGGGCAGGACTTTTAGTGCAGCCTGGCTAATGAGCTTTTTTGTGACTGCATATGGATCATTATCTTCGAGGATTTCATAGCACTTTCGGTGAATTTTAGTGGCTACAGATGCTGATATAGCCTCAGGATCATAGTATTTATTCATAACGCCAAGGCATTCATGAAGCGTCTTGCAGATCAGATCTTCATCATCCGTTGAAAGCTTGGATTCAAAATGCACTCTTGAAAGCATGCAGTAGGTACAGCGTGGGCTCATCTTCATGGGAACTCTCCCTATTTTTTGGATTAAGGGATAGGCGTTTTCGGAATATTAATGGTATTTGCGGCAAGTATTAATGGTATTTGCGGCAAGTATTAATGGTATTTGCGGCAAGTATTATACCTTTACTCATACCTTTACCCCTTCTGGTATAATAAACCTTTAAAAAATAAACCTTTAAAAAATAAACCTTTAAAAAGGTAACCTGTAAACCTGAATATAAAAGAAATAATTTAAATCTGAAGACTTCACTACAGCTCCAATGTATTCCCTCTAAGTTTTATAAAACTGATGAAGTAAAACGGATAAAGCAGCGAACTTTGCCAGCAGGATTTTTTTCGAAAAGGTAAATTCTTTATATTGGGTGTGTGTAAAATAATTTACAATGATGTTCAGGACCCCAAACTTCAAGTTATTTTCAGTTCTGGTTTTATTTACAACACTACTGATTTTTTCTGCAGCTTTTCCAGCTCCTGCATCTGCCCTTACCGAAGTCGAGGTAAACCCTGTCAATACACCTGACGGTGCAGTCATATTGATCGTTGACGGGTTAAGTTCCCCTTTTATCTATCCGGAGCTCACACCACACGCACTTGACGGTACACCCCTTGAAAAAGCCAGGCTTGAAAATATTCCGGAAATAGGCAAAAACAGTGCCCGGATTCTCGAGTTTCGTGCTCCTCAGACATTTACCGAAGGAGGGCACTCAGTCCTTGTTACCGGAAACCCGGGTGCAGACAGTGAGTTTGTTAGCTTTAAAGACGCAAGTATTTTCGATGCTTTGCACAGTGAGGGCTACCTCTGTATTGCTGTAATGGAAAAAGGGGATTTCTGGTCAATCTGCGCCGAACAGGACGTTATCCTGAGGGATGAAAAAAACTCCATAAAGAATATGGAGATAATGCTTAAGCAGTATGAACATTCCCAGGATAATCCGGTGCCTTCTGGACTTTTGCAGCTAATGGAAGAGGAGGCTGACAGGGCTCCGGGATATGTCACTTCAAAGGAAACAAGGGAAAGATATAACGGGTATAACAGGTGGGGCATTGAAACTGCCTGTGCTGTTGTGGAATACATGGCAAAAAACAGGCCAGGGCAAAAGTACCTTCTGACTATCAACGTAGGGGCAATTGATATGAGCGGGCACTACAGGGGCAATTACGGATATATAGACTGCATCGAAAGCCTTGATTCCGAACTTTTGTCTCTCTATACCCTCTGTGAGAAAAACAACCTTGCTTTTGTACTGACTGCAGACCATGGCATGGCTTTTTCGGCAGATGGTTCTAAAGGAGGACACCAGTCCGAAAAATATTCAGGTTCGGATGAAGCGCAGATGGTCCCGCTCATCGTATCTGCACGGGATGTTAAGAGTGGGATTATCAGAGGAGAATTCGGACAGGAAGACTTTGCTCAGACTTTGCTCGGTGTCCTTGATATCCCTGCCAGGCCCAGGTTTGCCAAAGGGGAACAGATCCTGCTTACAGGGCACGTAAATCTTAAAGTAAAACTTCCAGAAAAAGGAACTATAGAACTCAGGAAAGACGGGGAACTTATCGAATCCGCAGGAAACGATGACCAGTTCATATTCTTCGGCCTGGAACCGGATAACTCCTATACGGTCAACGCTGTGCTTGACTCCGGAAAAAGCCTTGAAGAAAAGGAAAAAGAGGTTTTTCCTGAAGCTGACCTGGTGATCGAGTTTGGGATGGAAGGAACCAAAACAAAGGAAAATGAATATTCTCTGACGGAACCAAAAGAAGGGATCCGCTCTGCAGGTGTTTTAGAAGAGGGAAATTCAATTTTTGGCAGAAACTCAAGTTACCTGATAGGATATTTCCTGATAGGAGCAATAAACATTGCAGGGTTTTTTATCATTATGAAGGTTCTGAAAAAATACTGAAGGACCACTGAGAGCTCTTAGAGGTTGCTTAAAATTCAACTCATTTTTACATTTGGATAGTGGGCATTGCTGGCTTTAAATTCAGACTGTAAATTTATTACATCAGGCTTACTCGCTCGATGTATGAAAGCAAATACATTAGACATCATGGTTAAAATTTACACTTTAGACATTTAACAGTTTTATGACACTATTTTTCAGTTAAAATGATAATTACTGTCACCATTGTAGAATCAAATTTAATTTCGAGACACACTATCAAAAAAGTAATGAAGCTATAAAAACGGTAACAATAGCTGAAAATATTATACAATGAATTCGAAAACTTTACTATATAAAAGATATATTTAATATAGTTTATAGAGACATATTTATTATATCTCCATTGAGTGAATATCATAGAACGACATTGAACCTATCTCCATTTAGTGAATATCATAGAAAGAATATCATTGAACCAATCTCCATTGAGTGAATATCATAGAAAGAATATCATTGAACCAATCTGAAACTGCCTGAAACGATTTGGCTTGAAAATGGTGAAAATCCCTGGCTTCCTGAAGAGGACCGCAGAGCAGGAAGAAAGCCCGAAAAATAGATTTCCTTTAACGGAAGTGACCAAAAATGGAACATGAAGAAAGGTTTGAGAAGGCTGTCCAGGTTACTGGTGCCGGGCTTTTCTTGAACCTCGGGCTAACTCTTTTCAAGTTATTTGCAGGAATTCTTGGGAACAGTGCAGCAATGGTTGCAGATGCTGTCCATTCCCTTTCGGATTTTTTGACTGACATTGTGGTGATCTTTGGCTTCAAGGTTGCAAAAAAGCCAGTGGATGAAAGCCATAACTACGGACACGGGAAAATTGAGACTCTCAGTGCAAGCCTTGTTGGGCTCATGCTTTTTGTGGTTGCCGGGCAGATTTTTATTTACGGGCTTCGGAGGACTCTGCTGTTTGTAGAAGGAGAGACCCTTGAGCAGCCTGCCCTTATTGCTCTTTATGCAGCCCTGCTTTCCGTAATCTCAAAAGAACTCATGTACCACTATACAATCCTGCATGCCCGGAAGATCAACAGCATGGCTCTAACCGCGAATGCCTGGCACCATCGTTCTGATGCTTTTTCCTCGTTCTGTACCATGATTGGAATCGGAGCTGCAATCTTCCTGGGAGGAAAATGGGTTATACTCGATCCTTTGATGGCGGTTTTTCTTAGTATTATCATTCTGAATATCGCCCTGAAGATATTCCGCAGCAGCATAAACGAACTCATAGAAGCCTCTCTTGATGAAGAAACCGAAGGTAAAATCAGACAGATTATTCAGAAAACCGAAGGAGTAAAAACTCTCTCAAACCTCAAGACCCGGAAGATAGGAAATAATATTGCTGTGGATGTCCGCATCAAAGTTGACAATGCCCTTGACATCGGAGAGGCAAACCGAATTTCCATCCACGTGGAACATAACCTGAAAAAAGCCTTCGGGTCCTATACCTATGTCCTTGTAAAAGCCGAACCCTATGAACGCGAACCCACAGGAAACCCCGAGGACGGAAAAATTCCGGAACATCCAGTACATTCTGAAAAAAAAGAAGTCTGCCTTCGAAAGCAATCGATAAAAAAGGGGTAAAAACAATAAATTATAAAAATTTGAAAAGATTACTTGACTCAATAATCATTAGCTTCAAAAATCATTAGCTTCAAAAATCATTAGCTTCAAAAAAGATCATTTTAATCTCAAGAAAGCTCATAAACGTTTCCCAGGGCTTTTTCAAAAGTGACATCAACATCTTCTACGTGGGCAAAAGTAGGCCCTTTCCGAAGCTCATTTATCAGAAGTTCGAGAGCTTCCCGTCTGCCTTCAGCGAGAACAAAAACCCTTCCATCCCTGAGGTTTATAGGGTTGCAGTCCACCCCAAAGCGAACTGCAGCGTTTCTCGCAAACCTTCGAAAACCCACGCCTTGAACCCTTCCGGATACAAGGATAGCCGCCCGTACAGTTTCTCCAGAGGTCACAATTGGCTATTTTGAATGAGAACGATATATATCTATGGTTAGTTCGGCTGACTATGTTAGAAGGAAACCTGTATTCAGGCCAAGAGGAAAGGTTGTTTTTGAGTGCATTTTTTGTTTTTTGCTTATTTTCCAAATTCGATACCTGAAGACCCAAACATCAATTTGTTAGATTGATTTCAGCGGGAAATTGAAAGAGGTCATTAAGGTTATAACTTACACACAGCTTGTTACTTTCCGGATTCCGGAAAAAGCTCGATTAAAACAGTTTTTTGGACTATTTCCTGATTTGTGAACTATCTAAAGGTTTATATCTTGCCAACCCAATATTAATCAGGGATTTCTGGTAGATTATAGGACATGAGCATGACAGGGGAGAAGTTGTGTTATTTTTCAATGCAGATACGTGCTTCATGAAACCTTCAAGGGGGAAAATATATAAGAGGAGGCAACGGAGCAGGCGGGAAGGAAAGGTTTTCAGGGGAAGGGACGGAAGCTCTTTACAGGGAGCATGCAGGAATACCTGTGATTGAACTCGAACTCAAAAGCTTTCTTCAGCTCTTTGATTCTTTTGACCCTGCCCCGTTTCACGAAAAAGAGCTTAATCTGGATGCAGAAGAATACCTCTATAATGCTGTAGATGAATTCCCCCTGAAAAAACCCCTTGAGATAATGATATATCTGCCATCTGCCGAGGTCGGCGCACAACTCGAAACCGACCTTAAAGAGGCTATAAAAAATCATTTTACTTACAAAAGACTCCTCGCCGAAATAGAATTGAAAAGACTGCTTTATCAGGGGAGAAAAAACCTTATAATAGCCCTTACCTTCCTTTTTCTCTGCCTGCTCGTGATCCGGCTGCTTTCGAGTTTTGAAGAAAGCCTGTTGAACACGCTTTTCTCTGAAGGACTCCTTATCATTGGGTGGGTCGCGATGTGGGAACCGGTACATATTTTCCTCTACGGCTGGTGGCCGATTGTCCACAGGCGGAACATTTTCGAAAAAATTGTACATATGGATGTCTACATAGGGAAGAGGTCTCCATCAGGGGAAAGGTCTCAAGGATATCGTTTTACTCCAAAAAAAGCTCCCTGAACAGCTTAATATCCGAGAACAGGAAAGTAAAGCCTGATATAAAATCATAACAACAGTTTTAAGGGTGTTTATGTGAATTGAAAAAATATTTTATAGAAGGTAGATAAAAAATGGTCCGAAGAGTGGATTTTTCCCCAAAGGGGACGGAAGCCCTTTACAGAGAGCGTGAGGGGAAGCTCTTAATCGAACTTGAACTTCGCAGTATGATGCAGATCTTTAATTCATTTGGTCCCGCTCCGTTTCAGGAAAAAGAGCTTGATGAAGACGCTGAAGTGTATATTTATGACATAGTTGGGGAATCCCTCTAAAAAAGCCTCTTGAAATTATTATACATATCCCCCCTTCCGAATTAAATGCTGAAACGGAACGTATCCTTAAAGAAGTAATCAGAAACCATTTTCTCTACAAAAAAATCCTTACGGAAATAGACCTGAGGAGGCTTCTTCAACGGGGGAGAAAAAACATGACAATCGCCGTTTTCTTCCTTTTTCTCTGCCTGCTTATGATCCGGCTCCTTTCAGCCTTAGAAGGCGGGCTGCTAACGACCATGCTTTCTGAGGACCTGACCGTCATCGGCTGGGTTGCCATGTGGGAACCGATTTATGTTTACCTCTATGGATGGTGACCCATTGTGCACAAGAGAAGTGTTTACAGGAAGATTCTTGACATGAATGTAAGTGTCATATCAGACTCCCACACGGTGTAAAAATGTCAGATAACCGCTTATTCCCGGATAGCCATCTGTTCCCGAATAAAAGCTGACGGCAGGCGAGAAAAGCAGAGTTAAAGCCTTCATTCAAAAATCCGTGCATCCACGACCACGTGCAGAACACCTGGAGAATACTTCTTTATCCTTCGGGTTGTCAGGATCTCAACTTTTTTTCCCAGGCATCTGGCAGCTTTTTTAATCCTTTCTTCAGGCCTCGTCCTGGCGAGATTTTCAGGCACCGTTTCATGGTAATGCAGGATTCCTCCGCTTATTTTCAAGGATTTAATAGCCGTTTCCAGATAGTGGTGTGTTGTTCCCACATACCCCATAATAACTCTGTCAGCTTCCCCTTCAGGAGCAGCCTGTGAGCAGTCTCCGAGAATCGGGGTAATTATGGCCTCCACATGGTTCAGCCTGATATTTTCTTTCAGGTAGGCAAAGGATTCAGGGTTTATTTCTATCGAGATGATTTTTTCCGGATGCGCATGAACAGCCACGGGAATTGAAAAATACCCTATTCCTGCGAACATATCTACAACAACCTCTCCCTTCCCGAGTTTGCTCATCTTTTTCCTTTCTTCAAGGTTCCCTTTGGAGTACATCACTTTTGTTACATCCTGCTTGAAAAAGCAGCCATGTTCTTTGTGGATAGTTTCGGTGGAGGTTCCGAGGAGGAGTTCTCTTTTTGGCTGACGGAACTGCCCTTCGATCCCAAAATCTCTGACAACACTTTTGCATTTCGGGTACATAGAAAGCAGGGCTTTTGCAATCTGAATTTTCTTGCTTTCGAGCGTATCGGGGATGCTGACTATTATTATATCTCCTAAAATGTGCCAGCCGGAAGGGACCTGAGAAAGTTCGGTTTCGGAAAGGGAACCTTTCAGGTATTCTTTCATGGACCCGGTTTTTTCCAGAAATTCAGGGTATTCCTGTTCAGTTACCGGAAAATCTCCTACCTTTTCTCCTGCAGCCTCAGTTACCGGGATTTCGAGAAAAGTACTTTCTTCGGTCTGGATTCGTCGGATTTTTCTCGTAGTGTCCAGGAATTTCTCGACAACTGCTTTTTCCCTGATTTCTTCTCCTTTTTCAGGCGGAATCCGGATTATTCTATGCATTGGAGTTGAAGGATGTATGGCATCGGATTAATGTTTTTTGTTTCAGGTCTTCTGTGAATCGTTCACTGAAAATAATAAAATATTTGGCACGGAGTAGCTTTTACATACTAAAAATAAAACAAATAAGAAAATATAAATAGTCTAAGAATAAACATATTTTAGCTGGTAAAGTATCCTCTTAGAGGACCCAATAATTTTGGCTATCTGGAGCGAGCAATAGGGCGATGAAAACTCCTGTGACCAGCTTGAACTGTAGATCTTTAAACATATCTTTATTTTTTTGCAAGTAGTCTGTAAATTTTTATAAATACTACAGGCAGATAAACAGCCAAATGCAAGCATAATTGAAATTTTAATACTTCTAACTGTATACAATTATTTATGTTATTGCAGGTTGTTTTTCAAGAACGGGGTTTGGAAGGAGATGATTCTATATTTTTATGTGAGTGTGGAAAAGTCGTAAGGGAAGAGATACGGGAAGACACATTCAAAGATTATATAAATACATCCAGAAATCCATCTACCAGAACTACTGGACACAGAAATTGCGGGCTTATTTTTAACTTCGTGGATGGGAAATGGCCAAAGAAGTATTCCTCAAAAAAAGAGTTGAAAACCTTAGCGGCAACTTTTGCGGAAATCAATGAATTATCTTCCGAAGAGACCGGAAAATTCCTTCTTGAAGTAGACAGGTTCAAGTCCTGTGGTAAGCTCTCTGATGACGAAATCCTGGTGTATGCATACCAGAATGTTTTGAAATATAAGAGCGCTAAGAGCACAGGTAAACCACTTCTTTGAGCCAGAGTCTTATTTTCTAAAACAAATTAGGTTTGTACTATAATATATGAAGCCGTATGCTGATAATCTCGAACATCTTCTGGATGAACTCTCAAGAATAGACTTGCTGATACAAAGTTACCTTGAAATCTCGCAGGAGAATTTTCCAGGAGCCGGAGACGAATTAAGGGGTCTGTATATTTCGGAGGCTGAAATAGAACAGATCCAAAGAAATCAAGGCTTTGGAAACCAGCAGGAAACAATACCAGGTATAAGAATTGAAAGACTTAAGGCAATTAATGCAGTAAGAAAAAAACTCGATGCCAGAAAAGAAGAAAGCCTGAAAGGAGGTCTGGAGTTGAGGCTTCATATCCTTTCCGAACTTTTCGGGCTCGATTCTTTTGAAATAGATATACTTTTAATCGGGCTTGCCCCGGAACTGGACCTCAAATATGAAAAGCTTTACTCATATCTTCAAAACGATGTGACGAAAAAAAAGCCAACTGTAGATCTGGTTCTAAACCTGCTCTTTCCAACAATCGAGGAAAAAATTAAGGCTAGAGAGTATTTTTCGCCTGCTGCTCCCCTTCTAAAAAACCATATAGTTCATCTATCGGAAGGAGAAACAAGCGCTGGTTTGTCCTTTTTATCCCGTTTCATCAAAATTGATGACAGAATAATTAACTTTTTACTCGGGTTTAACGAACCGGACCTGAAAGTTCGGAATTATTCTTATGTAGTAAAACCCAAAAGCTCTTTTGAAGACCTGATTCTGCCTTCAGAGTTCAAAAGCAGGCTAATGAGTATTGCAAGCTGGAGCAGTGAAAACAAATTCCCTCTGAATCTTCTATTTTGCGGTCCTCCCGGAAGCGGGAAGAAAACAGCTGCAGAAGCTGTCTGCCGGCAAGCAGGAATAAACCTTTTTGTAGTAGATTCGAGGATCTTTCTTGAAAGCCAGTTTCTTGAAACTGCAAATCTTATAATGCGAGAAGCGCTCCTGCAAAATTCTGCACTGTATCTGCAAGCTTTCGATGCACTTTTAGAAGATAATGAGTCAAAGAATTCTCACGAATTCCTGATCAAAGCCTTTAAAACTTTTCCAGGATGGATATTTTTGGGAGGAAAAAAATCCATGGAATTCGGTGAAGGTTTGATAAATAATAGTTTTGCTCCATGTATCTTTCCTCTGCCCTCATATGAGGTTCGTAAACAGCTATGGGAGTCCTGCCTGGAAGATTACGAGCTAGATGAAAAAGTGGACTTGGACGCGCTTGCGAGCAAATTCAGGTTCAGTGGTGGTCAAATAAGGGAGACTTCCCACATAGCACGCAGCTTTTCAAGAGAAAAAAATCCAGCCAGCCCGGTATTATCTATGGAAGATCTGTATAAAGGTTGCAAGGCTCAGTCAAACCAGAAACTAAGCTCCCTCGCCCAGAAAACCAACCCTCATTATACATGGGAAGATATCGTTCTTCCGAAAGACACACTGGAGCATCTAAAAGAAGTCTCTGGCTTTGTTAAATACAAAGGAAAGGTGCATTCCGACTGGGGTTTTGAAAAAAAATTGTCCCTTGGAAAAGGCCTGAATGTTCTTTTCTCAGGCCCTCCCGGAACAGGAAAAACAATGGCTGCAGAGATTCTTGCAAATGAGGTAAAGCTTGACATGTATAAAATTGATTTGTCAAGCCTTGTTAGCAAATACATCGGGGAAACCGAGAAAAATTTGAAAAAGATCTTTGAAGAGGCTGAGACAAGTAATTCGATCCTCTTCTTTGATGAGGCTGATGCCCTTTTTGGCAAGAGATCCGAAGTTCGGGATTCACATGACCGCTATGCGAACATTGAGACCGCTTATTTGCTTCAGAAAATGGAGGAACATGAAGGAACAGTGATTCTTGCAAGCAATTTCCGAAAAAACATGGACGATGCCTTTCTCCGCAGGTTACATTTCACAGTAGAGTTTCCTCTTCCTGATGATAAGTCAAGGGAAGATATCTGGCGAAAAACATTCCCTGAAGAGACTCCAATTGCAAATGATGTGGATTTTGCTTTTCTTTCAAAATTCAAGCTAGCAGGAGGAAACATCAAAAATATAGTTCTTGCTGCTTCCTTTCTCGCGGTAGAGAATTCAGAAGCAGTTGGAATGGAACATGTAATTAGAGCAACAAAAAGAGAATATCAGAAAATTGGAAAGCTTTTTACTGAAGCCGATTTTGGAGAGTATTATAAGTTTTGTAAATAATTTTGTAGAAAATTAAAGCTATCATATTCAATTCAGAATTGGTTAGATAATGCCCTTTTAAAAATTAAAGTTTGGAACAAAAATATGTCGGACTACGGAGCAATAACAGACATAGGAGAAACTCTTATCGAACTGCTAAGAGATAATATGGAGGACTTGATTCCGAAACAGTCGATAGTACTGGCTTCTCCAGGAGAAATCGAAGATAAGGATAACGTACGGCTATCCCTCTTTCTTTACCAGGTTATTGAAAATGTTCATCTGAAAAACCAGGAAATGCAGATGAAAAACTCCACTACAATTATATTTCCTCCAATAGCTCTGGATCTATACTACATGTTAACATCTCATATATCTTCAGGTGAGCACGATTTGACAGAGAAAACGAGGGAAGAACATAGTATACTGGGTAGAGCCATACAGATTCTAAATGACAATCCCACCCTTACTGGCTCGGTTTTGAAAGGAAACTTAGACAGAAATGAAGCATTTCACATGTCGATTACTTCTTTGAGCTTGGATGACCTTAGCAAGATCTGGACCACTTTTCAGGGCAAGCCTTTCAGGCCTTCTATCTGCTATCTTGTCACTCCAGTAATGATTGGCTCAGGCCGCGAGATTACTGTACATAGAGTGGTGTCTAAAGAGGCTGGTTATAATCGAATTGTACCGGAGTGAGCTGAAAAATAATGACTTTTGTTACACCTTATGTCACAGATAAATCTACGACTTATAATGGAGACGCCATAACCACTACTTTATCACTAGCTATATCATTGATAGATGATTTTACAAAGAAAGAGGCTGCAGGCCATTTGAAGGTGATAATTAACGACGGGAATATAAACCCCGTTAAGAACCTGAGCGGATATTATATTCTTACTGATCTTGCGGATGGTATTTGTACAGTTAAGATTGAGTCAGAATTATACTTTCCTGAAGAAAGAGTAATTGATATTTCGAAGATAAAAATCTCAAATTTAATGTTAAAATTCTCTACTAAAGGGCCGACAGCCAGGGCTACCAGCACTAAACTTAAAGATGTTTCAAAGTTACAGCAGGGTGACATAGTCGAATTCAATAATCTCGCTGGCGATGCAGAACAGAAGAAGATTACAGATGTTGATGCTAATACTAGGAAAATTTCATGGGCGGGAGGACTTAAATATAGTTTTAATACTGCAGGCAAAACTATTCTTGCTCTTGAGAATCCTGTCGTTACAATTCCTCTTAAACCCCTGCCTTCCTACCCTTTTTGTGATTATGCAACCCTTATAAGAGGATTACTCATAGATCCAGGCAAAAATCCAGTGGATAATGCAAAGGTAAAAGTCGCAAACCTGAATCTGGAAACCAGATCCGACAAAAAGGGAGAGTTTGTACTTTATTTTTGCGATATCAAAAATGAAAATATTTCAATTGAGATTGAGAAAAACGGAAAGAATAAGTCTGTTAATATAACTTTGGAAGAGGGGATGATGAAGTTCTCAGGTAAAATAATATTTCCATAATAATGATTATTTTGATCCTGCATTAATTGATAAAAGCAAAAGATTGCCTGCATTTCCAGGCTTCATGCTTCTATTTTTTCTAAGAATTCAAAACTCTACTTAATGTTTTGGTCTTAGAGATTTTCCATTTTTCAATCAAGATTATGCTTTCACATGCATTTTTTGTGAACGATTATTTACTGGTTACCTGTCAAACTCAGGCTAAAAAGGAGGTTAATATGTCAGATGAAGTCCAGGAAATAGTGGATAGATTGGATAGTTTAAAAAATAGTTTGCAAGAAACAGAAGTTGACATTGTCAAAAAGACGAAAGAACGTGACACTACAAAAACTGATATAGCTGATCTGGAGAAGAAATTAAACGAAATTAACCAGGTAAAGGCTGCTTACGAAAAAGTGTATGACGGTCTTTATGAAGAAGTAAAAGGGTTTGTTGATTACGCTGCGACAAAGAGAAAAATAATAGATGGAGCGCTACAAGAATCCGATAAGGAGCAAATTAATACAAAGATCGAAAATGTTGATAAAACTATAAACGATAATAAAAATGTAGTTAAGAAGCTGGAAGGTGATTACGAAAAAGCCAAAACTAAATTTGAAACGACTAAGAGAGAACTCGCTGCTAAACAAAATAACTTCGATTATTTTAAGATATATCAAAATGAAATTCGAGATAAATTGAAAATTCTTAAAGGCTTTAAAGACTTAATTGAAAAAGAACCAGAAGACAACTTTAGAAACATCTATTTCTGGATTAGTGAGTTCAATAAGGTAGAAATAAAGCTTAGAGATAAGGATACGTTTATTTCAGACTATATTAATTCAGAGAAAGAGCTTAATGAAGTAAAATTAAATTGTAGAAACAATGAAGAAGCTATGAATGAAGCTAAAAATAAGTTAGATAGCTCTCAGAAAAATTTGGATTCGCTGATCAAAGATCGTAATGATAATATCTTAAAAGAAATCTCAACAATTAATTCAAATGGTTCTCAGAAAGGGTTGAATTCGGTAAATAACGGTCCTAATAAGAATATCTCAAGTGAAAATTCAGATAACAAAAAATAATTAGGTTAGAGCTTTTTTTAGTTCTGCAAGATATGCAACTGTAATGCATGCATAATTGAAAAGCATCTTCAGTAGCCAACAATCAAGGCAAACAATTCTGAAATTTTTTTGTGAATTTTAATTGAGAAACTTACTGATGTCTTTTTTCAAGCTAAATAATCTCAGTACGTAAATATTAATGAGGGACAGCGATGCCAGAATATTTGACACCAGGCGTATATTTAGAAGAGTTTGAAATGGGTGCTAGACCTATTGAAGGGGTAAGCACGAGTACTGCAGGGTTTCTAGGTGAAACGGAACGGGGACCCTCAATTCCTCCCAAATTAGTAACAAGTTTGACCCAGTTTATGCGTATTTATGGAGGATATATCGAAAATTCATATTTAGCTTATGCAGTAAATGGCTTTTTTTCAAATGGGGGTCAGCGCTGCTATATAGGGAGAATTGTCCATAGTGGGGCCTCACCAGCTAGTTTGACTCTGGATAAAATGACATTCAAAGCAGTCGGTGAAGGGAGCTGGGGAAAAAGAGTAGGGGTTCTAATAGAAAATGCATCAAGTGATCCTCAAAATCTAAAACCGGATGGCGAGAAAGTTTTTAAGCTTACTGTTGCGTATTGGAGATCCGAAAATCTACCCAAAGATTTTTCGAAACCGGATAATGATGGTGAAAGAAAAAAGAAATTGATTCAAATTATGGAAAAAGTAGATCTAATTGAAGTTTTTGATGAACTCTCTGAGGATAAAAATTCACAAGATCATTACCTTAAAAAACTGAGCGATCCATTGAAAAATATCTCAAATCTTATCCTTATAGATAAAGACAGCTCTGGAAGACCGGCGAATACCGAAGGCTCTTTCTTTGAACTTCTAACCGAGAACGGTGAGAATGGAGAGGAACAACTAAGTTGTGATGATATAAGCGGTGATCCTAACGCAAAGCCTGGAAAAAGACGAGGTCTCACAGCTTTCACCGAAATCGATGATATTTCGATTGTGTATGTCCCTGATATACACTTATTAGATGAGGAGGGAAGAAATGCACTGCGTGATAATATTCTTACACATTGTGAAACCATGAAGGATAGATTTGCTATTCTTGATATCTACGAAAACGAAACCGATATTGGTAGCTTGATGATAGAAAGACCTTCTAAATACGGAGCTTTATACTATCCCTGGATCAAAATATATGACCCTCTGACCAAGAAGCAGACAAGCAAACCCCCTGGCGGATATATAGCTGGGATATATGCGCGAAGTGACACAGAAAGAGGAGTACATAAAGCTCCAGCCAACGAGCTCGTAAGAGGAGCTATGGACCTCGAATTTCAGATCACCAAGCAGGAACAGGGGATTCTTAATCCAAGAGGGATCAATGTAATCCGTAGCTTCCCAGGAAGGGGAATTTTGGTTTGGGGGGCAAGGACTTGCATTGTTGATGCACTCTGGAAATATATCAATGTCCGCCGTCTGTTCATATTCATAGAAAAATCTATTGAAAGAGGCACTCAGTGGGCTGTCTTTGAGCCTAATAACGAAAAGCTCTGGGCAAGAGTAAAGGCAACTATAACTCAATTTCTCACAACGGTTTGGAAAGATGGCGCCCTTATGGGGACAAAACCCGAAGAAGCTTTTTTTGTTAAGTGCGACCGGTCCACTATGACTCAGGACGACATCGACAATGGAAGGCTGATCTGTATTATTGGCATCGCTCCAGTAAAACCTGCAGAGTTCGTAATATTCCGCATAGCTCAGTGGGCAGGTGGAAGTGCAGCTACCGAATAAATATTGGTTTCATATGAAAATAAACAATGGAGTAAGAAAATATGGTTAGACAGGACCCGTACAGACAATTCAGGTTCAGGGTTGAAATTGATGGGATAAGCCAGGCAGGTTTCAGTGACTGTACGTTTGCAGACACGACTACCGACTCTGTGGAGTACAGAGAAGGAGACGAACCCCCGGTCCTTCGCAAACTCTCATGCTTGACCAAATATGGAAACATTACCCTGAAGTGGGGTATTACGGATTCAATGGACCTATATAAATGGAGACAGCAGGTTATAGATACCGGGGCTGAAGGGGCCCGGAAAAATATGTCTATAATCCTGATCGATGAGGCTGGAAGTGACAAAGCTCGCTGGGATATTGTAAGGGCCTGGCCAAGCAAATATGATCCTGCAGATTTCAGCGCTAAAGGCAATGAAGTTGCAATCGAATCTCTTGAAATTACGCATGAAGGTTTTAAAAGGGTTTCCTGAAAGGAGCCCCTTCCAAACAGTTTCTTTTTTGATTTAGTTTTTTAACCAGGCTACTTAATCGGAGATAGATGCTATGACATTTCAGACGGAATTTGAGTTCACCCTTCCCAAAGGTTATGTAGACAGTGAAGGGAACCTCCACAAAAAAGGAATTATGAGGCTTGCAACGGCTGCAGATGAGATCCTCCCCCTGAAAGACCCGAGAGTTCAGGCAAACCCTGCATACCTGACTGTGATCCTGCTTTCCAGGGTAATAATCAAGCTTGGGGATTTGCCGGTAATTGATACTAGGGTTATTGAGAACCTCTTTGCTTCGGACCTTGCCTATCTGCAGGACTTTTATGGCAGAATAAACGACAGCGGAAGCGCAAGCATCAGGGCAACCTGCCCTAAATGTGGACATAATTTCGAGGTCGAGCCTTATTCCCAGGGGGAATAAGTGGCTACCCCCTTGGCAGAATTTACGAGGAGGTAGCCTTCATTGCCTACCATTTCCACTGGTCTCATGAAGAGATAATGAATATGGAACATCGGGATCGCCACAGGTGGTGCGAAGAGATCTCAAAAATCAACCGCCGCCATTCAGGTGAAAAAGAGAGGAGTATCCTTGAAGTTGAGTAATGGGGAAGCTGGATGTACACAGAAAAAAAGATAGACCCTCTAATGTCTTTTAGGTTTCTGGTGGAAATAGACGGAATAGCAACAGCCCACGCTTCCGAAGTGGGCGGGCTTCAGATTGAAACCGAGACTGAACTTTACGAAGAGGGGGGTGTCAATGATTTCGTGCATCAACTACCTAAGAGGACAAAATATCAACATATCACCCTCAAACGAGGTATCACAGACCGGGATGAACTGTGGGGATGGTATCAGAAAGTTATCAGTGGGAAATTTAAGCGTAAAAACGGGGCAATCATCCTGATGGATATAACCGGCCAGGAAAAATGGCGCTGGAATTTCCAGGAGGCGTATCCTGTGAAATGGACCGGACCGGACCTTAAAGCTGATAGTAACACAGTGGCTTTTGAGGCCGTTGAACTTGCGCATAATGGAATTAAGAAGGGCTGAAGAATGGACGGGTCTGATATAAAATCCATAGTAACTCTCTCCAACCCTAATTTTTACAAAAAAGTTATACAAAAATATCAGACTGGCAAAAGGAATGCTTCCAAATTTCCCAGGATGATTTTTCACAAAGAAAAAGAATATTTTGTCCCCCCAAAAATCAATATGATCCTGAAGTTCCGGCTTCATTTAGATAAGCAAAATATTGTACCTTCTTTTTTGGTGAAAAACGTAACCGAATCAAGTAAAGTGATAAAACCATTATTTTTGGCTGTAAATGCTACTTCTTATCAGCAAGTAACTCACGCAACCTCCTCAGATATTGAAATGGTGAATTCACAACCATTAAGTTATGGGGGAAATACACAAAGTTCAAAATTGAAAATACTTGGAAGGAAAATAAACAATAGATCATTAAATATTGCCAAGTATTCTACTTTTACCGATAAAGAAAATAAGCTCAGGTATCAATCTGTACTCGAACATAAATCACCCGCCATTAGTTTGAATAAACAAAATGTTGTATCCTCTGTAATTGTGAAAAATATTCCTGTTATAAGAGAAATGTTTTCCGGGTTAAACACCGAGAAAAACATCCTTCAACCAATAGTGAAATCAAAAAGCACTCCGAATATAAATGATGTAACGAATGTATTTTTGACAGAATTGAAAATTCCAGGGGTGCATCGGGCTGTATCAGGCCTTATTCCAGCTGAGCAGATCTCTGCAAACAGGATTTCAGTAGTTTCATTTTTAAAATCTATAGTTTTTAGGACTGGAAACATAAAAAATAAATCAAATAAAACATTAAATCCACTTTTTTTGGGTTTAGATGCTGCTTTATATCAACAGACGCCTAAATCCATTTATCATGACAGTGTTGCGGTCAATCATCAAATATTAAATTACGGCAACAATTCGAATATTTTTAGTCACCGATTCTTCGGGGAGAGAATAAACTACAGATCATTAAAAGTTGTCAGGATTTCTACAGTTATTAATGAAGAAAATTCACTAAAAAATCGGTCTGTATTTGAGCATAAATCCCCTGTGATATTGTTGCAGGATAATTTGCTGTTTAATACAATTCATGGTGTAAACAGACTTTTTTTTAATGAACTAAACCAGGTAACTGTCAACAAGCCTTTTATAAATAACTATTACGGCAGCTCCGAACAGGACTCATCCGGTTCTGTACAGAACACATATGCCTGTAAAGCAGGCATTGTAGGCCTTCACTTTCAGGAGCCGAGAAGCTTAGAGCAGGAGATAAAACAAATTAAAGAAATTGTTCTTGAAACAAAGAAATCAGTATCACAGAAAACGACGTCTTCTCCTGGAGAAGCGGATATAAAACGGCATCTCGATATAAATCGAATTTCTGATCAGGTCTATCAAAACATTGAACGGACAATAAGAATGGAGAGAGAGAGGAGGGGATTTTAAACGCTGGTAAAAGCTTTTTTGACAAGAAAAGATAATCCTTTAATGGTAGTTCCCTGCCTGTTCAACCCTAAAGAATTGACTGTCGAAAAAAGTAATCAATTTGCTGAAGTGAATATCCCGGGCCTTTCATCTCCAATATTTCAATTTGTGAGAGGAAATGCAAGATCCGTGACTATGGATTTGTTTTTCGATACATATGAACAAGGGACAGATGTACGTTTATTCACTGATAGGATTACAGGCTGGGATGCAGGAAGCATGTTCAGCAGTCTGCCCAAAGCAGCAAAAGGCCTGATGGATATAGATTCTGATCTGCATGCTCCTCCGGTTTGCATTTTTATCTGGGGGGCTTTTATTTTCCAGTGCATCATTGAAAGGGTTACCAAAAGGTTTACGATGTTCCTTCCGGAAGGGATTCCGGTAAGAGCAACGCTAAACGTTACTCTGAAGGAATATCGGGAAGTAGATGTACAGGTCAAAGAAATTGCTTTTCAATCGACTGATCTGACAAAAACCTGGGTAGTTACCCAGGGGGATACTCTGTGGGCAATAGCGGCTAAAGAGTATGGAAATCCAGGGGACTGGAGACTGATTGCTGAAAGGAACAATATTGATAATCCCCGCATCCTGAACCCTGGTCAGAGGCTTATTATCCCGGTAAAGGAGTGAATTCATAATGACCCTGGAAACCCTGTCAAAAGGAAATCTCAATTTTTATGCTCCAAGATTTGAGGTTGAGATTGAAGGTGAAAAATTAGATGTGAGCACTTCTAAAGAAATTATTGATGTAACCGTATATGAAAAACTAGATGAGGGAGCAAGTTTCGAATTAACGTTTCATAACGAGTTCGATATGAACACCCAGAAATTCAAATGGATTGACGACTCCCGTTTTAACGTTGGAAACAAGATAACTATAAAAATTGGATCTGGAAGTAACCTGCATACTATGTTAATGGGGAGAATAACAAGTCTTGAACCAAGTTTTTTCGCGGGTGATACACCTACACTTAAGATAAGAGGACAGGATCCTTCATACGATTATATGAAACGGGCTACGCCTGAAAGAACCTTTATTGAAAAAACATATAGCGATATAGTCCGAACGATTGCTCAGGAAGCAGGGTTAGATTGTGTTGTGGATAACACTGGAAAATTCGAAAAATTCATTCGTAAGAACAATAGCGAAACTTACTATGAATTCCTTGACGACATTAGAAACAAAGTTGGATTTGTTTTTTATATTGAAGGACGGACAATTCATTTTGTTAAGTCAGGAAATAATAAAAAGGAAATTTTAAAGTTAGAACTGGGTAAAGACATCATCAGTTTTAATCCAGTTATGAACACTACCGGATTACTCGCTGAAGTAGAGGTAAGAGGACATAATCCGCAAGACCCAAATACAATTTTTATAGGGAAAGCAAAGGCAGAACGCGAATTAGTGGCTTTAGCGAATAAAACGGGTTCCAAGGATTTGGCGAAGAAGGTAATAACAGTCGAGGTGGTGAACTCAAAAGAACATGCTGTTGCAATCGCTAAGGCGGAATTGGCCAAAGCGAATGATACCCTTTTCGGGGGTAAAGTTGAGTGTATTGGACTTCCACAGATCCGGGTAGGCGTGAATGTTAAACTTGAAAAAATAGGAAAGTTGTTCAGTCACAAGTACTATGTTACAGAAACTACTCACACTATAAATGAACGTGGTTATGTAACCCGATTTTCTGTAGGCCACAATAATAGTATCCTCGATGAACTCGGAACTACAAATAAATCTGCTGGAAAATTAAATGGTGTCGCATGCGGCATTGTTACCAATAATAAGGACCCTGACAAACTGGGAAGATTGAAAGTAAAATTTCCATGGCTTTCGGATGATAATGAAACCGACTGGGTACGCATGACCACATTTATGGCAGGGGGAGGGCGTGGGAGTTTTTTCCTACCAGAGGTTGGGGACGAAGTGCTGGTTGCTTTTGAAAACGGGAATATTAATCGCCCATATATTATCGGAGCGCTCTGGAATGGGGTCGATAAACCTATTGAGACCAACTCTGACGGCAAGAATAACATAAGAAAGATAAAGTCAAGAAGTGGGCATGAGCTTATTTTTAACGACGAAGAGAATAAAGAAAATGTAGAGATTCATACTAAAGCAGGCCACACGATAGTTCTTGACGACTCAAGCGGCAAAGAAAAACTGGAGATAAAGGATAAAAGCGGGAATAACTCGATTTTAATAGATTCTGCCAATAATGCAATGGCCATATCCAGCCAGATGAAAATCGAGATAAAAAGCGGAAGTAACTCGATTACAATAGATTCTGTGGCTAATTCGATTGCTATATCCAGCCAGTTAAAACTTAGCTTAAAAGCCCCGACTATTGAGATCGAAGCTGGAGGGATGATGACTATTAAATCATCGGGTATTTTAACTCTCCAGGGCAGCTTGGTAAAAATTAATTAAGGGGTTATCAGAATGCCACCAGCAGCCAGAGTCGGAGATTTAACAAGCCATGGTACTCCTCTTGGTCCGGGGCCTGGAAGTGTCAACGTATTAATCGGAGGAATGCCCGCCTGGAGAGCAGCAGTAGATACTCATACGTGTCCTCTAGTTTCTGGAGTTGTGCCGCATGTAGGAGGGGTTGTTGCCGTAGGAAGCGTCACAGTTCTAATTAACAACCTCCCTGCTGCACGCATGGGTGATACCATTGTTGAGAGCGGGCCGCCCAATACTATTACTATGGGCTGCATGACCGTACTGATAGGATAAGGGGGATAAAATATGACCAAGGGGGATAAAATATGACCAAGGAATTTCTGGGAAAAGGGTGGCAGTTCCCTGTTAATGTGAGTTTAACTGGAAAAATAAAGATGTCTTCGTATGAAGACGATATAAAGGAAGCTATCTCGGTTATTCTTGGCACTTCCAAAGGTGAGCGGGCAATGCGCCCGGATTTTGGCTGCGGGATTTACGATTATGTTTTTTCTCCCATAAACACCTCAACGATCATGCTGATAGAAGCAAGTGTCAGAGAAGCACTTGTATTCTGGGAGCCGAGAATTGAAATTACCGGTGTAAAAGCAGTGGCAGATGCCGATGAGGAAGAGAAACTCCTTATCAGTATAGATTACACGGTCAGAACGACTAATAACAGGTTCAATCTCGTTTATCCATTTTATTTGAAGGAAAGCAGGTAAACATGCCGAAAATAGATTCAAGGAATTTCCAGAAGCTTTTAGAAGAAAAAAGGAGCATTGCTCCTTTATATACGCCCGAATGGGACGCTGCAGATGACATGGATACTGGTGTCGCTCTCCTTAAGATCTTTACCCATATGCAGGAGGAAATAATCAGCAGGTTGAACCGTGTGCCTGAGAAGAATTTCGCTGCTTTTCTGGAGATGATCGGGCTAAAACTAATGCCAGCCCAGCCAGCGAAAGTGCCAGTAACATTCTATCTTCCGGAAAATCTCTCCGGCGGCGTCTTTGTACCTGCAGGAACGATGGTAGCTGCTGATGAGACCGAGAGGCATAAAGTCCTGAACTTTGAAACCACAAATGGAATTTTTGCAACCAGCGCTGCAATAGAAGAGATATACGGGGTAGATCCTGATGACGATTCTGTATATAGGTATACGGATAATTTTTTTATGAAAAAAGAGTTTTCAATTTTTGAAACAGAAAGAACTCGGACGGAAGAACTGAGTTTAGATAGCACTTCTTCTAACCTTAAAAATAAACAGGATCATATTTTATATCTGGGCCACAAAGAGCTCTTTAATTTGAAAAATCCAGCAATAATAGAACTTCACTTTGAATTTGAAACTGGCAGTGTAGAATTCCTCAAGAACTTTATCTGGGAGTACTGGGGAGAAAACGACGAACTAAAAATAATTGATGACTCAAAGATAACACCAGATCCGAACAAAAATAACTTGAAATTACAAATTGACACACCTATAAAAGAAAAAGAAATTAATGGGATTAAAACGCGCTGGATACGTTGTAGAGCAAATAAAGTTATTAAAAACTCGGCTCTGCCCGTTATTAAGAATATCCAGATAAAAGTGGGGCTTGCTGATGGCCAAACTATTAAGCCGGATATTGGTTATTTCGATCAAGTACCTCTAGAGATAAATAAATCTGGAAAATTTTATATTTTCGGACAGCAACCTTGCTTACTTAATACTTTTTATATTGCAAATCGAGAAGCATTTTCAAAGAGAAATGCAGTAATTACGATAACTTTCATTCGAAATGTGGGCGAAGTCCCAATACCAGATAAGGGTGACAGAACACTTCCATGGGAATACTGGAATGGGAAAGTATGGTGTGCTCTTTCGCTTGATGATAATAAACTAAATAATTTTGTATTAAATGACCCGGATCATTCTGGCAGCATCAAATTTAAATGCCCTGCCGATATCGAGGAAATTGAAGTTAATGGTGTGGAAAATTATTGGATAAGGGTCCGGTTAGTAGACGGGAACTATGGAAAGTATGATCCGGTTAAGATAGGTCAAGGTGATGATGCTCACTGGGAGGTTCAACCAAATTTCAAAGCACCTATTGTCAATGAAATTAAGATTCAATATTATATCGAAAATAAAATATTTTTGCAACGTTGTCTTTCCTGTAACAATCTTGAATGTCATGATTTTACCCAAGAAAGCGAGGATGGTACGGGACTTAAACTATTTACTCCTCTTCCTGAAAAATATCCAACTTTATATATAGGCTTTAAAGATTCATTCAAGAAAGGCAATATCGGTATTTTCTTTTCCCTCAAAGACATGGATTACCCGCTCGAATCCAGACCAAAAATCAAATGGACCTACTGGAGCAAAGCGCCCAATTTGATCGCAAATATAACAAGCACGACCGAAATAACTCTCGCTTCGACTGCAGGAATATCCATCGGCACAGTACTTCTTTTTGAGGAAATAGTTGGTTCCAGAACCATAACAGGGACAGCAATTGTTGACTCTCTCGAGTCAAATGGAACAATTACATTGAAAGAAAAGTTAAATTACGATTATACCAGGAATGCACTTGTATTCAAAAGAACTAACCTTGAAGTGACTGATAATACCCATTATCTCACAACTACTGGAACACTTGAATTTATAGGACCGCCTGATCAGTCAAAAACGCATAAGTTCGGGATAGAGAGCTACTGGCTTATGGGCGAATTGATTAAACCTGGCAGGATGCCTTTAATTAAAGGGATATATCCAAATACGGTATGGGCAGAACAGGTTGAGACTATTAAGGATGAAATTCTCGGTTCAGGAGACGGAGAGAAAAACAAAAGCTATAATTTTTTCAGAGTCCCTGTAATCTCCCCTGAGATATGGGTAAGACACGAAAATACTGTTTCTAAAGGTGAGGAAGACTCTCCATCCAGTGAAGATATAAATGAGATTAAAGATGACACAGGAAAAACCATAGAAATGTGGGTCAGATGGAAGGTGGTTGATGATTTTGTGGATTCTGGTTCCCGGAGCAGGCATTGTACGATAGACAACGCCATGGGGATATTGCAGTTTGGGGATGGAAAGCACGGAATGATTCCTCCTATAGGGCAGGATAATATTAAAGCCACTTACAAAACAGGCGGTGGGGTGCTGGGAAATGTTGCAGAGAACGAAATAAAAACACTTATGTCATCAATTGCCGGCATCGACCATATTACTAATCATGAGCCTGCTGAAGGAGGTTCTGATACAGAACTGCTTTCAGAGATTTTTGAAAGAGGGCCTCATCTGATAAAACACAGGGACAGGGCGGTTACCAAAGAGGATTTTGAAAGATTAGCAAAGGCAGCCTCAAGTTATATTGCAAGGACAAAGTGTCTCGTGATTAACAACAAATTAACTGTCATTGTAATTCCGAAAGGTGAAGAGGATAAGCCTCAGCCTTCAAGAGGGTTATTGGAGATTGTAAGAAAGAGCCTTCTTGAACGCAGCCTGAACATGATACTTGAAGAAAGCCTGGTGGTTACAGGTCCAACTTATGGAGAGATCAAAGTCAAAGTTGACGTCATACCTGAGTCCATTGACCAGGCAATTCCTTTAGAAAAAACTATTTTAAATCTACTGAAAGAGTACCTTCACCCTCTCACAGGAGGAAACGATGAAAGTGGATGGGAATTCGGAAGGGGAGTACACATCTCAGAAATTTACGCGATGCTTGAAGGTATAAAAGGCGTGGATCACGTGGAAAATCTAACGCTTAACAATTCCTGTGAGGATATTTCAATAGACAAGTTTAAGATTGTCTGCTCGGGTGAACACGAAATAACAATGAGGTTGGGAAGTTAATATGCCGCTACCTAAAGAAAACCTGGATAACAAGGCATTTGACGACCTTGTGAAAGACTCGATTTCCCGCATACCCATATACGCGCCCGGATGGACAGACTATAATGTACACGATCCTGGCATCACTTTCATTGAACTTTTCTCCTGGCTGACTGAGATGCAGATCTACCGCCTGAACAGGATTAATGACAAAAATTACAGGAAATATTTAAAGCTGATAGGCATTCCAAAACTAAAACCTGCAAGTGCAGCAAAGGTCGATGTCACTTTTTCTCTACGGCCGGGTGTTACGCAGGCAGATGTGCCGAAGGGAACTATAGTAGTTGCTACCTACCCGGTTACGGGTGAAAATATATTTTTTAGAATAGAGCAGGATCTTAAAGTAGTAAATACGGAAATAACAGTTCTTTCCCGTGAGGTAAATACACATGAAGTCTATATTAAAACTAATAAAAAAGATGATGTGTGCCAATATGAATTCAGGCCGGACGAACAACTGAAAGAAGGTGATGAGCTATACATTGGATTTAAGGATTATCCGAATAAGGAAATAGTTCTTAAATTTTATTTTCAGGTTGAAGAGCCGTTTAAAAAAGAAGATAGTTCGTTTTTGGTTCCATCAGGAACATTAAGTTGGGAATATTTTTCAGTAGACGGGAAATGGCATTCTATTGAAGAAATAGTCGATAGCACTGCTCTCAGTGGTATGGTTAATATAAAAATAGTTAATGGCATGAAAAAGACAAAAGTTAGTGGGAAAGATCTTTTCTGGCTAAGGTGCAAAATAAATGAAAATGGTAATTCTATTCTACCAAAAATCGATCACGTGCTTTTAAATAAAGACCTGAAGGTTAATGATATAACAGTTCTCTCCCGTAATGCAGGTGACATATATATCAATAATACTGAAGTTAATAAAAACGACAACCTGTACTATCATGCGTTCCGGACGGGCGAGCAACCGGAAGAAGGTGATGAGCTTTATATTGGATTTGAGGATAATCCATTTAAGTATAACCTTGAAAAGGAAATTGTTCTTGCGTTTTATCTTCAGGATGATGAGCCACTTGCAGATGAAGAAAATACAGTTCTGGTTCCATCAGGAACGTTAAACTGGGAGTATTACGGCGCCAATGAAACTCCCGATACTAATGAGTGGAATACAATAGAAGACGGCGGAGTAACGGACGGGACCAGGAATTTAACAGTCAGTGGTAAGGTTAGAATAAAAATAGATAAAGAGTTGAAAGAAAAAGATATCGGTGAAACAAAAGGTTTTTTCTGGCTAAGATGCAGCGTGAAGGATAAGAATGGTTATTATATCCCACCGAAAATCGATCGTGTGCTTTTAAATACAGTTTCTGCAGTTAATGCTATTCCATATAATGAGGTTAAATTTTCAAGCAGTGGTCTGCCTGGTTTTTATATAGACCTGGAACATGTGCCTGTGCTGGATGCAACTGAACCGGATAAAAGGCTCACCGTCAATAAAGACGAAAACTGGACCGAGGTAAAGGATTTTGATGCTTCAAAGCCGGGAGACCAGCATTACACTGTGAATTTTGCTTCGGGTAGAGTGACTTTTGGAAACGGTATTAATGGTAAAATCCCACCAAAGGGCACAGACAATATTAGGGTTTCTTATTGTTCAGGCGGAGGAGTGCGTGGAAATGTAAAAGCCGGAGCCATAACAAGGATTTTAGATGGCTCCCTTGATGAGAGGGTAACGGTTATCAACATAGAAGCAGCATCATGCGGAACGGAAGCTGAGACACTTGAGGAAGCAATTCAACGTGCAAGGAATGAGTTGAAAAAAGTAACAAGGGCTGTTACATCTGCGGATTATGAATACCTTGCTTTGAACACACCCGGACTGCGTGTTGCAAGGGCTAAAGCCTTACCAAGATATCACCCCAGCCAGGACAGAGAAGTGCCGGGTATTATTAGCATTATTGTTGTTCCGGAAAGCCCTTTTAATAATCCTATTCCAAGTGAAAACTTCCTGAAGGCTGTTTACAGGCACTTAGATGAGCACCGCCTGCTCACAACCGAACTATTTGTTCTTCAGCCTGTGTATGTAGAGATCTCAGTGAAAGCAGAGGTAGTTGTAAAGCCTAAAAATCTTACAGCTCAGGTGAAAAAAGCTATTGAAAATAAACTAGAAAAGTTCCTCCATCCGGTTTCAGGAGGTTTCGATGGCAAGGGTTTGCCTTTTGGAAGATCTGTGTATCTATCAGAAATTTATGAACTAATAGATGGCGTAGAAGGCGTGGATTATGTAGTGAGTGTAACCTTAAGAGGAATACGTAAAACGGAGAAGGAATCTCTCGATATACCCCCAACGGCGACGAGAAGTATCAGTATACCGGCAGAGGGTCTAGTCTATTTAGATTTAGTAAAAACAAAAATTGTAGCCAGGGAGGAAACCTGATGTCTTCGGAGTTTAAATTCAGAGCTTTAACAAGCGAAGACTGGAAGGAGGTTACTGGGGATAATCTAATTTTTGTCGAGGGCCTAAAACTCAAGCACACGGAAAAGCTTAAGAACACCGAGAAAGACGGCACATACACTTCAGAATCTCTTGACAGTGGAATTTTAGGCTGTTTCTGGCACCGTATTGTCCTTGATGCAGATATACCTGATAATTCTACAATTTCTATTACTTTTAGTACTTCGGATATAGAAAAATTCGAATTTTCTCCCAATTCTGAACCAATTGTTTTTTCAAAGGCAAAGGACGCTCTTATCCAAGTTCCACTTGGCAGATACATTCGACTGAGCATAGATCTCCACCGTGAAGGTAAGGAATCCCCTGTCTTGAAACAGGTGAAGGTATACTACGAGAGGCTTTCTTACCTCCGGTACCTTCCTGCAATATACCAGGACAACAGTGAGAGCAAAGATTTTCTTGAGCGGTTCCTATCGATATTTGAATCCTCAATGTACGACAGCGGGGAGTTGATATCCAGCTTACCTCTGTTTTTTGACCCTATGGCTGCCCCGGAGGAATTCTATCACTGGCTGGCTGACTGGATTTCCCTTGACCTGTACGATCTGCTGGAAGAAAACCAGAAAAGGGAGTTCATATTAAATGCGGTTCAATTTTACAAGAAGAAGGGGACAGTAGCCGGGTTATCAGACCTTGTGTCTCTTCTCACAGGGAAGAAGTGCTGCATTAAAGAGTACAAGAACAATGTGTTTCGTTCCTGGGGTATGGAGCATGATGAGGAAAATGAGTTAGACGATGATGAGAAGGTAGACATTCTTAAATGCGTGACTAAAGCCTATAATCATGACCCAGAGTGCACAAAATTTTACCGCAGAACATCCAGAACGGTATATACAGTTGATTCAGATGACGATACCCATCCTGCAAAAATTCCTGGTTTGCTGACAAATAGAGGCAAATACTGTGATGAATTGCATTATGTAACTGGCGTAAGCTCGGGAAAAAATGGACAAGCAATAAGTTATTTTTCAAATTCTATTGGCATTTTTGTTTTATTCCCCTTTGGGGATAAACTTCAGATTGAAAGGCATCAACTGCATAAGATCATAGATTCCTTCTTGCCGGTTTTTGTAAAGGCTGATATTACCTATGTTGAAACAACTTCACTTGAAGAATCTTATTCATTGGACCTGATTAATGACAAATACTCAGATGAAGTGATAGCGCCTCGACTTGAAGATTATTCTTTAGGCTTGATTGGTGACGAGCATTCAGATGAAGCGATGGCATCTCCTCTGGAAGAGGGTAACGAAATCCAATATGTTAAGGGGGAATGCACGGATGGAGTTGAATACTGGACTCGTTTTTACACATATTACAGACCTGATAGTCCTGATCATTCTTATGGTCGTACTTACAGTAAGGAAAACCCCGAATATAAGAACTTTAGAACCGTAAACCGGAAAATAATTTCTACATTTTCCATATAATTGTTATAAAAGATTTATTCAAGGTGAAAATCATGCGTATAAAAGGAGAATTCAGGGATGTTTTAAAAAGAGATGGAAAGGTAGTCGAAGATGCAGGCTGGAACTCTAATAAAATAGTATCGGATTTCGGCTGTTTCCTGGCTGCTTTAATGAAGAAAGATTTTAAAGATGCAGATAACAAACCTGTAGGTATCGGAATAGAGTATATAGCAGTTGGCTGCGGCAGCAATAATTCAGATGATTTTCAAACGAAGGTCGTCAAATTTTTTGATTCTGTAAAACAGACAGGTGTAAAACCGAATACATCTGAGTGGAATAAATGTCTTAATGCTAGTGATGCAGATAACTGGGTGTGGGCAAAGAAAATCACTGACGGTGAAGTGGAATATTTGAGCGTTGATAAAGAAACAAAAGAAGAAACAGTTTCAAAGACAGTTACAAATATGTTAAGAATAAGCATAACATTTGAAAAAAATATCCCCGATTGTGACGATTCTTTAAAATTCGAAGAATTTGCCTTACTAGGATATTATGATCTAGAGACAGAAACAAATGAGGAAATAAACGAGGAGACAAACAAGGAAACAAATGAGGAGAAAAATAAGGAAACAATAAAGGAAACCAAGATTTTTTTTGTAAATTATGCTACACATGGCACTATTACGAAAGAACAGGATATGACACTAACAAGAACAATAAAATTGACGTTTCCAATTAACCAAGTTTGACTTATAATAATATTTGGTACTGAATCCTCTTAAAAAACGATTCTAGCGACGTAACTCAATTTTCCTGATTCTAATGGATTGAATTAATTTACACAGCTAATTAGCAAGCTTTTACTGAAAAATGCATTTAATGGATACTCTTTTAAGGAAACAATTTTTTCAGGATTCCTCAATTGTCTCTATAACTTTGATATTTTCATAAAAATCAGTTATTTACCGATTTAGTGTCACTGGATTTTACTTATTCTATTTTTATTGATTGATCTGATAAGTAATAGATAGAACTCAGGATTGATGAAGAAAATGAGAGCATAGAGCGTTGTTTATTAACAAATTTATTTTTGGATAACTTCAATCAAATTTAGATCACGGAGCAGGTCTCATGGGCAAATCATACTGGATGGAAGATAACGATCAAAAAGGGAATTTTACAAACGATAAAAAGGATACCTTTGACCCTAAGAAAAGATACATTGGAGTACGCCTGCAACAGGGTGTACCTCTGCTGGACAGGGACTGGAACGAGCTTGAAGACATAAGGCGTTACGAGGAAATGATAACGCGGAGGGAGTACATAGGCAACGGGTCTCCTGATGACGGGTTTAAGATCAGTGCGTGCAATCCATCAGCCAACAATTTCCTAATTGGGAAAGGACGCTGCATGGTAGACGGATTTGAAGTAGTAAATGACCCGGAGCTTTACGATAATTCTGTGAGCAGTTACTCGGATCAAAAAAGCATACATGAAACTACTCCGGACTTAGGGCCCGTGCCAGTTGGCAGGGAAGATACTGTGTATCTGGATGTATGGATTGAGGAAATAAGGAGCCAAGGAGAAAATGACCAACTTAAAAATCCACAGGATCTGAATGAAGAGACTGCCATAAGACACAAGCTTGCATGGTGCGTCAGGGTCGATGAAGGTAGTAAGGGAGAAAAGCCGCCTGCAAAGCAGAATAACGATATCACCACAAAATATGTTGACTATAAGTATAAAGATTGGGGTAAATATCCTGTTCTTAACTGCTTTGCAGAAGAATATGTTCCACTGAATCCTGACGACATTCCACTAAAACCTGACGCTGTTAAGTTCGCCAAGCTTCTTCTTAACAGCAACGAAAAGCACGCCTACAAGTCTGGAGAAAAAATAGACATGGGTAAGGGCTACACTCTCCAAGTCAAGCAGGTAGATGTAGATAATAAGGAAGTCTCACTCGAATTCAACAAAAATGGGCAAAAGGTCAGAGAAGAAATTATTAAAGTTGGAACCGTCGAAAGTACGTGGGAAGTCAAACTCGATGACGTCCAGGGTGAAGACCGTGTTGTTGTCCTGAAAGTCCATGTCAACCAGGTCTTCCAGGGGGCAGTCGACAGTATTGCCCAGATAGACGGTCTCTGGATTATTGACTATGCAAAAGCAATGAGTATTAAGATGACGGAGCTCGCATATCATCATTATTATGATCTTGCAAGGATAACAAGGACAAAAGAACAAAGTGAAATTCGAGATGAAGATATTGAAGATTTGAGGGAAGGGAGAGGAAAGGATAAATTAACAATAAAGAGTCTGATTTTTAAAAATGATCAGATACCATCAAAAGAGTGGCCAAAGCTGACCTGCAAAGAAGCAAATCAGTTAGAAGTGAACGGGGCTATTAAAGCTACAGCCGTCCAGTCAAAACCAGCAATTAGTAGTTTCAAAGTTGAGGGCGATTTAGATAAGTTTTATCCAATATTCTTTTGGGATAATGATTGGGGAGACGGTCCCCTGATATTGGAGATTAATAGACCAAATGTCCACACTGATTCTGAATGGAAAGGTTCGTTAACCAGCAAGTTTTATGTTCATTCTAACAATTGGGGCCATGGCAGCGAAGTATGTCGTGCAGAAATATACAATAGCAGTACTCAATTTATAGCCGGATATAGGAACGGTATCCAGAGTAGGTTTATTGTGTGGCTGAGAGGCGGTGGAACGACATACTATTTTAGGTCTAATCATTTCGTTACTTTAGAAGACTGGTCTGCCACAGAGAAAAAAGATTCAGTACCTGGAAACGAAAATAAATGCGAAGTAAAGGGAAGTATAGATAGCTATGTTGTTAGTAACAGTATTCATTTTGACAAGCATTTAATAATAGATGGAGACGTTGGTATCGGGACAACTGTACCATCTGAAAAATTAGAGGTAATAGGAGCAGTCAAAGCTAGCAATAGTGGTCAAAGCCTGCTTTTAAGAAGCTCCAAAGAAGATGAAGAGAGAGCTATGGTTCTTGATTTCATGACTTCCAGCGGAAATGTAGACAATTCTACCGCTCCTACAGCTTCTATTCGGGCAATTAATGCTGAGAAGTCTTCATCTCATTTGGCATTTTTCACATTTGAATCAGAGGTCGTTGAGGAAGTCCCACCAGTAGTCCCACCAGTAGTCCCACCAGTAGTCCCACCAGTAGTCCCACCAGTAGTCCCACCAGTAGTCCCACCAGTAGTCCCACCAGTAGTCCCACCAGTAGTCCCACCAGTAGTCCCACCAGTAGTCCCACCAGTAGTCCCACCAGAATTCCTATCAGAGGAGGAAATCCTACCAGCTGAGGAAATCCTACCAGCTGAGGAAGTTCTACCAGAGGAGGAAATCCTATCAGCTGAGGAAATCCTACCAGAGGAGGAATTTCTATCAGAGGAGGAAATCCTACCAGAAGTCATATCAGATGAGGTAAGCCCTACTAATCCGACTTTACGCCCACGTAATTCGATGGTTGAAAGGCTTCGGATTACTAGCAATGGCAATGTCGGCATCGGGATAGATAAACCATCTGAAAAATTGGAAGTAAGTGGGACAGTTAAAGCGACCAAGTTTATAGGAGATGGATCAGAATTAGAAAATATCAAGAGCAGTCAATGGACTAGTGTTGCAGGTGGGATTTCTTATAAAGATGGCAACGTCGGCATCGGGACAACAAACCCTCAGAGATTACTCCATTTAAAAAACGATGATGGTAACTGCTTAATGTTACAATATTCTAATGCAAGTAAGGGTGGTGGCACCGTGAGGCTTGATTTCCAGAGTCACGATGCAGGATTGCCGCTCTATCCTACCGCTTCTGTGCAAGCGATTGATAGTAATTGGTCCTCTCAATTGGCATTTTTCACAAAAGAACCAGGAAAAAAAGAGAATGATTTGGTTGAAAGGCTTCGAATAAATAATGACGGCAAAGTCGGCATCGGGACGACAAATCCTAATACCCCACTAGATATAGTTAGCAAAGATGGAAAATGCCTGAGTTTAACAAGTTACGAGCAAAGTGCGGTCTTGAGCCTTGATTTCCACATCAACAACGTAGATGTGGCCGTTTCCGATGAAGATGTGGCCGTCTCCCATGACGTGATCTACCCTGCTGCTTCTTTGCAAGCAATTGACGATGGAAAGTTTTCATCTCATATGGCATTTTTCACAAAAAACCCAGGGCAAGTCCAGAATAAGTTGACAGAGAGGCTTCGAATTACTAGCGACGGCAAAGTCGGCATCGGGACAAACAGTCCATCAGCTAAGCTGGATGTTAATGGAGATATCAGGGTCAACAACAACAATATCTGGCTTAGAGAAGCCGGAGACTTTAATCATGGTATTGGATATAGTGAAAGTATCGACGGGCCCATGGTATTCGGTTATGGTGGCGGCGCTTTAGGAACAACTTACGGCGGACAAAAGACAGCTCTTTATTGGAATTCTAGTGGCAACGTCGTCATCGGAACCGCTAGTAAAACTGCAAAATTGGAAGTAAAAGGGACAGTTGAAGCTATCGAGTTTGTGGGCAAAGGCTCCGCAATTACCGATCTTACTGCGGCGCATTTTATACAAAATGTGGTGACTTTCTCTTTTACCAATAATGATTTAAAAAGTTCAGAGACAACAAAAAGTACAAGTATTGGATTTGTACCCAAGTTGATATTATTCTATGGAGGGTTCACATTAGTTCGGGAAAAAAATTATAATGAAGGTTTTAACAGGATTTCATCCGATGGAAGTACGATTTTTGGAATCTGGACTCCCAAGCATATTGAAGGTACAAAGTTTGAGGTGTTTTTACATTTCCTTAACATCAAAACTTTTAAAAGACCTATTATTTCTACTGTTCCAAAATATTTGTTTTCTATTGAAGGTTATGACGTTGAACCTAGCCGAAGTGGGGACGGATCAGATTCACAAACCAAGTTTACTACTTTAAATGGAAGTATTAATTGTTCGGATGCAGGAAAGATGGATGTAACCCTATCTAGAGAGAACAATATTTCTTATGGTTCTTATGGGTTTGAATTCAGTATATCCCTGAAGATGCTTTGTATAGGCTGATCAATTTCACAAATTTATAATTTGCACAATATAAAAATTGTGTTTCAAAGGAGAAATGTGGGAAAATCCCCTTTAAGAAGGATTTATTATGAAACAGCAATTAGAACAACGCTTGAATGAACTCCGAACCG